>NZ_CVTU01000111.1:0-31446 GCF_900004965.1 Pseudomonas sp. 44 R 15
GGCTAACCCGGCGTCCTGCCGGGTTACCCACGGATTCAAGCCTGCGTTCGGCCAGCGTGGTTTAACGGGGCGCCTAAGATCAAGATCAAGAGCGGCTCGCTTCGCATCGTGGAGTGGTGGGGGGCAAGCTTTAATGCCAGTCAGTTAAGCGTACACCGCCCTCTGTAGGAGCGAGGGGGGCGCCTAGCTCTTGCTCGCGAAAAACTCACAGGCACCGCGTTCATCCAGAAAGCACGCGTTATCGTTGACGTTTTTCGCGAGCAAGCTCGCTCCTACAATCCCGGTGCAGCAGATTTTCTTTTTCTGTGGATTGCAGCGTTGTTGATTATCCAGGTGCGCTCGGCGGTGGCTTGCTTGAAGGCGTCTTAATGCACGATGGCATTGGGCGGCAGATGGCCGAGTCGCTCGGTCAGGCGCAGGCGCTGGATCGGGTCTTCGCTGAGCATCAACGCGTGTTCCAGGTCGAAGCGCTCGGCGCTCGGGCAGTCCAGGCGCTGATACAGGCTGGCGCGTGCCAGGTAATCGGCGGCGCTGGCGTTGCCCAGTTCCAGTACGCGCTCGGCATCCACCAGGGCGGCCAGCGGTTCGTCGTTGGCCAGGTAAAGTTGGCGCAGGTTACGTGACAGCCGCTGCAGGATCGAGCGGGGCTCGGCGGTGTGCAGGTGTTCGGCCTGCAGTTTGAGATTCGGGCCATATTGGCGATGCAGCATGTCGCGACAGTCATTGGGATACATGCGTCGGCCCCCGCAGGGGTCGAGCAGGTGATCGGCACCGGGCACCCGCAGCAGGAAGTGACCGGGGAAATTCACCCCGACCATGGGGATGTCCAGGCGCCGTGCCAGTTCCAGGGCGATCAGGCCCATGGCCAGGGGCTGCCCGCGCTTGCGCTGCAGCACCTTATCGAGCAAGGCGGCGGCGGGGCGCAACGGGGTGAAGTCATCCTGGGCAAACCCCAGGTCGTTCATGCGCCGCAGCAACGGTTGGCCCAGCTCATCGGCCGGCAGCACCGGCATGCCCAGGCTGACCTGCTGTTGCAACAGGCCCAGCTCCTGCAGGATCAGCAACGGCTGCACGGCGGCGTCGTGTTCGGCGGCAATCCACAGCGCAGCTTCGAACAGCGCAGGGGGTGAACGCTCCAGGCAGGCGAAAAAAGCTTGGCGGGGATTCATTGCATTCTCCGGCGGATGCTCTCGTTTTAGCCTTGCTGTGAATTTTCGTCCAGCATCTTGAGAAATATCCCACTCGCTTATGTCACAGAACACACGAATTAGGGCGGCTTATTCCAGTGCGATCCAGCACTTTTCCGGCGCGAGCCTATACTTGTGCCACTACCAGAAGTGATTCGGGAGCACGACGATGTTTGCGCTCATGCACAGCACCCGCCTGGAATCGCTGCACCTGAGCGTCGACCCGGTGACCGGGCTGAAGGCGATCATCGCCATCCACAACAGCCGCCTGGGCCCTGCCCTGGGCGGCTGCCGCTACCTGGCCTATCCCGACGATGAAACCGCCATGGCCGACGCCGCGCGTCTGGCCCAGGGCATGAGCTACAAAGCCGCCCTGGCCGGCCTGCCGGTGGGCGGCGGCGCGGCGGTCATCCTGCGCCCGGGCCATGTGGAAAGTCGTGCCGCGCTGTTTGAAGCCTTTGGCCGCTGTGTCGAGCAACTGGGCGGGCGCTACATTACCGCCATCGACAGCGGCACTTCGGTCGCCGACATGGATTGCATCGCCCAACACACCCGCTTCGTCACCAGCACCAGCGCCGCCGGCGACCCGGCCCCCCATGCGGCCATGGGGGTGTTTGCCGGCATTCGCACCACCGCCATGGCCCGCCTGGGCAGTGATAACCTCGAAGGCCTGCGCGTGGCGGTGCAGGGCCTGGGCAATGTCGGTTACGCCCTGGCCGAACAACTGCATGCGGCGGGCGCCGAACTGCTGGTCAGCGACATTGACCACGGCAAGGTGCAACTGGCCATGGAGCAACTGGGCGCCCACCCCATCGCCAACGACGCCTTGCTCAGCACCCCGTGCGACATCCTTGCCCCGTGCGGCCTGGGCGCGGTGCTCAATCGCCAGAGCGTCGGCCAACTGCGCTGCGCCGCCGTGGCCGGTTCTGCCAGCGCACAGCTGACCTACCTGGACATCGCCGATCAGTTGGAAGGCCGCGGCATCCTCTACGCGCCCGACTACGTGATCAATTCCGGCGGGCTGATCTACGTCGCACTCAAACACAGTGGCGCCGAGCTGCCGAGCATCACCGCGCACCTGTCCAACATCGGCAGGCGCCTCACTGAAATCTACGCCCATGCCCAGGCTGAAAAGCGCTCCCCCGCTCGAGTGGCTGACGAATTGGCCGAGCGCCTGCTGTATCCGCAGGCCAGGGATTAACCAGGCTCGCCTGCCTGAAATGATTTTTAGCGTTAGTTAAAACTCAACAATAAAAACATAAGAGGGAAGAAGTACGTACTTGTCTGTTTTATCGCGCTTGCATGAGTACAACTTTTGTTACATGTATGAAACAAACAGTAATGATAGTTTTGCAGCAGAAAAAATATTCTGTGCTTTGCGTAATTTGTAATAATTTGAAATATATACTGGTTGGACAATAAAGTCGCCCGCCATTAACTTCGCTGCGACTTCGAAATGACGGAAAGTCCTGTAAGAGATTTCTGAAAAATTTGTATGATCTCTGAAGCAAAAATTATTTGATCGAAGTGAAAATAGAACTGCCCATCCAAGTAATGCGGCAGCGGGTCTTGCGCTACTGGATAGTGTGAGCAAACGTTTTGGCCTGGTGGGACTCTTGACTGGCTTCTTGTTTGTTAACGTCGAACTTTGATAAGGAATATCAGATATGACGAACGCTTCAATTCATGGTGTCCTTCCGGTCGCCATCCTTCCGTACAACAGCGACCTTTCTCTGGATACTTCAGCCCTGCGGCTGCAGATCGAACACATTCTGCACACGGGGTGTGACGGTGTGGTCATCGGGCAAATCTCGGAAGTATCACGGTTGACCACTACCGAGCGTTTTCGCGTCGCTGAATTGATCGCCGAGCAAACGGGCGATAAAGGCCTGGCGATCATGAGCACGGGCGGCGAAAGCATCGCTCAGGCCATTGAGTATTCGCGGCAGGCCGAGCAGGCAGGTTGTGACGCATTGCTGGTGATGCACCCGTCGATGTGGGCACTTGACGATGAACAGATGTATGTCTACTTCGCCAATGTGATCGAGAGCGTCAGCGTTCCGGTGCTGGTGCACCACGCCAAATCCCTTGCAAAGCGTCCAATGTCGATTGATGTGCAGGCGCGTCTGCTCAAGACGTTCGGGGCGCAGAAAGTGCAGTTCAAACCGGAGTCGGCGCCTACCGCGCCCAAAGTATCGCTGTTGCGCGATGCCACCGGCGGCGAGGCCAGGATCTTCGAAGGCGATGGCGGCATGATGTTGGTCGATACCTATAAGCGTGGGTTGGCAGGCGTTATTCCGGCGACCGAAATCGCCGAAATTACCGTGGCCTTATGGCGCGCGCTGCAAACAGGCGATGAAAAACTCGCCAGGGCTATTGGTTATCCGTTGTCTTATTTAATGTGCCATATGATGGCGAGTATCGATTGTTACTTGCAGTTGTCAAAGCACTTGCTCAAGCGGCGTCGTTTAATGAGCAATACATTGATTCGCCCTCCGGTTGATTTTACCATGGACCCGGAAACACTTTGCGAAGTTGAAAAGGTGTATGACCAACTTCTTGAATTCGTGACCCAGTAATAAGGAAGTTACACATGAAGCGTTTTGGTTTTTCAATTGAGTTGACCAGTACCGAAGCAGTAACCCTGTATAAGACGTTACACCGCGACGTGCCGCAACAAATTGCCGGTGAGCACGGCGTGCTCAAGGAAATTGGCTTGCAGCGCATGTCAATTTATCTTTTGCCGCCCCGCACGCTGTTCATGCAGGTAGAGGCCAACGATGAGTTTGATCCGCTGCGTGACTTCAGCCGTGCCTTGTCTTTCCATCCGGCAGTGCAGGCGTGGGACGACCAGATGCATGGTGATAATCCGTTGCTCAAACGTATTGCCGGCAATCAGACAGAATTGAACTGGTGGCGCCTGGAGCAGGTGTACGACTGGAGCGTCGATGCGGCAGGTCAGCAAAAATGACCGATCGAAAACAGTCATTCGCGTTACTGGATTGCACCTTGCGCGATGGTGGGTTCCAGACCGATTGGCGGTTTTCCGATGCCATGGCTCGGCAGTACTTCGGTACTTGCCTGGCCACTGGCGTGGACATCGTCGAATTGGGTTACCTGAATCTCGATACGTTTTCGCAAAGCACTGATTACGGGTCTTATAAGGCATTGCCCGAGTCACTGACGGAGCAGCAGTGCCTGCTGATTGATCCGCATCAGATCAAAGTAGCCGTCATGATTGACGCGGGGCCAGCGCTGGAGCAATCCCCCCAGGCAATGGCCGACGTGATACTCGCCTCGGTTCGCCGCGCGCCATTTCGTATCGATATTCTGCGTATTGCGGCCAAGAGCAGCCAGTTCGATGCTTGCGTGAGATTGGCGCGGGCTTTGGAGGGCAATGAGCTGACAGTGATCCTCAACCTGATGCAGGTCGCCGAGCTATCGAGCGATCAACTGGCCGATAGGCTCAACGGCCTGGACCAGGAACCGATCGCTGCCCTGTATTTTGCCGACAGTTTTGGCCGCATGTTGCCGGAGCAGGTGCACCAGTTATTTCGCAACGCTGCCGAGCTGACAGACTTGCCGCTTGGCTTTCATGCGCATGACAACTACGGTCTGGCCGTCGCCAACACCCACGCTGCTATCCAGGCAGGGGCCCGGTATGTCGACGGTACCTTTGCCGGCATCGGCCGTGGCGCGGGTAATGCGGCGACAGAGAGCCTGGCGTTGCTCAAGCCTCAACAGCCGATGGCGCACTGCGAAGACTTTCTGGCCGAGCATATCGAACCTCTGCGGCAAGTAGCGAACTGGGGGTACTCGCCGACCTACCGTTGTCAGGCCAGGCATAACATCCACCCCACCTATGCACAGAGACTGTTCGAAGGTGCTCCGTTAAGCGGTGCGCAGCGCATCGACATCGTCGGCAGAATCGCCGGGCACGCCGGATCGCACAAGTTTGATGTGAACATTCTCAACCAGTACAGGTAAGTGCGGAGTACGCGTATGACCAGGGTCACGCTTGGCGATAGGTTAGTGGGTAAGCAGTTGGTATTTTTCGATTGCGACGGCGTGTTGCTCGACTCCAATGGCGTGAAGCTGGCGGCGGTCGATTACGCACTGGCGCATTACTCGCAGAAGCTGCGCGATCGTTGCAAGGAAAGTTTCAGACTTAACTTCGGACGACCCAGACTCTGGCATTTTGAGGTCTTCCAGCAACTGATTGCGCCCGTCGGCCCCGATGCCGAGCATTTCCTGGCGACGTGCATCTCACGTTATGAAGATTATCTGCGCACCCATTACAGCGCTGCACCCTTGGTGGCCGGGGCGCAGCAGTTGCTGGCGCAACTGGCAGAGGGCAACGTGGTATGTGCGGTGGTGAGCGGTGGCAAGGAAGAGGAAATTATCCAGGCGTTGAGGGTGAGCGGTATCGATCGCTACATGGTACGAGTGATCGGCTCACCCACCTCCAAGACTGCTGCGATTCGTGCTCTGCTCGATCAATATGGGTGTGATGCTTCGCAGGCGCTCTTTCTGGGGGATGCCATTGCCGATGCCGAGGCTGCGATTACCTGCAAGGTGCCGTTTATCTTTGTCAGCGGCCATGCACTGGTCGGGCGTTCAGCCTTGAGCGCCAACTGGCCCGCCGATTACCGGGCGGGAGAGGTACCTGATTTGCAACCGGATAATCCTGTTTCACAGTTCAGCGCACGCTGTTCGAGGGTCAAGGAGGACTTTTTACAATGAAAGCAAGAGCGCCACTCACCATTGCCATCACCGGAGTAAGCCGTGGCTTGGGCAAAGCCCTGGGCCATGCGCTGGCCGCACGCGGCCACCAGGTTCATGGCTGCCAGCTTGCAGTTGACGCGCCTGTCGGCGCGGTGCAAGGCAATCCTGCGCTGTACTGCGCCTCGGTCACCGAGTCTCAGGACATGCAGCAATTCGCAGAGGCCGTATTGCGCGACGGTCCGGTTGACATCGTGGTGTGCAACGCCGGGGTGATCAGCGAACGCAAGCCGGCGTGGGAGATTGACCTGCAGGACTGGGCGCGAGTGATGGAGGTGAACGTGCTGGGGGTCGTCAATACCCTGCATGCTTTTTTGCCATCGATGCTCGACCGTCGCCAGGGCCTGTTCATCGCGATCAGTTCCGGTTGGGGGCGCTCGGCTTCGTGGGGACTGGGGCCTTACTGTGCCAGCAAATTCGCCGTCGAGGGGCTGATTGGCTCGCTTAACGCTGACTTGCCGACGGAGGTGAATGCTGTCGCGCTTGATCCGGGCAACGGCGTGAACACCCAAATGCTCTCCATCTGCCTTCCGGACGAGCATCACCAGTACATCGCTGCCGATATCTGGGCCGAACACGCCGCCGACTACATCGTTGATCATCTCTATCAGGAGAAGGTCTCGGGTAGCCAGACGGTTCCCCATCCGGGCTTATAACGAACCTTGCGACAGGAACGCATACCATGCTGAAAAATAAACGTGTTGTCGTCACCGGTGGTGGTCGTGATTTCGGCCAGGCGGTGTCGGTGTGGCTGGCCCGGGAAGGGGCTCATGTCGACTTGTGCGCGCGCCAGATGTCCAGTGCGCAGGCCACGTGTGAGCTTATTCGAGCCGAAGGGGGATCTGCGCGTGCCTACGCGTGCGACATCGCCGACCCTGCATCGGTGCGCGCCTTCGCTGCGCAAATCCTGCAGGATGAGCGGGCGGTGGACGTTCTGGTGCTGAGCGCGGCGCAGTGGCTTGAGGGGCTATTGGGAGAAGACGACAGTGACGACGACATCGCCGGCACCATCAACTCCGGTCTGACAGGCTCGATCACCCTGACCCGTGCACTGTTGCCCGGGCTGCGTCGCTCGGCGGCGGCCGACATTATGGCGATGGTCTCGGTGTGCGGCGTGCCGCAGTTTACCGACTCTATCGCCCATCCAGCCTTTTTCGCCGCCAAACACGGTATGAGTGGCTTTTGCCAGAACATGGCTCATCACCTGGCCAAGGAGCACATTCGGGTCACCGGTTTTTACCCGCCCGATTTTGAAGTGACCGGCCTGGATGAGGCGGTTGATCCTGCCAGCCCATTGCTCAACGGTCGTTCCATCTGGGAGACCATGCGCTTCGTGCTGACGCAACCGCGCAACTGCCACATCGATGCGGTGCACTTCCGGGGCCCGACTCGCGAGACGCTGCAATGATGAACAACACCACTGCACGGTGCCGGGCACCGGTCAGTTATCGGCTCTCCAGCGATGACCTGGAGCTGCGTCAGGTCATGCCGCTGAACATCGCCGATGGGTTTTTCACCGCAGGCTGCGATCCGGCAGTGTTCTTTGACAAGTGCGCGCAACACCAGGCGGTTCGCAGGCTCGCCCCTGACTTGGCGTTTGACGGTCGGCAAGTGGCATCGTTGGACCGGTTGCCGCCTGATGATGGTCGTGCGTGGGTAGTGCGCCCGGCGTTGTCGCCGAGTTCGCGCGGTTCAGCCGTGCTGCTGGGGGGGCAGTGGGCCACTGCGTCCCAGGTCGCCGCCTTGCTGGATGATGCACCGGGGCCGTTTCAGATCCATGTCCATGAACCGGGTTATCCCGTGTTCATCAATGGGGTACTCGACGCGGGTGAGTTCCACGTCACTGACGCCTGGCGCTGTCATACCCTGGATCTGGAAGGGCGCAGGCTCCTCACTGCCGTCAACAGCCTGCCTTCCGCCGTGCTGCCGGCACGGCTGGTGCCGCAGCTTGCCGCGCTGGCTAACGGGCTCGGCATGCTGCACGGCCCGTTGCACGCTGAGGTGGTGATCACGTCAACCGGCGCGCGGCTGGTGAAGCTGTCGCCGCGACTGGCCAGCACGCCGTTGCCGCAGCTTTGCCGGTTGGGCGGTTGGCCAGCCCAGGAGGATTGCTGGAAACAGTGGCCGCAGGCACTCGGGCAAGGCCCGACGCAAGGTGCAGCGGTGGCGGATTACTCTTTTGTGATTACGCGGGCCGGGCGGGTCAAGGCCTTTCTCTTTGACCGTGAAGTGCGCAGCCTGGAGAGCTTCAGCCACTATTTCGTTGCGCCGCCGGTTGGCAAGGCGGTAGCAATGACCACTGACGGCACCACCTACGGATGTACGGTTTTCTTACGCAATCATTGCCTTGAAAAGTTGACCGAGGAGATCGCCATGCTCCAGTCGCTCAACCTTACCGACGCCTTCGAGATCGATTAACCCGTCGCCGCTGCGCAGCACCCCAATAGAAATGCCCAGGGAGGTCATCACACGATCAACCTCCTGCGGCTGCGCTCAGCCTGAAATTCTGTAGACAGGGAGTTCACATGAGTTTTGCAACAGATTTGGTCATCAGCCCTTGCGAGCAAAAAATCCACGATGTGGTGGGTATCGGCTTTGGCCCTTCGAACATTTCGCTCGCCATCGCCCTTCAGGAGATGGCCCCCGAGCTGGATGTTGCTTTTTTTGACAGCGCACCTGGTTTCGGTTGGCACAAGGGCATGCTGTTCAAGAATGCAACCATGCAGGTGACGTTTCTCAAAGACCTGGTCAGCTTTCGCAACCCGCGCAGCTACTTTACGTTCGTCAATTACTTGCACAGCAAAGGCCGGATCGCCGCCTTCTGCAACAAGAAGGACTTCTTCCCCGGCCGCCTGGAGTTTCACGATTACCTGAGTTGGTGCGCGGCGGAGTTCAGCGACCAGGTGTTCTACGGTCATCAGGTGCTGAGCATCAACGAGGGCGGCGTGGACGATGACGGTTCACCTCTGTTCAGAGTCCAGATGCAGGTGGGTGATATGACGACGGCTGTGCTTGCCCGTTCGGTGGTTCATTCATTGGGCCTTGAGCCTCAATTGCCATTGGGGGTGGAGCCCGGCGAGCGGGTAACGCACGTTCATCACTTGCTGGCCCATCTTGAAAAGACTGCGTTGAATGCCGACGGCCACTGCGTCGTGGTGGGCGGTGGGCAGAGTGCCGCCGAGGCCGTTGAGTACCTGCTCGAGACGTATCCGGCCATGAACGTGACAGCCATCATGGCGCGCTATGGCTACACGCCAGCCGACGACAGCCCATTCGTGAACGAAATATTCAACGCCGACGCGGTCGACGATTTCCACGCGTCGCCCGCCCATGTACGGCAACACATACTGCGCACACATGCCTCCACCAATTACTCCGCAGTGGACATGGCCCTGATCGAAAAACTCTACCGCAACTGGTACGACGACGAAGTCAGTGGGCAGCAGCGTCTCAAGCTGGAACGCATGAGTCGTTTCCAATCGGTCCTTGTTCAGGATGCCGGTCTACAGGTGGCGTTCAACCGCCAAATGAGCAGCGATGTACAAAAGCTGCGCTGCGACTATCTGGTCTGCGCGACCGGCTTCCGTCCCCGCCGCATCGCCGACCTGTTGTGCGCATCCCTGGCTGTCCGACTGGTCCACGACGAGGGCTCGGCGCGTATTTTGCGTAACTACCGCCTGACCTTTCAGGGGGACTCGGCGCCACTGCTGTATTCCACGGGTGTTGCCGAAGACACTCATGGATTGAGCGCCACGCTCATTTCCAATATGGCCATTCGCGCCGGTGAAATCGTTGACGATCTGCGCACCACCCTGAAACGGAGGCACTATGAGCAAGCCGTTTGACGTCATCATCATTGGGGCCGGCATCATCGGCGCGACGTGCTTTTATGTAATGACCCTGGCGGGCAAACGCTGCCTGCTGCTGGATGACAAGCAGCTCAGCTGCGGTGTGACAGGTGCTTCCGGCTGCATCGTGCGGGTCACTCATGCGTCCTGGGAGGCGACCCGCGCTGCGGCGCAGGGCTATCACTTCTACCGGCAGTTGGCGCAGGACTCCGGGGGGCAAGTGCCCTTTACCGAGACGGGCTATCTGCATTTCGCCGAGCCACACGCATTGGCCGACATGCAGGGCTGGCTGGAGCGCGAAGGGGTACCGGCTCAATTGCTCGACTCCCGGGCCTTGGCTGCCCGCTACCCCGCGTTGCCGATCACCGCGCAAATGGCGCTGCACGAACCGGGCTCAGGCTACATGGAGGCCAGACCGACGTTGCAGTACCTGGTGCAATCGGCCATCGCCCAGGGGGGGGTCTACCATGACGCGGTAAAGGTTCACGCGGTACGTGTCGATGTTGCAAGCCGGCAGGCCGTTGGCGTGCTGAGCTCCAACGGCGATTACGACGGTGCGCAGGTGATTGTCGCGATGGGCAATGGTACCAGCGAGTTCCTGATTCGCCAGTTCGGTGATGCCTTTGGCCTGTGGAGTCAGCATATTCAGGTCACACGGTTCAAGGGCGCGACACCGTTACCTGAGGCGCCGTGTTTTATTGACGACATCAATCAGCTTAACGGACGACCGTGCCCCCTGACCGGCGGGCTCTACGTCGGCTACCCGACGGGTATGCGAGTGCCGGCCAGCCACAGTTACATGCCTGCTCAACTGTCCCACGCACAACTGACCCGAGAGCAGGGTCAACGGCGTTTCCCCTGGCTGCAAGACGCATCGGTGGAGGGTGCGCTGTGCCATAGCGACTGCTACAGCGAGCAACCCATCGGGTTGATTGGCAAGCAACCGGGGTTGCCGGGCGGCGTGCTGGTTGCCTCTGGTTTCAGTGGTGGCGGATTCAAAATGGCGCCCCATGTTGCCATGCAGCTCGCCCGCGTAATTTCTCAAGGATAGAGAGCAACGACCATGAAAAAGATCAATATGTTTTCCCCGGCCAAACGCTTCTACAACGTCGACTCGCGCACCGTTGACCTGCCTGGCACTGACCTTAACCTGATGGGCTGCACCCTGGGGCCTGGCGAGGAAAGCCAGCCGCACAATCACTTTGAGGATGAGTTGTTTATTTTCACCGCTGGGCATGGCGTGGTTAAAACCGTGCAGGAGACGCTTGAAGTGCGTGCGGGAGACGCCGTGCACTGCCAGCGCTTCGAACCTCATACCCTGCGTAATCTGAGCGATCAACACCCCTTGACCTTCCATTCATTGTATTGGGATGCGGGGCGCTCTAACGCGCCCGCAGCAGCGCCAGTTGTGGACACCCTGATCTACGCTACCCCGCCGACGCCGAACGGTGATTTGCACCTGGGACATCTCTCGGGGCCCTATATCGCAGGTGATGTGCTCAAGCGCGTGCTGGGCAACACCGGTGCCAGGGTTTTCTACGGCAGCGGGCGTGACGATAACCAGACGTACGTCGTAACGTGCGCAACCAAGGAAGGCATCGGTCCGGGCGCATGCGCCGACCACTACGCCCAGGCCATCCGCGAAACGTGGCAAGGTTATGGCATCGATATGGACGTGTTCATCACACCGGATACCCAAGGTGAGTACGCGGACTTCGTTCATCACTACCTGCAACGACTGCATGAGCAGGATGTTATCTATGCCAAGGACACGCCAGTGTTCGTGGATGATGCGGGAAACGCGCTGCATGAGGCGTTCATTCACGGGGGCTGCCCGCATTGTGGCGAAAGCAGTGACGGCAATGCCTGTGAGGCCTGTGGCCAGCCCAACCAGTGCACCGACCTGACCCAACCGCGCGTCAAGCGCGATGGGCATCAACCCCGATTAAAAATCGAAACACGCTTGTTCTTCCGTTTGAGTGCATTTGCCGACGAACTGCTCAAGTACATCCAGACGGCCAACATGCCTGCCCATGTCTATCAGCTTTGCCACACCATGCTGCGCCAGGGGCTGCCGGATATCTGCATCAGCCATCGCAGCGACTGGGGTATTCGCCACCGCCTGCCATCCGTACAGGATCAGGTCATCTACGTCTGGTTCGAAATGGCCTTCGGTTATCTGTGGGGCGCCAGCGACCTGCCGGTTGACGGCAGCGATCGCTTCGCACGTGCCGAGCAGTGCTATTCGGGCGCAATGGATGTAGTTCATTGTTACGGCTTCGACAATGCCTATTATCACACCTTGTTATTCCCGGCGATTTACCTGGCATTGGGCTTGACCCCCCCGCGACACCACATTGTCAACGAACTGCTTGATCTTGATGGCAGTAAGTTCTCCACCAGTCGCCGCCACTTGATCTGGGGCCGTGAGTTTTTGGCCGAAGCCGGCAGCGATTATGCGCGCATGGCGCTCATGCTCACGCGCCCTGAGGGGGTGAGAACCAATTTCACCGTCGATGAGATCAGCGAGCAGCTCAATGACCTGTTTGCGCAGAAACTGAATGGGTTGATCCAGCGCCTGGATCAGTGCATCGCCAGGCATGGCGGCAGCGTGCCTGAGCCTGGCGCCTGGCTGAGCGACCAGAAAACCTATCATGAAGAACTGTGCCAATGGATGGACGGGTATCGGCAGGCTGCCTCGATCCAGAGCTTCTCGCCCAGACGCATGGCCGAGCAGGTCGCTCATGTGATTCATCGCGCGTCGCGTTTCAGTGCCGCACAAGAGCATTTATTGAAGTCTTCGGCGCAACCGTTATCCAACCACGCGCGCACTGCACTGGCGCTGCAGGCTATGACCCTGCGCTGGCTTGCTTATGCCACTTACCCGTTGATGCCGGGTATCAGCCAGCAACTGAGCGAATGGCTCAATCTGCCTGGGCTCGAACGTGACGATGTACTGGCCGGCTCGTTCTTTGCCGGCGGTCATACCCTGGCCAGCCGGCCACCTGTGAAACTGCACAGCGTGTCGGCTCAGGCACTGGCGCGGCTTATGCCGGGGCACGTTTAGATGAGCGCAGTCATGCGCGGACAACGGGTGGGTATCGTCGGGCCTCTGACGGGCCCTCGGGCGGCGTATGGGGAGTGGCTTCGCAAGGCCGTGCAGGGTTCCTCGCTACCCCTGATATGGGCGGATGACGCGGCCGACCCCGTCGTCGCGGTAGCTGCGGCGCGCCGACTGTTGGCCGGCGGGGCAGGGGTGGTCATTGGTCATTTCAACAGTGAATGCGCCCGGTCGGCCGGGGCACTCTACCAGGCAGCCGGTGTTCCCTTGCTATTGCCCGCCGCAACGGCACCAGACCTTTGCCGTACGGTCGGTGCCTTTCGCTTGTGCGCCAGTGAATTGCAGCAAGTGACGACCATTGTCGACTACCTGGCTCAGGTTTATACGCAGGTTGAAGAAATCTGGTCGGATGGTTCGCCGTACGGCGAACGATTGGCCTTGGCCTTGCAACAGCGTCTGCTGCCGATGACGCGGCAAGGGGCAAGCCAGTCGGTATGCGCGTTGATGGGCTCGCACGTCGCGGTGGCTGCGGAAATTCGTAGAAGAGCGCGTCCGGGGACGGTTTATCTGGTGCCGGATGATTGTGTGGTCGAAGAGTTTGGCGAGCTGCTGGCGGGGACCGGCGTAATCACCCTGTGCCCCCATGCCGCGCCGGATTTTGGCGACTGCGCGCGCATGGCGCTGAGGTTTGTGGCCGCTGCCTTTGAGGAGGGCTGCGCCGTACGCGAGTACCTCGATGCACATGCGGATTTCGACCAGGGTCAGTACCGACATGCCGACTACATCATGAAGTGGCACGAATATTCCACTTTTCCTGGCCATGACAAAGGACGTCATCATCATGCAACTTGAACATTCTGGAACCTTGCGCGAGTTACCCGGCATAGGCCATGACGACATCGCACCCGGCGACATTGAGATTATGCTGTCCGCGTTCCGCCAGGCCCTGACCCAGCCCCGCGCCAAGCTGTCGGCGCCGTGTGATGCCGAGCACATTACGCAGGCGGCAGAAGAGGCGGTCGGCACCACGATTTGTGAATCAGGTATAGGCCTGGAGCCCGCGTTGGAACTCTACACCAGCTTGCTTGGCCGGCAGGGCGTGCCGACCGACCACCCGGGTTATCTGGCCTACATCGGTGCCCGTGCTACCCCCGCAGCCGCGTTGATGGACGGCTTGCTGTCCGCCAGTGGCATGATCGGCTCGGGATGGCTGGGCGGGGCGGGCTTGATCTGGGCGGAGAATCAGGCATTGCGCTGGTTGTGTCAGCTGGCCGGTTTGCCGGACGGCGCCGGAGGGTGTTTCGTCGGTGGCGGCACCGCGGGTAATTTCTCTGCGCTGGTGGCCGCCCGACATCGCTACAGAGAACGCGCGGGGCGGCATCAGGGGCTTTTAGTGGTGGGAGAGGGAGCCCATTCTTCAATTATCGTCAGCGCCCGGTTGCTCGACCTGGACGTGGTGACGGTGGCTTCGGATGAGCTGGGCCGTTTAACGGCTTTCGAACTGGCGAAGACCTTGGAACAACTGGCCGTGGAGGGGCGGCGCGACCACGTGGTCGCCGTGGTAGCAGTCGCGGGTGCGACCAATTCGGGACAGATCGATGATCTTTCCGGTATAGGGGGAATCGCCCGTCAGCATGCTATCTGGTTGCATGTGGATGCGGCCTACGGCGGTGCGTTCCTGTGTGTCCCGAGTGTGAGGGCTCAACTGGAAGGTATTGAGCAGGCCGACTCACTGATCATCGACCCACACAAGGGCCTGTTCGTACCCTACGACTGTTGTGCGCTGCTCTACGCCAAACCCGATGAGGTTACCGCAGCTTTTACTCAGGATGCTTCCTATCTGGAGCAGATCAATGAGTCCGAGCAATGCAACCCCATGCACTATGCCTTCCATCTGTCGCGTCGGGCCCGAGGCATGCCGCTGTGGTTCTCACTGGCGGTGCATGGCATCGCGGCTTACCGGCATACTCTGGAGCGCATCCTTGTGCTCAGCGCCTACCTGCGCACGCGCATCGCCAGCCATCCGAGGCTGGAGCTGATCAAGGCGTCCGGCTTGAGCGTTATCCTGTTCAAGCGCCACGGCTGGCAAGCCGACGATTATGATCGCTGGGCGCAGCGTTGCCTGCGTGACAGTGTTGCCCTGGTGGTCCCTTCTCGCTGGCAGGGGAAGACCGTGATGCGGGTATGCATCATGAACACAAGGCTGGATGAGCAGCGATGTGATGACCTACTGGCTGACCTCTGAAGAATGCGTGCTGATTTCTATCCTTCAGCATCGGCTGGAGCATTCAGCTCATTGAGCGCCATTGCGTTATTTTTGAAGGCGGCTGCGAAGATTGCGCGATTTTTTGCCATGTAGATACTTGCATCTTCCGCGTGTTTTTCGGAGAGGCCGGCGACGTTTTTCATCAATACGTCCGTCAGGGCCTCTGCCAGTTCAAGCATCTGATCGTGAGCGTCGGCAAGTTTTCGGTCCACGAACGTAGTCTCCAAATCCCGGGTACTGCGGTAAAGGGTCTCAACAGCCATTTTGGCCTCGTCGTAATATCAAGTGTTGAATGGGGTCGCCCCGGCGCTGCGGGCTTTGTGCTGTGTCCGACAAGCTACGCAATCATCGAGTCTGCGGTTCGAGCGTCCTGACCAGATAGGGCGCATCTGACATATCCAGGCATTCACGACCCTTACCTCTGGTGCATACTGTGTTTATATACAGTTAAAAGCAAGCGAAACATTTGGCGTTGGCGAGCTGATTTTCAATGTAGTCGGAAAATTGCGAGTTGCTACGCCGCAAACGCGCATTGTGGCTGAATGCCATGATCTGAGTGAATAAAGTGCCTCGTGTCACTCGGCCACCCTCTCACCTGCGGCCTCTGGCTTTTTTCCTGCATGCAGAACAACCGTCACCTCCACCCCGTATTATCCGGTCGCACCGACCTAAGGAAGCAACATCGTGAAAATCAACTGGGCCGAAAAGCTGCGCCGGCAAGTCCATGGGCTGGCCGAGTCGCTGGGCAATCTGTTTGTGGAGTCGTTCCATTACCTGGCGCTGTTCGCCATTGGTGCAGTGACCGCCTGGGCGGCGGTGATGGAATTTCTGGGGATGCTGGAGAACGGGCACATCAAGATCGATGACATCTTGCTGCTGTTCATCTATCTGGAACTGGGCGCGATGGTGGGGATTTACTTCAAAACCAACCACATGCCCGTGCGCTTCCTGATCTACGTGGCCATCACCGCGCTGACGCGGCTGCTGATCTCCAACGTGTCCCATCACAACCCGCCGGACGTGGGCATTATCTACTTGTGCGGTGGGATTCTGCTGTTGGCCTTCGCGATTCTGGTAGTGCGCTACGCGTCGTCGGCGTTTCCTTCGGTGAAAGTCGAAGGCCCGCGTCGCAAGGGCGAGGCGAGCCTGGAGACCGAGAAGGGCGAGCTTTAGAGCCCGACGCTGAAAGGCAGGTGACGGGTGGGCGGTCGCTGCAACAGCTTGTGATTGTCCCCATCCGTCATCACCGCCAGGATTTCCATGGCGCTGTGACCCTGCTCGATGGCAATACCGAACTGGATGCTTTGCACCAGGCGCTTGAGCCGTTGCGGGTCGTTGCGTTGTTCGGCGCTGATCATGCGCTTGGCCACTACGCCGGTGTCATCGGAGAGGGTGAGCATGATGCTGCCGTCCAGCCGCTGGATGCTCAGGTTGACGCGGTATTGTGGGCTGAAGGTGTCGGTGATGATCTGAAAAGGGTTGTCCATGGTGCGTTACCGCCTGATAAGAACATGCAGTCATTGACGACCGGTGTCGGGAATAGTTCGCGTTGCCTGACCACCGGCCAAAGTCCGTTTTCCTCAAAAGCTCTACAGCAAGGGGCGTGCCGTACAGGTGCGGGGAAGGCATTTTGTAGGAGCGAGCTTGCTCGCGAAAAACTCACAGGCGCCGCGTTCATTCAGAAAGCACGGGTTATCGTTGACGTTTTTCGCGAGCAAGCTCGCTCCTACAGACCGGCATCAAGGCAAGCCCCTCCCACATTTGAACGGTGTTGTCCTTGGGGGCGGTGACCTGTTTCAGGGCAACACGGAAAAAACGATCGCAGACAGCGCAATCAGCCTGATCAGCACTCCACCCAGCTGACCGCCAGGCCGCCCCGTGACGTTTCTTTATATTTGTCATGCATATCGGCGCCGGTATCACGCATGGTGCGGATCACCCGGTCGAGAGAAATAAAGTGCTTGCCGTCGCCGCGCAGGGCCATTTGGGTGGCGTTGATCGCTTTGACGGCCGCGATGGCGTTGCGCTCGATGCACGGCACCTGCACCAGGCCGCCGACGGGGTCGCAGGTCAGGCCGAGGTTGTGTTCCAGGCCGATTTCGGCGGCGTTTTCCAACTGTTCGGGGGTGGCGCCAAGGATATCCGCCAGCCCGGCGGCGGCCATGGCGCAGGCCGAGCCCACTTCGCCCTGGCAGCCGACTTCGGCACCGGAGATCGAGGCGTTCTTTTTACAGAGGATGCCGACGGCGGCGGCGGCCAGGAAGAAATTGACCACGTCATCGTCAGACGCGTCGGCATTGAACTTCATGTAGTAATGCAGCACGGCAGGAATGATCCCCGCCGCGCCATTGGTCGGCGCGGTGACCATGCGCCCGCCGGCGGCGTTTTCTTCGTTGACGGCGAGGGCGAACAGGTTGACCCACTCCATGGCCGATAAGGTTGACGTGATGACATTGGGCTTGCCGATTTCCAGCAGGCTGCGGTGCAATTTCGCCGCACGACGCGGGACGTCCAAGCCACCGGGCAGAATGCCTTCATCGCGCAGACCCTGTTCCACGCACGCGCGCATCACCGACCAGATATGCAGCAGGCCGCTGCGGATGTCTTCGTCGCTGCGCCAGGCGCGTTCGTTGGCCATCATCAATTCCGAAACTCGCAGGCCGTGCTTGTTGCACAACGCCAGCAGTTCAGCGGCGCTGGAAAAGTCGTAGGGCAATTCAACGTCGCTGGTCGGCGCAATGCCCGATGCGGCTTCGGCAGCTTCGATGATGAAACCACCGCCCACCGAATAGTAGGTTTGCTCGCTCAACAGGCCGCCGTCGCCGTAGGCGTGCAGGGACATGGCATTGGGGTGGTAGGGCAGGCTTTCGTCGAGCAGCAGCAGGTCGGTGTGCCAGTCGAAGGCAATAGCCTGTTGGCCGGCGAGCAACAACTGGCCGGACTCGCGCAGTTTCTGGATACGCGCGTTGATCGAGGTGGGGTCGACCTGATCCGGCCATTCGCCCATCAAGCCCATCACACAGGCGCGGTCAGTGGCGTGGCCGACACCGGTGGCAGACAGCGAACCGTACAAGCGCACTTCGACGCGCCGGGTTTGGCTGAGCAACTGCTGGTCGGCCAGTGCCTGGGCAAAGGTCGCGGCAGCCCGCATCGGCCCGACGGTATGGGAGCTGGACGGGCCGATGCCCACCTTGAATAGATCGAAAACGCTGATAGCCATGCTAAAGCCTTACAAGCAATGGAGTGGAAGTCGCTGCCATGTTTTGTAGAGCAGGCGGAGTTGGAGCGATACTGGGCCTCTGGATTGGCACTGACCAACGAATTATCCTAAGACACCCTTTAGCAGGACTAAACGCTATGACCCGGCCCCTTCATGGCCAGACCTATTCCTGGCTGCATGTCTTTTCCTGTGCTGCGCGGCACCTTTCGTTCACCCGCTGCGCCGAAGAGCTGCACATCACGCCGGGCGCGGTGAGCCAGCAGATCCGTCAGTTGGAAGAGCGCCTGGGCTTCAGACTGTTTCACCGCCGTGCACGGGGTGTGGAGCTGAGCGCCGAAGGGCAGCGCCTGGCGGCGGTGGTAGGGGAGGCCTATGGCAACATCGACGCCGAATTGCAGCGTCTGGACGCCGGGATGATCAGCGGCACCTTGCGCCTGCGCTCGATTCCGTCGTTTCTCGGCAAGTGGCTGACCCCGCGCCTGCCACGCTTGCAGCAGCGTTTTCCGGACATTCAGTTGCGCATGGTTGCCGAAGACAGCAGCGTCGCGCTGCACGAGGGCGACTTCGACCTGGCCATCGACC
Source organism: Pseudomonas sp. 44 R 15 (assembly GCF_900004965.1). Classification (NCBI taxonomy): domain Bacteria; kingdom Pseudomonadati; phylum Pseudomonadota; class Gammaproteobacteria; order Pseudomonadales; family Pseudomonadaceae; genus Pseudomonas; species Pseudomonas sp. 44 R 15. The sequence continues at coordinate 18,947 of NZ_CVTU01000111.1, forward strand.
TGAACGACGGCAGCTATCCCGGATTGTTATCCACAGCGCTGTTGGATGAGCAGATATTTCCGGTGTGCGCCCCCAGCCTGTTGCGTGGCCGGCCGCCACTGCATGGCCCGGCCGACCTTGCCCACTTTCCGTTGTTGCACGACATCACCGCCTGGCGTGGGAGTTATGAGTATGCCGAGTGGGAGTTCTACCTGAATGAAATCGGTTACCGCGATGCCGATGTGCGTCGCGGGCACACCTTCAACCGCAACCACCTGACCATCGAAGCCGCCATTGCCGGCATGGGCGTGGCCATTGCGCGGCGCACCTTGCTCAATGATGAGCTGGAACGAGGGACCCTGATCGTGCCGTTTGGCCTGGCCGTGCCCAACCATAAACGCTACGTGCTGCTGTATGCGCCGGGCGCATTGAGTCACCCCGGCGTGCGGGCGGTGCACGACTGGCTGGTGGAAGAAGCGGGGGTTTTTCGCGCGTTGCACCCGTTGGGAGCGGCGCCATTGTGAGGAAAACAGGAGGTAAGAAGTTGTAACTAACTCCCCACCCTACCAGCGTTCTTGCTCGTCGTCAGGGTTAATTTGTAATGTAGGATTTATCTTTGCAAAGGGGTTGAAATGTTTCAGCAGGTGCTCAATTGTGTAACCAAGAGGTCATGGTTTCACCACCCCGGTGTTGCAGTTTGTGATCTCTGGCGAGCTAGCTGAAATAAGGGAAGAACTATGCAAATCCAAGTCAATAGCGATAACCATATTGAAAGCAGCATCCGACTGGAGGAGTGGGTACGTACCACCATTGAGAGCACGCTCGAACGTTATGAAGAAGACCTGACCCGTGTGGAGGTCTACCTGCGGGATGAGAACGGCGACAAGCCCGGTCCCCACGATTTAAGTTGCCGCCTCGAGGCCCGGCCAAAAGGCCACCAACCGCTTTCGGTGCTGCACAAGGCCGATACGCTGGAACAAGCAATCGATGGCGCGGCCACCAAGCTCGATCACGCGCTGGAACATCTGTTCGGCAAACTGCAAGGCAAGCCCCGCGCTGCCGGTAAAAACCAGCCGACCACCAAAGTCAATGAAGATGAGCTTGAACAGGAGTTTCTGGAAAAAGAACGGGCCGTCTTCAACGGCTGATAGTTTTTTGACTCCCCATTGAAGACGGGCCTGCGCATGCAGGCCCGTTTTCGTTTAACGGCGCTGTTTGAAGAAATACCCGCTGAGCAGCGCCAGTCCGCACGCACCCAAGCCTGCAAAGAGCATGGCCCAGCCGGCACCGTTGCGCAGAGCCGCACGGGCCTCGTTGAGCGCCAATCCCGGCGCATCCAGCTTGCCCGCCGCAAGGTGCTGGCTGAGGGCCGGCCATTCCATTGCCGTGCCCGGCGGCAGTACATCGGCCAGGTGATGGCTGATCCCCAGCAACAGCACCAGGCCCATCAGCGCGATATTGAGCGCCAGGGTGATCAGCCGGGCGCTGAAGTCGATGCCCGAGGCCATGCCCGCGCGATCAGCCGAGACGGCGCCGGTGGTGGTGTTGGTGGTTGGCGAGTTGGTCAGCGCCAGGCCGGTGCCGGCCATCACGCAACCGAGCAGTATCAGCAGGCTGTCCGGCTGTGCGGCGAGATTGGCCACGGTCATCGCCAGAAACCCCGCGCCCATGGTCGCCAGGCCCAGCGGGATGATGCGTTCGGCGCCGTAGCGCAGGGCCAGGCGTTCGGCCAGGGGGGGCACCAGCAAGGTCGGCAAGGTGTAGGCGAGCAGGGCGCCGCCGGTGGTCAGGGTGTCGTAGCCCAGACCCGCCTGGAAATACAGCGGCAGGTAGATCATGAACGGCCAGAAGCTGAAGTTCATGCCGATCGAGCCCATCAGCGCCCCGTTGAAGCGCCGGATACGGAACACCGAGAAATCGAACATCGGATGGGCACTGCGCTTTTCAACCACGACGAACAGCAACAACGCCACCAGCGCCAGGCCCGCCCAGCCGAGCATGGCCGGTGTGGCGAAGCCGTGCTCGGTGCCCTGGGTGATGAAGTAGACCAGGGCGAACACCGCCAGCGTCAAGGTCAGCATGCCGGCAATGTCCAGGCGATGGCTGGCCGGGTCGCGGGACTCCTGCACGCTGATGCGCAACAGCACCAGGGTGAACAGGCTGAGCGGTACGTGGGCGAGAAAGACCCAGCGCCAATCGGCGACTGCCAGGATCAGCGCACCGACCATCGGCCCGAACCCCAGGCCCACGCCGGCAATCACGCCCCAGATCGCGAAGGCCCGGGCACGTGCGGCCGGCTCACGAAACAAGTGCGACAAAATCGCGAACTGGCAGATCATCATCGCGCCGCCGCCGATGCCCTGGACGAAGCGCGCCACGATCAGCATGGTCGCGTCGGTGGCCAGCCCGCAAGCCAGTGAAGCCAGGCCGAACAGCCACAGGCACAGTACCAGCACGCGTCGACGGCCAAAGCGATCGGCCAGGGTGCCCGCTGCCATCAGTACGCTGGTGCAGGCCAGGGTGTAGGCGTTCATGATCCACTGGGCGTCTTGAAATCCTGTGCCCAATTCGCGTTCGAGGGTGGGCAGGATGACCGGTACGCTGGAGATTTCCAGGCCGAACATCAGGGCCACCAGGCACACGGCGGTGAGCGCCAGGCCGTTTCTGGTGGTATGCGCGGGGCTTAAGGCCGTTAGAGCGGCGGCGTGTGGCATACGCAGTTCCTTAAGAGAGAGGGAGGGATTATTCTCTCGGGAATTGGGTTCTTTATTTGCGATAACTTTTCCCTTGATAGGGGAGTCAAAGGCGACAATCTACGATGTCTACCCCACGTTTCGATGGTGTCGAGCTGTTTCTGCAAATCGTCGAGAGCGGCAGCCTGAGCGCGGCCGCCGAGCGGCTGAACCTCACGCGCTCGGCGGTGGGCAAGGGCCTGGCGCGGCTTGAAGCGCGCCTGGGCACCTGCCTGTTACAACGCTCCACGCGCCGCCAGCGTCTGACCGAGGATGGGCAGGCCTACTACGAGCACTGTCTGCGCGCGCTGGCGGAGCTGGAAGCGGCCGAGTCCGTGCTGGAAAGCGGCCGTCAGCAGCCACGCGGGCGCTTGCGCGCGAGTTTGCCGCTGGCGTTTGGTCACCACTATGCCGCGCCTGCCCTGTGGGGCTTGATGGCGCGTTATCCGGACCTTGAGATCGACATTTGCTTCTCCGACCGCATGATCGATCTGACGCAGGAAGGCTTCGATATTGCCGTGCGTATCGGCCCGTTGCCGGATACCGACCGCCTGAGTGCGCGGCGTCTGGGGGAGCAGGTCATGGGCCTGGCGGCGTCACCGGCGTATCTGCAACGCAGGGGGCGAATTGAACATATCGAGGAATTGGCGGCTCATCGCGGCATTGCTTACCGCAGCAATAACGTCCATCGCTCGCGGCTGGTCACGCCCCTGGTGTTGGACGACCTCCAGGCTGTGGCCGATGCGACGATTGCAGGCGTGGGCCTGGCCTGGTTACCGAGTTGGTTGATTGCCCACTACGCGCTACGCGGGCAACTGGAGGCGGTACTGCCCGACTATCGCGAGCAGCCGGCCCCCATCCACGTGATCTGGCCGACGGCGCCGCACATGCCGGCCAAGACACGGTGCGCCATTGATGCGCTGGTCGCGGCCACCCCAAGTTGCCTGGCGGGCAGTTAGAACCCGAATCCTGAACACACTGAGGATCAAATGTGGGAGGGGGCTTGCCCCCGATGACAGTGTGTCATTCAGCTTATCTGTAGCTGACCTACTGCAATCGGGGGCAAGCCCCCTCCCACAGTTGGTTCTGTTTTGTTCTGCAGATTCCAATCAGAACGCGATACACATACACCGTGCACGGCTCACCCACGTATTGCCTGGCGGGCAGTTAGAACCCGAATCCTGAAAACACTGAGGATCAAATGTGGGAGGGGGCTTGCCCCCGATGGCGGAGTGTCAGTCAGTATATTTTTAGCTGACCCACCGCAATCGGGAGCAAGCCCCCTCCCACAGTTGGTTCTGTTTTTGTTCTGCAGATTCCAGTCAGAACGCGATACACATACACCGTGCACGGCTCACCCACGTATTGCCTGGCGGGCAGTTAGAACCTGAATCCTGGACACACTGAGGATCAAATGTGGGAGGGGGCTTGCCCCCGATGGCGGAGTGTCAGTCAGTATATTTTTAGCTGACCCACCGCAATCGGGAGCAAGCCCCCTCCCACAGTTGGTTTTGTTTTGTTCTGCAGATTCCAGTCAGAACGCGATACACATACACCGTGCACGGCTCACCCACGTATTGCCTGGCGGGTAGTTAGAACCCGAATCCTGGACACACTGAGGATCAAATGTGGGAGGGGGCTTGCCCCCGATGACAGTGTGTCAGTCAGCTTATCTGTAGCTGACCCACTGCAATCGGGGGCAAGCCCCCTCCCACAGTTGGTTCTGTTTTGTTCTGCAAATTCCAGTCAGAACGCGATAGACGTCTGCACATACACCGTGCGCGGCTCGCCCACGTATTTGCCCTTGTTGTTATCGTCGAACGAGCGCGTGTAGTACTGCTTGTTGAAGATGTTCTTCACCCCGACTGCGACGTTCAAGTCCGACAGCTGCGGGCCGAAGTCATACGCTGCGCGGCTGCTGAACAGCATGTAGCCGGGGATGCGTCCGTTGGCGCCGTCGGCGCTTTCGGCCTGGGTGTTGGCGTTGTCGGCGAACTGGCTGCTCTGGTAGCTGCTGTCCAGGTTGAGCTTCCACGGGCCTTCGGTGTACCCCACGCCGAGGGTGCCTTTGTGTTTGGACGAGAAGGGCACGCGATTGCCTTTGTTCGGGCCGTCTTCACGGATGGTCGCGTCGACATACGCATAGCTGGCGTACACATCGAAGCCGGCCAGCGCCGGGCTCACGCCGTCGAGGGCGTAGTTGATGCTCGACTCGATGCCCTGGTGCCGCGTTTCACCGCGGGCGATCACGGTGTCGTTGGTCTGGTTGCTGTCGTACTGGTTGTCGAAATTGATCAGGAACGCACCGATTTCCGCGCGCAGGCTGCCGTTGTCATAGCGTGTGCCGAGCTCCCAGGTGCGGGCTTTTTCCGGCTTCACTTCGCCGCTGTTCACGCGGTTGGGCATCTGGCTGTACTGCACGCTGCCGAACGAGCCTTCAGTGTTGGCGTAGAGGTTCCAGTCGTCGGTGAGGTGATAGAGCACGTTCAACGCCGGCAGCGCGGTGTTGTAGTCGCCTTTGTATTTGACGTTGCTCAGGTTGTTGGTCTGTTGGGACTCGATCATTTCGTAGCGGATGCCCGGCGTAAGGGTCCACTTGCCGATATCGATACGGTCGTCGATGAAGAACGCATTGGCTTCGGTGCCGCCACGGGTGTCGCGGTCGTTACGGCTGTCGGTGGTCGGCAGTTGCTGATTGGCGGCAATCGGCGTGCGGTAGCGCAACTCGTGGCCGGCTTCGTTGATGTAGCGGTAGCCGACGCCGACTTCGTGGCTGGTGGGGCCGAGGTCGAAGCCTTGGGCGAAGCGGGTTTCCAGGCCGCGTACCCAATACTCGCGGGGGGACAGCGAGAGGAAGTTGCCTTGATCGAGGTAACCGCTGCGCAGGGTTTTGGTGAAGAAACTGTTGACCGTGAATTCACGGCGATCCTGCTCGTAGCGGTAGCCGACGTTGAACATCGTGCGCCGGCCCCAGAACTTGTCGTAGGGGCGGGTCGACTGGTACGGGTCGGCCTTGTAGTCCTTGACGTTCAAGCCCCCAGGCATATCGGCCTCGCCGTCGTAGTACTGCGCCATGGCGTTGAAGCTGTTGGCGTCATCCAGCTGGTATTTACCCTTGAGGATCAGGTCATCGATGCGCGTGTCGCTGTTTTCACGCCAGTCGCCGCCACGGGTGCCGGAGTACAGGAGTGCGCCGCCCAGGCCATTGTCGGCGGTGCCGCCGGCCAGCAGGTTGCCGGTGGTCTTGAAGCCGTCGTGGCTGGAGGACGGGCTGGTTTCGGTCTGCAGGCCGCCTTTGACGGTGGGCGCATCCGGAATCGCGCGGGTCACGAAGTTGACGATGCCACCGACGTTCTGCGGGCCGTAGCGCACTGCGCCGCCGCCGCGCACCACGTCCACCGCGTCCATGTTGCCCATGCTGATCGGTGCAAATGAAAGTTGCGGCTGGCCATAGGGGGCGAAGGGCACGGGAATGCCGTCCATCAACACCGTGGAGCGTGATGCCAGCCGTGGGTTGAGCCCGCGAATGCCGAAGTTCAGTGCCATGTCATGGCTGCCGGTGCCGTTGTTGTCCGGGGCATTGACGCCGGGGATGCGATTGAGCACGTCGCGGGCCTGGGTTGCGCCCTGGCGTTCGAATTCGTCACGGCGGATGACGTCACGGGCGCCGGGATGCTCGAACACGTTGGTCTGCGCCGCGTCACCGAGCCAGTCGCCGACCACGTTGGAGGTTTGCAACTCGAGGGTGGCCGGGGCGCCGGCCGGTTGCAGGCTGTAGGCGTTGTCACCCTCGGCGCGGGCTTGCAGGCCACTGCCTTCCAAGAGTTTATCCAGGCCTTCGGCGGTGCTGTAGTTGCCCGTCAAGCCGGGGCTTTGCCGACCGGCGGTGACCTCGGAACCGAAGGACACCAGCACCCCGGCTTCACGGCCGAACTGGTTCAGGGCCGCTTCCAGACTCGTCGGCGCGATGTGATAGGCCTTGGTGTCGGCCGCCATCGCCGGGGGCAGCGCGGCCAGGCTGAGGCTGGCGCCGAGCAGGAGTTGGCGCAGGGTACGGGCAAGAAGCGTCGGTTGCAGGGGCATGAAGGGTGGTCCTGAGAAGGAAGGATCAAGGGGGCTTTCCTTCTCTGTCACGCGAAGTAGGGAAAACGGCTCAGCGGTTTTCAAAAAACTTCACGCACGCGCCTGCACCGTCACCCAGTAGCGGGTAAAGCGTCGCACTTTGACCGGCAGGCTGACTTCCAGCAGATCGAGAATGCGTTCGCTGTCATCCAGCGGATAACTGCCGGACAGCAGCAGGTTTGCCACCTGCGGGTCGCAGTTGAGCTGGCCCCGGCGATAGCGCCCGAGTTCGCCGAGGAAGTCTTCCAGGCGCATATGCGCGGCCACCAGCATGCCGTCAGCCCAGGCGCCGCTGTTGGCGTCGATAGCGCGCGGACTGTCCCAGCCCTTGCGGGTGTAATTGACTTGGTGCGCGGCGTCCACCCTCAGCGGCAGGCCGCTGTAGTGGTTGGGCATCACGTCGACACGGCCATCGAGCACCGCCAATTGGGTATGGTCATTGAACTGCCGCACGTTCAAGCGCGCCGCCTGGCTGCTGAGCAAGCCCTGGCCGGTCAGCACGCGCAGCGGCGTGGCACCTGCGCGGGCGGTCAGCAGGATTTCACCTTCGAGCAGGCGGATCAGGCGCTGGTGGCCATCGAAATGCACATCCACCGCACTGCCGGTGTTGAGCTGCAACTGGCTGCCGTCGGCCAGCTGCACGCGGCGACGCTGGCCGACAGGGCTGCGGTAGTCCGCCGTCAACGGCGGCAAAATGTGTTGCTGGCGCAGGCTCCAGGCTGCCGCCGAACCGGCGCCGAGGATCAACAGCAGCTTCAGCGCCTGGCGCCGGCTGGTGGAGGTCGGTGCATTCAACGCCGCGTGCGCCAGCGGCGAGGGCAGGCCACGCAGGCGTTGGTTGACGCGCTGGATCTGGTCCCACGCACGCTGATGTTCGCTATGCGCCTCCAGCCATTGCTGCCAGGCCGCCTGCTGGCGCGGGTCGAGCGCGCCTTGCTGCATTTGCAGCAACCAGTGCACGGCCTGTTCGGCAACCTGGGTCGAGACATTCATAGGGCGAAGTAGCAGCGCAGGGCGGCTTTATGCAGGTGGCGCTTGACCGTGGCAATGGAAATGCCCAATTGCGCGCCGATCTGCGCGTAGGTCAGGCCATCGAGCTGGGCCAGCAGGAACGCGCGTTTGACCTGCACCGGCAGGCCGTCGAGCAGTTGGTCCAGTTCCACCAGGGTTTGCAGGATGATTGCACGGTCTTCTTCCGACGGCGCGACGTGCTCCGGCATTTGCGCCAGGGCGTCGAGGTAGGCGCGTTCCAGGTCCTGGCGACGGTAGTAGTTGAACAGTACGCGTTTGGCGACCGTGGTGAGAAAGGCGCGCGGTTCGATCAGCGTGGGCGCTTCCCGCGCGCTGAGCACGCGGATGAAGGTATCGTGCGCCAGGTCGGCGGCGCTTTGCGGGCAGCCGAGCTTGCGTCGCAACCAGCCGGTGAGCCAGTGGTGATGGTCGTTGTACAGAACTTCGACGGTGTTGGACGGCGGCAACGTGATCACTCCATCAGCATCGGCATGCTTTAGAGAACAAGAATTGTTCGCATTGTAGGGCCGCAAACACGGTTCGGCAATCGACCCGAGCAGGTGATTCATCCGTTCTCTTTTGCTTATGAGAATATTTATCATTAATATTGCGCGCTGATGAACTTGGCGCCTGCCGCATGAAAAGCAAAACCTCACTGCCCGCCTCTTATCGCCTCGCCGTCACGTCGCGCGTACTGGCGGCTGTGGTCGGCGGTTATCTGACGGCCTCGCTGGCCGCGATCTGCCTTGCGCTGTGGCTGCCGACGACGCGCGCCGACGCGGTGATTGTCGGCATGATGAGTTCATTCGTGTTCTACCTGCTGGCGGTGCTCTGGTGTTTCGCCTGCCGCACCGCGTGGCGTGCGTGGGCCGGGGTGATGCTGCCCAGCGCCCTGCTCGCGACCCTGGCGGGCATTGGGTTCTGGGTGGTGCGCACATGAAAGAGGGTTTTCGCCAAGCCATGGCCTGGCTGCACACCTGGGCCGGATTGATTTTCGGCTGGCTGCTGTTTGCGATTTTCCTGACCGGCACCCTGGCCTATTTCAAGGATGAAATAACCCACTGGATGCAGCCCGAAGTCCAGGCCCATCCGATGGACGACGCGCGCAGCCTCGCCGTAGCGCAAGACTACCTGCAGCAACAGGCGCCCACGGCCGCGCGCTGGTTCATTACCTTGCCCAATAGCCGCGACCCCGGCCTGTCGGTGATGTGGCAAGACAAGGTCGACCCCGGCAAGCGCGGCAACTTCATCCAGAAAGTCCTCGACCCGGTCAGCGGCCAAGCGGTGCAGGCCCGCGAAAGCATGGGCGGTGAATTCTTCTACCGCTTCCACTTCCAACTGCAGATGCCTTACCCATGGGGCCGCTGGCTGTCGACCCTCGCCGCCATGGTGATGTTTGTCGCGCTGATCACCGGCATCATTACCCACAAGAAAATCTTCAAGGACTTCTTCACCTTCCGCCCGCGCAAGGGCCAGCGCTCCTGGCTGGACGGGCACAACGCGGTGGGCGTGCTGGTGCTGCCGTTTCACCTGATGATCACCTATAGCAGCCTGGTGATTTTCATGAGCATGGTCATGCCGGCGCCGATCGTGGCCTCCTATGGCAATGACAGCCGTGCCTTCTTCAATGAAGTGTTTCCCAGTTCCGATAATGCCCCGGCACTCGGCCAGCCGGGTACGTTGCTGCCGTTGTGGCCGATGTACCAGCAGGCGCAGCAACAGTGGGCGGGGGGGCATGTCGGGCGCCTGGCGGTGAATAACCCGAGCGACGTCAACGCCTCGGTGAATGTATTTCGCGCCGGCTCCGACAGCGTGGTGCAAGATTTTGGCAGCACCGTTTCCTTCAACGGCACCACGGGCGAGTTGCTGCGGGTCAGTGGTGAACCGTCCTTGCCGTCGGTCATCGGTGGCAGTTTCTACGGCTTGCACATGGGCCATTTCGCCGGCCCGGTGCTGCGGTGGTTGTATTTCATCTGCGGCTTGGCAGGCACGGCGATGATCGGCACAGGCCTTGTGATATGGCTGGGCAAGCGTCAGCTCAAGCACGCCAAAACCGGTGTGATGCCCTTTGAACTGCGGTTGGTGGAGGTGCTGAACATCGCCAGCATGTCGGGGCTGATGATCGCCATAGCGACGTTTTTCTGGGCCAATCGACTGCTGCCGGTGAGTATGGCCGAACGTTCCGACTGGGAAGTGCAGAGCTTCTTTATCGCCTGGGGCCTGAGCCTGGTGCATGCCGCGTTGCGGCGCGGTCGCCAGGGCTGGGTCGAGCAGTTGAGCCTGGGCGCGCTGCTGTTTGTGGCCATCCCGTTGATTAATGCCCTGACTACGCCGTATCACTTGGGCACTTCGCTGATGAGCCGCGACTGGGCCATGGCCGGCTTCGACCTGACATGCCTGGCCAGCGGCCTGTTCCTGGGATGGGCCGCCTGGAAGATGCAGCGTCGCGCCGCGTTGCAGCCCAAGGCAGAGCACGCGCGTGCATTGGCGTTCAAGCAGGAGGCCGGCTGAATGTTGCTCGCGCTGCTGCTGTGCTACGCCGGGTTTACCGCGCTGTGCCTGGCCACCGATCGTCATCACGGCGAGTTGCTGCGCAGCAAACCCACGCCTGCACGGCGCCTGGGCTTGCGTGCGCTCGGCTGGTTGCTGCTGACCCTGTCGATCTGGCCGGCGGTGGCCGTCACCGGCTGGGGCCAGGGCCTGGTGGAGTGGTGCGCGGTGTTGATGCTCAGCGCCCTGCTTTTGGTGCTGCTGTTGCCGTACCGGCCACGGCTGGCCCTGATCCTCGCGGGCGTCGGCGTGCTGGCCAGCCCGGTCGCGGCGTTTGGCCTTTTCTGAGCTGCCCATGATGATCAGCCCGCCGCCCAAGCAACAGGACAGCGCGCACCCGGACGCGGCCGGGGGGCGTGCGCATTTCCTGCAGGTGTTTCTGTCCCAGCGTTCACAGATGGAGGCCTTGGTCAGCCGCCGTGTCGGTTGCCGCGCCACGGCGGCTGATCTGGTGCAGGACCTGTTCCTGCGCTTCTGGCGCCGCCCGCTGGTACAGGTCGAAGAGCTCAGCACCTACCTGCTGCGCTGCGCCGGCAATATCGCCATCGACCATTTGCGCAGCGAAGGCGCCCGCGTGCGCAGCAGCGAGGGCTGGTTGCCGGAGCAGCAGGACAACCAGGGCTGCGAACCCCAGGCGGCCCTCGAAGCAGGTAATGACCTGCGGCATGTCGAAGCCGCCTTGCGCAGCCTGCCCGAGCGCACCCGGCAGATTTTCCTGCTCAACCGCATTCACGGGCGCAAATACGCAGAGATCGCCAAGGCCATGGGCCTGTCCCAAAGCGCCGTGGAAAAACACATGATGCGGGCCCTGCACGCGTGCAAGGCGAGCCTGCGCGAACCGTCAGTCCCACGTACGCCAGGGAACGCATCGTGAACGTCACACCCACGCCCGCCCAGGAACAGGCCGCGCTCGACTGGCTGAGCCGGCTGCACGACCAGCCCGGCAGCGGCGATCAAGCCTCCTTCAGCCGATGGCTGCGCGCCGACCCCGCCCATATCGAAGCCTACGCCCAGGCCCAGGTGCTGTGGGAGTTGAGCGAGGTGCCGGCACGCACCCTGGCCGACGAAGACGCACAGGCCTTGCAGGGTTACCTCGATGCGATGCGCCGTTCCGGGCGCTCGCGCCTGGTGCGTGGGGCCGGCGCCCTGGCCATGGCGGCCTGTTTTTTGCTGATGGTGTCGATGGGCGCCGGTTGGCAGCCGTCGCGTTGGGTCGATGACCTGGGCGCCGATTACGTGACGGCGCCAGGGCAGGTGAGGACCGTCACCCTGGCCGATCAGTCCCGCGTCACGCTCGACGCCGACAGCGCGATTGCGGTGGATTTCAGTCACGGCGAGCGGCATATCCAATTACGTCGCGGGGCCGGTTTTTTCCGCGTTGTCCACACCGGCCAGCCCTTCGTGGTCGAGGCGGGCGCTGGAGAAACGCGGGTGCTGGGCACACAGTTCGAAGTACGCCTGCAACCGGCAGGGGCCCAGGTGACCGTGCTGTCGGGCCGGGTTGGCGTAACGCCGTCCGCACAGGCACCGCAGCAAATTCTGACGGCAGGCCAGCAAGTGGCCTACGCCGACGGTGTAGCCGAGCCGCTGCACTCGGTGGACAGCGAATCACGCCTGGCCTGGCGCGACGGTTGGCTCAACTACTACAAGGCGCCGCTGGCCGAGGTGATCTGGGACCTCAAACGTTACTACCCGGGCCGCATCCTCCTGCTCAATGCCGAGATGGGCGCCAGGCGCGTCAGCGGCAGCTTTCCGAGCGACGACCCTGTCGCCGTGTTGAAGGCCTTGCAAGCGGTCCTCGGCTTCGAGCAACACACGCTGCTGGGGCGGGTGATTGTGTTGCGCTAGGCGCACGGGGCCGTTCAACGCGCACGATCAACGGCCTGCCACCGATTGCGGTGTATCAGCTACAGATAGGCTGACTGACACACTGCTATCGAGGATAGGTATCTACACCACTCTGTAACCCCCAAACGTAACCACGATGCGAAGCGAGCCGCTCTTGATCTTGCTCTGCTTTTGATCCTAGGCGCCCCGTTAAACCACGCTGGCCGAACGCAGGCTTGAATCCGTGGGTAACCCGGCAGGACGCCGGGTTAGCCGCCC
>NZ_CVTU01000111.1:31496-101847 GCF_900004965.1 Pseudomonas sp. 44 R 15
TTTTCCAAAGTGACCCGCCGTCAGGGCGGAACCCTAAGTGGCCGTTACCGCAGAAACGGATATGTACGCGATCTGATCCAACATCCTGATCGGCCCTGAGGCCGCCATCGGGGGCAAGCCCCCTCCCACATTTGATCTGCGGTGTTTTCGAGGACCGGGTTATTTCAGGGCAGCCATGATGGCATCCGGGTTGTAGTCGCGAATCAACGTGCCATTGACATCCACAAACGGAATCCCGCCGCCACCCAGCGCTTCATACGCCTTACGCGCCTGGGCATCCTTCTCGATGTCGAAGGTTTGGTAAGGAATCCCCTTCTGGTCCAGAAAGCGCCGGATCTGCTTGCAGTAGCCGCACCACTCGGTGGCGTAAAGCACCACACGCGCCGAGCTGCGTACCTGCTCGGACACCACCTGCGACGGGTTGAACAGCCGCTCGACCTTGCCCCAGTTCTGAATGACCACCACCACCAGCAACACCAGCAGGACTTTCTTCAAGACCCCGCCAAGCATCAGTTACGGCGCTTGAGCTGGTCGGTCAGTTGGGTCGGCAGGCCCTTGATGATCAAGGTGCCGGCGGCTTCGTCGTATTCAATCTTGTCGCCCAGCAGGTGCGCTTCAAAGCTGATGGACAAGCCCTCGGCGCGGCCGGTGAAGCGGCGGAACTGGTTGAGGGTGCGTTTGTCGGCAGGAATTTCCGGCGACAGGCCGTAGTCCTTGTTGCGAATATGGTCGTAGAACGCTTTAGGCCGCTCTTCATCGATCAGACCGGACAGTTCTTCCAGGCCCATCGGCTCGCCGAGCTTGGCCTGGCTGCTGGCGTAGTCCACCAGGGTCTTGGTTTTCTCGCGCGCCGACTCGTCCGGCAGGTCCTCGCTTTCAACGAAGTCACTGAACGCCTTGAGCAGGGTGCGGGTTTCGCCCGGGCCGTCGACGCCTTCCTGGCAGCCGATAAAGTCGCGGAAGTATTCCGAGACCTTCTTGCCATTCTTGCCCTTGATAAACGAGATGTACTGTTTGGACTGCTTGTTGTTCTGCCACTCGGACACGTTGATCCGCGCGGCCAGGTGCAGTTGGCCCAGGTCCAGGTGACGTGAGGGCGTCACGTCCAGCTCGTCGGTCACCGCCACGCCTTCGCTGTGGTGCAGCAGGGCGATGGCCAGGTAGTCGGTCATGCCTTGCTGGTAGTGGGCGAACAGCACGTGACCGCCGGTCGACAGGTTGGACTCCTCCATCAGCTTCTGCAGATGTTCCACTGCGGTACGGCTGAACGTGGTGAAATCCTGACCACCGTCAAAGTATTCCTTCAACCAGCCGCTGAACGGGTGCGCGCCGGACTCGGCATGGAAGAAACCCCAGGCCTTGCCCTGTTTGGCGTTGTAGCTCTCGTTGAGGTCGGCAAGCATGTTCTCGATGGCGGCCGATTCGGACAGCTCCGAATCACGGGCATGCAGAACTGCGGGTGTGCCGTCGGGTTTTTTGTCGATCAGGTGGACGATGCAATGACGGATCGGCATAGGCTTCTCGGCTGGTTGAAGGGGAGCGTTGAGCCTCCCGCAAAAAGTTGCCCAGTGTACCGCACCCGTTGGTCAAGACGCGCCTGGAGGGGCGGTTTGGATGTTCTCCCACCGTGCATATGGGGTTTTTTCACGCTTTAGAGCGATAAAGCTGACCAAATGGGTATGTTGAGGCGGATATTTCCCCGTCTCTGTGCTAGTTTTGCCCCGTCTTACGCCAAGTCTCGGCGTTAAGCGTGCATTCAGCATTTGTCAGGTCGAACCAATCCCCGTTTCAAGCATCTATAACCCCGTTCTCCAAAGGTTATAGCCGGGGCGCCAGGCCGACACGGTCGGGCTCGACGGCTGACACTGCACTCTGCAATCCATATGAATTTGATAGGGAAGGAACACCACAATGGCTTTGACTAAAGACCAACTGATCGCTGATATCGCTGAAGCTATCGACGCGCCGAAAACCACCGCGCGCGCAGCGCTGGACCAACTGGGCCAGATCGTTGCCGATCAGCTGGAAAACGGCGGCGAAATCACTCTGCCAGGTATCGGCAAGCTGAAAGTGACCGAGCGTCCTGCCCGTACCGGCCGTAACCCTTCGACTGGCGCTGCCATCGAAATCGCTGCCAAGAAAGTTATCAAGCTGGTTGTGGCCAAAGGCCTGACCGACGCTGTTAACAAGTAAGATGCCGTAAAAAAACCGTGCTCCGGAGTGATCCGGGCACGGTTTTTTGTTGCCTGCGATTTTGTTTGCAACGGTAGGAGCGAGCTTGCTCGCGAAAGACGTTAACGATAACGCGCCCGTCCTGGTTGAACGCGGCGCCTTGGCGTTTTTCGCGAGCAAGCTCGCTCCTACAGGTGGGCGTCAGCGCACCCAGCGCTGGCGCCAGATCTGCTGTTCGTTCTTGGTCTGGAAGGTCCAGGCGACGAAGCGGCTCTGCTTTTGCCCCTGAGACATTTCCACCACCTGGCTTTCCAGCACGCCGGCCTTTTTCAACGCCGTCTCGATCGCGGGCAGGTTTGACGCTTTTGACACCAGTGTGCTGAACCACAGCACCTTGTGGGCAAAATGCGCGCTTTCGGCGATCAATTGCGTCACGAAACGCGCTTCGCCGCCCTCACACCACAGTTCGGCCGATTGGCCGCCGAAGTTCAGCACCGGCAACTTGCGCTTGGGGTCGGCTTTGCCCAGTGCACGCCACTTGCGCTCGCTGCCTTTGGTCGCTTCGTCCATGGACGCGTGGAACGGCGGGTTGCACATGGTCAGGTCAAAGCGTTCGGCAGGCTCCAGCAGGCCCAGCAGGATGTGCTTGGGGTTGGGTTGCTGGCGCAACTCGATGACTTTGCTCAAGTCGTTGGACTGCACGATGGCCTTGGCAGCCGCCACGGCGATAGGGTCGACCTCCGAGCCGAGGAAGTTCCAGCGGTACTCCATGTAGCCAATCAGCGGGTAGACGCAGTTGGCGCCCATGCCGATATCCAGCACCTTGACGATGGAACCGCGCGGAATCTTGCCGTCGTTGACGCTGGCCAGCAGGTCGGCGAGGAAGTGCACGTAGTCGGCGCGCCCGGGCACCGGCGGGCACAGGTAATCGGCCGGGATGTCCCAATGCTGGATGCCATAGAACGACTTGAGCAACGCCCGGTTGAACACCCGCACCGCGTCCGGGCTGGCGAAGTCGATGCTCTCTTTGCCATAGGGATTGATGATCACGAATTGCGCCAGTTCCGGCGTGGTCTTGATCAGCGCCTGGAAGTCGTAACGGCCTGTGTGGCGGTTGCGCGGGTGCAGGGTAGCCTCTTTGCGTGGCGCGACGGGTTTGGCCGTGGCGGCGGTTTTAGGCTTCTTGCGCGGTGGTTTGGGTGTGCTGGGGGCGGTCATGTTGATTCTGGTGTTGGCTCAAAGTGGCGGCCATTGTCACACATCCTGAGCCCAACTCGTTCAAATGTGGGAGGGGGCTTGCCCTTTGTAGGAGCGAGCTTGCTCGCGAAGAACTCCCAGGCACCGCGTTTATTCAGAAAACACGCGTTATCGTTGACGTTTTTCGCGAGCAAGCTCGCTCCTACAGACGGCGTAGGGCAAGCCCCCTCCCACATGGACCGCGTGCGCAGGAACTGCGGGCAAAAAAAAGAGACCCGAAGGTCTCTTTTTTACGCGACTCAAGCCTTACAGGCTGGAAATCCGCGCATGTTGCTCCGCCAACTTGCCCAGAGCCTGTTCAGCCTCGGCCAACTTGGCGCGTTCTTTCTCGATCACTTCCGCCGGCGCCTTGTCGACGAATGCCGCGTTGGACAGCTTGCCGCCCACGCGTTGCACTTCGCCTTGCAGGCGCGCGATTTCCTTGTCGAGACGGGCCAGTTCCGCGCCCTTGTCGATCAGGCCGGCCATCGGCACCAGCACTTCCATATCGCCGACCAGCGCAGTGGCCGACAGCGGTGCTTCGGTGCCATCGGCCAATACGGTGATGGACTCCAGCTTGGCCAGCTTCTTGAGCAGCGCATCGTTTTCGCTGAGGCGACGCTGGTCTTCGGCACTGGCGTTCTTGACGAACACGGCCAGCGGCTTACCCGGACCGATGTTCATCTCGGCGCGGATGTTGCGCGTGCCGAGCATCAGGGTCTTGAGCCATTCGATATCGCTTTCGGCGGCCTCATCGATACGGGCTTCATTGGCCACCGGCCAGGGCTGCAGCATGATGGTCTTGCCTTCGACACCGGCCAGCGGCGCCAGGCGCTGCCAGATTTCTTCGGTGATGAACGGCATGAACGGGTGTGCCAGGCGCAGCGCCACTTCCAGTACGCGCACCAGGGTGCGACGGGTGCCGCGCTGGCGTTCGACCGGCGCGTTTTCGTCCCACAGCACCGGCTTGGACAGTTCCAGGTACCAGTCGCAATACTGGTTCCAGATGAACTCGTACAAGGCCTGGGCGGCCAGGTCGAAACGGAACTGGTCGAGCTGGCGGGTCACTTCGGCTTCGGTGCGCTGCAACTGCGAAATGATCCAGCGGTCGGCCAGGCTCAGTTCGAAGGCTTCGCCGTTCTGGCCGCAGTCTTCGCCTTTATCCAGCACGTAGCGCGCGGCGTTCCAGATCTTGTTGCAGAAGTTGCGATAGCCTTCAACGCGGCCCATGTCGAACTTGATGTCGCGACCGGTGGAGGCCAGCGAGCAGAAGGTGAAGCGCAGAGCGTCGGTGCCGTAGCTGGCGATGCCGTCGGCGAACTCGTCGCGGGTCTGCTTCTCGATCTTTTTCGCCAGTTTGGGCTGCATCAGGCCCGAGGTGCGTTTCTGCACCAGGGTTTCCAGGTCGATGCCGTCGATGATGTCCAGCGGGTCCAGGACGTTGCCCTTGGACTTGGACATTTTCTGGCCCTGGCCATCGCGTACCAGGCCGTGCACGTACACGGTCTTGAACGGTACCTGCGGGGTGCCGTCTTCGTTCTTCACCAGATGCATGGTGAGCATGATCATCCGGGCAACCCAGAAGAAAATGATGTCGAAGCCGGTGACCAGCACGTCGGTGGAGTGGAATTTCTTCAGGAATTCGGTCTGCTGCGGCCAACCCAACGTCGAGAAGGTCCACAGGCCCGAGCTGAACCAGGTGTCCAGTACGTCGTTGTCCTGTTGCAGGGCGATGTCGGCACCGAGGTTGTGCTTGGCGCGCACTTCGGCTTCGTCGCGGCCTACATACACCTTGCCCGATTCGTCGTACCAAGCCGGAATACGGTGGCCCCACCACAGCTGACGGCTGATGCACCAGTCCTGGATGTCGCGCATCCACGAGAAGTACATGTTTTCGTACTGTTTTGGCACGAACTGGATGCGGCCGTCTTCCACGGCGGCAATGGCAGGCTCGGCCAGCGGCTTAGTGGACACGTACCACTGGTCGGTCAGCCACGGCTCGATCACGGTGCCGGAGCGGTCGCCCTTCGGCACTTTCAGGCCGTGGTCGTCAACGCTCACCAGCAAACCGGCAGCGTCGAAGGCGGCAACAATCTGCTTGCGCGCTTCGAAGCGGTCAAGACCTGCGTATTCGGCCGGGATCTTGCCGTCGATGCTGTCATTCAGCGTGCCGTCCAGGTTGAACACCTGGCAGGCCGGCAACACGGCGGCATTCTTGTCGAAGATGTTCAGCAGCGGCAGGTTGTGGCGCTTGCCGACTTCGTAGTCGTTGAAATCGTGGGCCGGGGTGATTTTCACGCAGCCGGTGCCGAATTCAGGGTCGCAGTAGTCGTCGGCGATGATCGGGATGCGGCGGCCGACCAGTGGCAGCTCGACGAACTTGCCGATCAGTGCCTGATAGCGCTCGTCGTTCGGGTTAACCGCGACAGCGGCGTCGCCGAGCATGGTTTCCGGACGGGTGGTGGCGACGATCAGGTAGTCGTTGCCCTCGGCGGTCTTGGCGCCGTCAGCCAACGGATACTTGAGGTTCCACAGGAAGCCTTTCTCGTCGTGGTTTTCCACCTCGAGGTCGGAAATCGCTGTGTGCAGTTTGGTGTCCCAGTTTACCAGACGCTTGCCACGGTAGATCAGGCCGTCTTCATGCAGACGCACGAAGGCTTCCTTCACCGCTTCCGAGAGGCCGTCGTCCATGGTGAAGCGCTCGCGGCTCCAGTCCACGGAGGAGCCCAGGCGACGGATCTGACGACTGATATTGCCGCCGGACTGGTCTTTCCATTCCCAGATTTTCTCGAGGAATTTCTCGCGGCCCAGGTCGTGACGGCTCTGGCCGGTGGCTTCGAGTTGGCGTTCCACCAGCATCTGGGTGGCGATACCGGCGTGGTCGGTACCCGGTTGCCACAGGGTGTCGCGACCCTGCATGCGGCGGAAACGGATCAACGCATCCATGATCGCATTGTTGAAGCCATGGCCCATGTGCAGGCTGCCAGTGACGTTCGGTGGCGGAATCATGATGGTGTACGAGTCGCCCGCACCTTGTGGGGCGAAATAGTTTTCCGACTCCCAGGTGTTGTACCAGGAAGTTTCGATAGCGTGGGGCTGGTAGGTCTTATCCATGCGCGGCGGGACCCTAGTTGGCATTTATTCAGGAAAGCCGGCAAGTATAACGGGGGATAGAGCGCAGGGCGAGGCGAAGACAGGGCTTAAGGTGTACGCAACCAAATGTGGGAGGGGGCTTGCCCCCAATGGCAGTCTGTCAGCTTCAAATAGACTGCTGACTCACCGCTATCGGGGCAAGCCTCCTCCAACAGGGGATCTCGGTGTGGCTTAAGACTGGTACTGGCTCAGCAACCGTTCCATCCGCGCATCCATTCGCCGTTTGATCTCGGCTTCAATATGCGGCGAAAAATCATCGATCACGTCCTGCATGATCAATTGCGCGGCGGCGCGCAGTTCGTTGTCCAGGTGCAGCAGCAGGGCGTCGGGGGCTTTTTCGGCAGCGGGGGCGGGCTCGGTAATGGCTGGCTCCGGCGCAGCAGACTTGTTGCCGACCATGTCGAACAACAGCGGAATCTGTATCTCGCCATCGGCCGTTTCGGTCAACAGCGGCGGTTGCAAGCCATCATCACCCAGCAGCTGGCGGATCGACTCGAGGTCGTCCAGCAGGTGGTCGTCTTTTTTCAGCGGATTGGGCGTGTCCATCATGTGCTCAAAGTCGTTGTAGCCGGTGGTCCTGCAGAGGATAGCCCTGTTCGCGGTAGAAACGGAAACTCTCCCGCGCGGCCTGACGAATAGCCGGGTCTTCCACCACCACTTCCGCCACACGGGCGAAGGCCTTGGCAAAGGCCGGTACTTTAAGGTCAAGGTTGACCAGCAGGTCATGGTGGTCGCCGCAACTGTCGCCCAAACCCAGCACTACCACGCCGTCAGGTTCCGATTCGGCGGGGCCGTGGGGTACGAAGCTTTCGCCCTTGAAGCGCCACAGGCGGGCATCGAGGTCCTCGCGTTGGGCGGCATCGCTGCAATGCAGGTAAATGCGATGGCCCATGCGCCAGGCTTTTTCGGTGAGCTTGCAGGCAAAGTCCAGGCGCGCGGACGGGTCGGCGCTGGGCAATATATAGAAGTCGACTTGGGTCATTGCGGTTCCTGGTGCTGGCCCGCCAGTCCTGTAGGAGCGAGCTCGCTCGCGAAAAACCAGAGGACACCGCGTTCATCCGGGATGGGCGCGTTATCGTTGGCGATCTTCGCGAGCAAGCTCGCTCCTACAGAAGGGCCGGTGGCGCTTAGGCTTTGGCGCGATCGAGCAGGTACTGGGTCAGCAGCGGTACTGGACGACCAGTGGCGCCCTTGTCCTTGCCGCTGGCCCATGCGGTGCCGGCGATGTCCAGGTGCGCCCAGTTCAAGTTCTTGGTGAACCGCGACAAGAAGCAGGCGGCGGTGATGGTGCCGGCTTTCGGGCCGCCGATGTTGGCGATGTCGGCGAACGGGCTGTCCAGTTGCTCCTGGTACTCATCGAACAGCGGCAGCTGCCAGGCGCGGTCGTCGGCAGCCTTGCCGGCGCTGAGCAGTTGCTCGATCAGCTCGTCGTTGTTGCCCAGCAGGCCCGAGGTGTGGGCGCCCAGGGCAACCACGCAGGCGCCGGTCAGGGTGGCGATGTCGATCACCGCCTGCGGCTTGAAGCGTTCGGCGTAGGTCAGCGCATCGCACAGCACCAGGCGGCCTTCGGCGTCGGTGTTGAGGATTTCCACGGTCTGGCCGCTCATGGTCGTGACGATATCGCCTGGGCGGGCAGCACCGCCGCTCGGCATGTTCTCGGCGCAGGCCAGGATGCACACCAGGTTGATCGGCAGCTTGAGTTCCAGCACGGCACGCAGGGTGCCGAACACGCTGGCGGCGCCGCCCATGTCGTACTTCATCTCGTCCATGCCGGCGCCCGGCTTGAGGCTGATGCCGCCGGTGTCGAAGGTGATGCCTTTGCCCACCAGGGCGTAAGGCTTCTCGGACTTCTTGCCGCCGTTGTATTGCATCACGATCAGGCGAGGCGGCTGGTCGCTGCCCTGGCCTACGGCATAGAACGAGCCCATGCCCAGTTCCTTGATCTTCTTCTCGTCCAGCACCTCAACCTTGAGGCCCTTGAACTCCTTGCCCAGCGCCTTGGCCTGTTCGCCCAGGTAGGTGGGGTGGCAGATGTTCGGCGGCAGGTTGCCCAGGTCACGGGTGAACGACATGCCCTTGGCGATCGCAGTGGCGTGGGTCACGGCGCGCTCGACTTCAGCCTGGGCGGCCTTGATGGTCAGCAGGGTGATTTTCTTCAGGGCACGGGGGTCGGCTTTCTGGCTCTTGAACTGGTCGAAGACGTAGCCGCCGTCCACCAGGCTTTCGGCCAGCAGGCGGGTCTTGCCGTAGCTGTCACGGCCCTTGATGACGATTTCGTCGAGTGCCAGTGCCGCGTCGCTGCCGCCCAGGCCTTTAAGCGTGGTGAGGATGGCGCTGATGATCTTGCGAAACGGACGGTCGCCCAGTTCGGCGTCACTGCCAACGCCCACCAGCAACACGCGCTCGGCCTTGAGGTTCGGCAGGCTGTGCAGCAGCAGGCTCTGGCCGACTTTGCCGGCCAGGTCGCCGCGCTTGAGCACGGCGCTGATGGCGCCGCCGCTCAGTTCATCCAGTTGCTTGGCGGCAACGCCGAGTGTGCGGCCTTCGCCGACAGCGACCACGAGGGTGGCGGTTTTCAACGTTTCGGGGCTAACGCTTTTTACAACCAATTCCATTTTCGGGTCCCTTATAAAGGTCGGTGAGCCTGGCGATTTTACCCAGGCTTTAAAAGCGCGGCAGCCTTGTAAGCCGCCAGCGACAAAGGCCGCAGTTTGAACCTCGCAGGCGAAGCCTGACAACCCTCGAAGCACGCTTTGTGCATGCGCATGAGGTTGCGCAGTGACAGGCGCGGTCAATCACAGGATAATGCGCCATCTTTTTAGCCGACCCGTGATAAACGGGTCGACTCGGTATGCTTGCTTGTTTGGCCGCCTTAGCCTGACAACCCTGGAGTGTCTGGTTTGATCGTCTTCCGTTATCTATCCCGCGAAGTCCTGTTGACCCTGAGTGCCGTGAGTGCGGTATTGCTGGTCATCATCATGAGTGGTCGTTTCGTCAAATTCCTTGCGCAGGCTGCCTCCGGCGCCCTGGATCCGGGCTCGCTGTTCCTGATCATGGGCTTTCGCCTGCCTGGCTTTTTGCAACTGATCCTGCCGCTCGGCCTGTTCCTTGGCATTCTGCTGGCATATGGCCGGCTTTATCTCGAAAGCGAGATGACCGTGCTGTCCGCCACCGGTATGAGCCAGCAGCGTCTGCTGGCGATGACCATGGTGCCGGCCGCCGGCGTTGCCCTGGTAGTGGCCTGGTTGAGCCTGAGCCTCGCGCCTCAAGGTGCGATGCAGTTCCAGCTGCTGCTGAACAAGCAGGACGCGATGACCGAGTTCGACACCCTCGAACCCGGGCGTTTCCAGGCACTCAACGACGGCACGCGCGTGACCTACACCGAAGAAATGACCGAAGACCGTTCCAACCTGAGCGGCGTGTTCATTTCCCAGAAAAACCTCGGCAAGGACCAGAAAGACCGTGGCATCTCGATCCTGGTGGCCGACGGCGGCCGCCAGGAAGTGCGCCCCGACGGCAGCCGCTACCTGATCCTGGACAACGGCTATCGCTACGATGGCAGCCCGGGCCTGGCCGATTACCGCGTGATCAAATACGACACCTACGGCGTGATGCTGCCCAAGCCCGATATCAGCGACGAAGTCACCGACCGCGACGCGCTGCCCACCGCCTCGCTGTTCGGCAGCCAGGAACTGCGCTCCATCGCCGAGCTGCAATGGCGCCTGTCCCTGCCGCTGCTGGTGTTTATCGTGACCTTGATGGCGGTGCCGCTGTCGCGCGTCAACCCGCGCCAGGGCCGATTCCTCAAGCTGCTGCCGGCGATCCTTTTGTACATGGCTTACCTGACCATCCTGATTTCCGCCCGTGGCTCCCTGGAAAAGGGCAAGTTGCCGCCCGCCCTGGGCTTGTGGTGGGTGCACGGGATTTTCCTGGTGATCGGCCTGGGGCTGCTCTACTGGGAGCCTATCCGTTTGAAAATGAAGAGCCGTCGTGGCCTGAAGGAGTTGGCTCGTGGCTAAGCTCGATCGCTACATTGGTAGCAGCGTACTGATCGCCATCCTGGCGGTATTGGGCATCATCCTGGGCCTGGCCTCGCTGTTCGCCTTCATCGATGAAGTGGGCAACGTTACCGATACCTATACCGTCATGGACGTACTGAGCTTCGTGGCGCTGACCGCGCCGCGTCGGCTCTACGACATGATGCCGATGGCCGGCCTGATCGGCTGCCTGATCGGCCTGGGCACCCTGGCCAGCAACAGCGAATTGACCATCATGCGCGCGGCGGGCGTGTCCATCGGGCGTATCGTCTGGGCGGTCATGAAGCCGATGCTGCTGCTGATGGCGTGCAGCGTGCTGATCGGCGAATACGTCGCGCCACCGTCCGAAGCCACCGCCCAGGCCAATCGTGCCCTGGCCCAGGGTTCTGGCGATGCGCAGAGTGCCAAGCACGGCCTGTGGCACCGCCAGGGCGACCAGTTCATCCACATCAACGCCGTGCAGCCCGGCGGCTTGTTGATCGGGGTCACACGCTACACGTTTGACAAAGAGCGGCACATGCTCAGCTCCAGCTTCGCCAAGCGCGCGCAATACGATGGCGCGCAATGGCAACTGAGTGAGGTCACCACCACGCTGTTCCATAATGTGGGCCAGGGGTTCAATGCCAGCACCGAAGTGGTCAATGAACCCACCCAGACATGGGATATCGCGCTGAAGCCGGAGCTGCTCAATACGGTGATCATGGTTCCGGAAACCCTGCCGATCTCGGGTCTCTGGAGTTATATCCACTACCTCAAGGACCAGGGCCTGAACAATGGCCGCTACTGGCTGGCGTTCTGGGTCAAGGTATTGCAACCGGTGGTCACCGCGGCGCTGGTGCTGATGGCGATCTCCTTTATCTTCGGCCCGTTGCGTTCGGTGACCCTCGGCCAGCGGGTATTCACCGGGGTGCTGGTGGGCTTCACGTTCCGCATCGCCCAGGACTTGCTGGGGCCGTCGAGCCTGGTATTCGGGTTTTCGCCGCTATTCGCGGTGCTGGTACCGACGTTTATCTGCGCCGTGGCCGGGTTCTGGTTGCTGCGTCGAGCCGGCTGATTGCACGCACGCTGAATGCTCCCCCTGTAGGAGCGAGCTTGCTCGCGAAAATCTGCCAAACGCCGCGTTCATCCAGGATGAGCGCGTTATCGTTGGCGATCTTCGCGAACAAGCTCACTCCTGCAACATTGGGCCCCGTGGAAACGGGGCTTTTTTGTGTTCGTCAGCAAAGATGACGTCTGGCCCGAGCATCAGGTACAATTCCCGGCTATTTTTCAGCGGGCAATCTGCCTGCAGCCTTTTTGAGTGTTGATCCGTGAGTGATTTGAGTCATATCCGCAATTTCTCCATCATCGCCCACATTGACCATGGTAAGTCGACGCTGGCCGATCGATTCATCCAGATGTGCGGCGGCCTTGCCGAGCGTGAAATGGAAGCCCAGGTCCTGGACTCCATGGACCTCGAACGCGAGCGCGGGATCACCATCAAGGCCCACAGCGTTACCCTGTACTACACCGCCAAAGACGGTATCAAGTACCAGCTCAACTTCATTGACACCCCGGGCCACGTCGACTTCACCTATGAAGTCAGCCGTTCCCTGGCCGCTTGCGAAGGCGCGCTGCTGGTGGTGGACGCGGGGCAGGGCGTTGAAGCCCAGTCCGTGGCCAACTGCTACACCGCCATCGAGCAGGGCCTGGAAGTGATGCCGGTGCTGAACAAGATCGACCTGCCACAGGCCGATCCGGACCGCGTCAAGGAAGAAATCGAAAAAATCATCGGCATTGACGCCACCGACGCCGTCGAGTGCAGCGCCAAGACCGGCCTGGGCGTCGATGAAGTGCTCGAGCGCCTGGTCAAGACCATCCCCGCGCCGACCGGCAACTACGAAGATCCGCTGCAAGCGTTGATCATCGACTCCTGGTTCGACAACTACCTGGGCGTTGTCTCCCTGGTGCGCGTGCGCCATGGCCGCGTGAAGAAGGGCGACAAGATCCTGGTCAAGTCCACCGGCAAGATCCACCTGGTGGACAGCGTCGGCGTGTTCAACCCCAAGCACACTGCCACCACTGATCTGAAAGCCGGCGAAGTAGGCTTCATCATCGCCGGTATCAAGGACATCCACGGTGCGCCGGTCGGTGACACCCTGACCCTGAGCTCAACGCCCGATGTCGACGTGCTGCCAGGCTTCAAGCGCATTCAGCCGCAGGTCTATGCCGGCCTGTTCCCGGTCAGCTCCGACGACTTCGAAGACTTCCGCGAAGCCCTGCAAAAGCTGACCCTCAACGACTCGTCGTTGCAGTACACCCCGGAAAGCTCCGACGCCCTGGGCTTCGGTTTCCGTTGCGGGTTCCTCGGCATGCTGCACATGGAGATCATCCAGGAGCGCCTGGAGCGCGAATACGACCTGGACCTGATCACCACCGCGCCAACGGTTATTTTCGAGCTGGCGCTGAAAACCGGTGAAACGATTTACGTCGACAACCCCTCCAAGCTTCCAGACCTGTCTTCCATCGAAGACATGCGTGAGCCGATCGTGCGCGCCAATATCCTGGTGCCGCAGGAGCACCTGGGCAACGTCATCACCCTGTGTATCGAAAAGCGTGGCGTGCAGCACGACATGCTGTTCCTCGGTACCCAGGTGCAAGTGACCTACGATTTGCCGATGAACGAAGTGGTCCTGGACTTCTTCGACCGTCTCAAATCCACCAGTCGCGGCTATGCTTCGCTGGACTACCATTTCGACCGTTACCAGTCGGCTAATCTGGTGAAGCTGGATGTATTGATCAACGGCGACAAGGTTGATGCCCTGGCATTGATCGTGCACAAGGACAATGCGCACTACAAAGGTCGCCAGTTGACCGAGAAGATGAAAGAACTGATTCCGCGTCAGATGTTCGACGTTGCGATCCAGGCCGCTATTGGCGGGCAGATCATTGCGAGGACCTCCGTCAAGGCACTCAGAAAGAACGTACTGGCCAAATGCTACGGTGGCGACGTCAGCCGTAAGCGCAAGCTGCTTGAGAAGCAAAAGGCCGGTAAAAAACGCATGAAGCAAGTGGGCAATGTGGAAATTCCACAAGAAGCCTTCCTTGCGGTGCTCAGGTTGGATAGTTAGGTCCTATGTCGCTAAATTTCCCGCTGTTGCTGGTCATCGCCGTTGCCGTCTGTGGTTTCCTGGCGTTGCTCGATCTGGTGTTCTTCGCCCCGCGTCGGCGGGCGGCTATCGCGTCCTATCAGGGCAGCGTCAGCCAGCCCGATGCCGTGGTGGTCGAGAAGCTGAACAAAGAGCCTTTGCTGGTCGAATACGGCAAATCGTTCTTCCCGGTATTGTTCATCGTGCTGGTGCTGCGTTCGTTCCTGGTGGAGCCGTTTCAGATCCCTTCGGGTTCGATGAAACCTACCCTGGACGTGGGCGACTTCATTCTGGTGAACAAGTTTTCCTACGGGATTCGCTTGCCGGTGATCGACAAGAAGGTGATTGAAGTCGGTGACCCGCAGCGCGGTGATGTGATGGTGTTCCGCTACCCGAGCGACCCGAACGTCAACTACATCAAGCGTGTGGTCGGCCTGCCGGGCGACGTGATCCGCTATACCAGCGACAAGCGCCTGTTCATCAACGGTGAGTCGGTGGCCGAAAAACTGTTGGGCGCCGAGCCGAACACGTTGGGCAGCGCCGAGCTGTACCAGGAAAAACTCGGTGCGGTAGAGCACCAGATCCGCAAGGAAATGAGCCGCTACCGCGCGATGCCCGATGGCCAGTGGAAAGTGCCTGCCGGGCACTACTTCATGATGGGCGACAACCGCGACAACTCCAACGACAGTCGCTACTGGGATGACCCCACTATTCCCAAGGACCTGCTGGGCATGGTGCCCGACGAGAATATCGTCGGCAAAGCCTTCGCGGTCTGGATGAGCTGGCCGGAACCCAAGCTCAGCCACCTGCCGAACTTCTCGCGGGTCGGGCTGATCAAGTAATACAGGCGGCGCTGTGATCACAGCGCCGAATGCTTTTCTGGGGCTTGGACATTTTCCAATGCCCGGTACCCAGCAGGATGTGAATTTGAACACTGCGTCAATCGTCGATGGCCGCCGGTGCCACCAACTAGATATGGATAAACCGTGACCGTTTCTCTGAGTCGTCTCGAGCGCCAGCTCGGCTACACCTTCAAGGACCAGGAATTGATGGTCCTTGCCCTCACACACCGCAGCTTTGCAGGGCGCAATAACGAGCGCCTGGAATTCCTCGGTGACGCCATCCTCAATTTCGCCGCCGGTGAGGCGCTGTTCGAGCGTTTCCCGCAAGCGCGCGAAGGCCAACTTTCGCGCCTGCGCGCCCGTCTTGTGAAAGGCGAGACCCTGGCGGTGCTGGCTCGCGGTTTCGGCCTGGGCGAGTACCTGCGCCTCGGTTCCGGTGAGTTGAAAAGTGGCGGTTTCCGTCGCGAGTCGATCCTGGCTGATGCCCTGGAAGCCTTGATCGGGGCGATCTACCTCGATGCAGGGATGGAAACGGCCAAGGAGCGCGTGGTCGCCTGGCTGGCTTCGGAAATCGAAAGCCTGACGCTGGTCGACACCAACAAGGACCCCAAGACCCGCCTGCAGGAATACCTGCAGTCGCGCGGTTGCGAACTGCCACGCTACGAAGTGGTGGATATCCAGGGTGAGCCGCATTGTCGCGTGTTCTTCGTGGAATGTGAAATCACCTTACTGAATGAAAAAAGCCGAGGTCAGGGTGTGAGCCGTCGTATTGCCGAACAGGTAGCGGCCGCTGCAGCACTGATTGCCCTGGGCGTGGAGAATGGCCATGACTGATTCAACCGCAACACGCTGTGGCTATGTTGCCATCGTCGGCCGCCCCAACGTGGGCAAGTCCACGCTGCTCAACCACATCCTCGGCCAGAAGCTCGCGATCACCTCGCGCAAGCCGCAGACCACCCGCCACAACATGCTGGGCATCAAGACCGAAGGCACCGTGCAAGCGGTCTACGTCGACACCCCCGGCATGCACAAGGGCGGTGAAAAGGCGCTTAACCGCTACATGAACAAGACCGCTTCGGCGGCGTTGAAAGACGTCGACGTGGTGATTTTCGTGGTCGACCGCACCAAGTGGACCGACGAAGACCAGATGGTTCTGGAGCGCGTGCAGTACGTCACCGGCCCGTTGATCGTCGCGCTGAACAAGACCGACCGTATCGAAGACAAAGCCGAACTGATGCCGCACCTGACCTGGCTGCAGGAACAACTGCCGAATGCCCAGATCATGCCGATCTCGGCGCAGCACGGCCACAACCTCGAAGCCCTGGAACGCGTGATTGCCGGCTACCTGCCGGAGAACGAGCACTTCTTCCCGGAAGACCAGATCACCGACCGCAGCAGCCGCTTCCTTGCTGCGGAACTGGTGCGCGAGAAAATCATGCGCCAGATGGGCGCCGAGCTGCCGTACCAGATCACCGTTGAAATCGAAGAGTTCAAGCAGCAGGGCAAAACCCTGCACATCCATGCGCTGATCCTGGTTGAGCGTGACGGCCAGAAAAAAATCATCATTGGCGACAAGGGCGAGCGCATCAAGCGCATCGGCACCGAGGCGCGCAAGGACATGGAATTGCTGTTCGATTCCAAGATCATGCTTAACCTGTGGGTGAAGGTTAAGGGTGGCTGGTCCGATGATGAGCGCGCGTTGCGCTCCCTGGGCTACGGCGACCTGTAAGACACCACAGGGTCAGAAAATGTGGGAGGGGGCTTGCCCCCTATGGCGGTGGATCAGTTAATGGATAAGTGACTGACACACTGCCATCGGGGGCAAGCCCCCTCCCACATTCGGTTGATGTTGTTTTCAAGATCGAGAACCCATGTCCCAATCCCCACCTCCCAGCCAGCTCGCTTATGTGCTGCACAGCCGCGCCTACCGTGAGACCAGCGCCCTGGTGGACTTCCTTACGCCCCAGGGCCGTCTGCGCGCGGTTCTGCGCAGCGCGCGGGGCAAGGCCGGTACGCTGGCGCGGCCGTTCGTGGCCCTGGACGTGGAGTTTCGCGGCAAGGGCGAGCTGAAGAATGTCGGCCGCCTGGAAAGCGTCGGCACGTCCGCCTGGCTCAATGGCGATGCGCTGTTCAGCGGGCTCTACCTCAATGAGCTGCTGATCCGCCTGCTGCCCGCCGAAGACCCGCATCCGGCCGTCTTCGATCACTACGCCGCCACCTTGCTCGCCCTCGCCGAAGGCCGTCCCCTGGAACCGCTGCTGCGGGCCTTTGAATGGCGCCTGCTGGATGACCTGGGCTACGGCTTTGAATTGCACAACGACCTGCACGGTGACCCTGTCGCCGCCGACGGGCTGTATCGCCTGCAAGTGGATGCAGGCCTTGAGCGCGTGTACCTGTTGCAACCCGGCCTGTTCCAGGGCGCCGAGTTGCTGGCCATGAGCGAAGCGGACTGGACCGCCCCCGGCGCCTTGTCCGCCGCCAAGCGCCTGATGCGCCAGGCCCTGGCCGTGCACCTGGGCGGACGGCCGCTGGTCAGTCGCGAGTTGTTTCGAAAGCCCTGACATCCCCGTGTATGCTGTGCACCGATTCTTTCCCTTTTCAGGAGCGCTTCCGTGACCACCAGCAATCGCATTCTTCTTGGCGTCAATATCGACCACGTCGCCACCCTGCGCCAGGCCCGGGGCACTCGTTACCCTGATCCGGTCAAGGCCGCGCTGGACGCCGAAGAAGCGGGCGCCGACGGCATCACCGTGCACCTGCGCGAAGACCGCCGCCATATCCAGGAGCGCGACGTGCTGCTGCTCAAGGACGTGCTGCAGACCCGCATGAATTTCGAAATGGGCGTCACCGAAGAAATGATGCAGTTCGCCGAGCGCATCCGCCCGGCGCACATTTGCCTGGTGCCGGAAACCCGCCAGGAACTGACCACCGAAGGCGGCCTCGACGTGGCCGGCCAGGAGGCACGGATCAAGGCTGCCGTGGAGCGCCTGTCGAAGATCGGCAGCGAAGTGTCGCTGTTCATCGACGCCGACGAGCGTCAGATCCAGGCCTCACGCCGCGTCGGTGCCCCGGCCATCGAACTGCACACCGGCCGCTACGCCGATGCCACCACGCCGACCGAAGTGGCTGAAGAGCTGCAACGCATCATCGACGGCGTGAACTGCGGGCTTGGCGAAGGCCTGATCGTCAACGCCGGCCATGGCCTGCACTACCACAACGTCGAAGCCGTGGCGGCGATCAAGGGCATCAACGAACTGAACATCGGCCATGCGCTGGTGGCCCATGCGCTGTTCGTCGGTTTCAAAGGCGCCGTGGCCGAGATGAAGGCCCTGATCCTGGCGGCCGCCAAACACTAAAAACACTGAAGATCCAATGTGGGAGGGGGCTTGCCCCCGATAGCAGTGTGTCAGTCAGCCTATTCTTACCTGATACACCGCAATCGGGGGCAAGCCCCCTCCCACATGCGAACCCTTACTGTTTAGCGCTCGCAGGTGTATCGTATCCGCCCTTTGCAGGCCCTGTGCCTGCGGCAGATACGTGAGGTTGTTGTGTCCCGATCCTTTTCCCGTCGACAAATCCTGGGTGGTCTTGCAGGCCTGGCCGTAGTGGGCGTCGGTGCCGGTGGCGGCTACCGCTACTGGCTGGGGAAGGTCGCCGAGTCCGAGGCGGGGCACGATTACGAGTTGATCGCCGCGCCCCTGGACGTGGAATTGGTGCCGGGCCACACCACCCAGGCCTGGGCGTTCGGCCCTTCCGCGCCCGGCACCGAGTTGCGCGTACGCCAGGGCGAGTGGCTGCGGGTGCGTTTTATCAACCACCTGCCGGTCGCCACCACCATCCACTGGCATGGTATCCGCCTGCCGCTGGAGATGGATGGCGTGCCCTACGTTTCGCAATTGCCGGTAATGCCAGGGGAATACTTCGACTACAAGTTCCGTGTGCCCGACGCCGGCAGCTACTGGTATCACCCGCACGTCAACAGCAGCGAAGAACTCGGCCGGGGCCTGGTCGGACCGCTGATCATCGAGGAGCGCGAACCCACCGGTTTCAAGCACGAACGCACCCTCAGCCTGAAAAGCTGGCACGTGGACGAAGAGGGCGCCTTTGTCGCCTTCAGCATTCCCCGTGAGGCGGCGCGTGGCGGTACGGCGGGGCGTTTATCCACCATCAATGGCGTGTCCCAGGCCGTGATCGACTTGCCGGCCGGGCAGATCACCCGGGTGCGCCTGCTCAACCTCGACAACACCCTGACGTATCGCATCAACATTCCGGATGTCGACGCGCAGATCTACGCGCTGGACGGCAACCCCATCGAGCCGCGCCCGCTGGGCAAGGAATACTGGCTGGGCCCTGGCATGCGTATCTGCCTGGCGATCAAGGCGCCGCCCGCCGGCGAAGAGCTGTCGATCCGCAATGGCCCGGTGCGCCTGGGCACGTTCCGTTCAGTGGCCAACACCGATGCGCCCACCGAGTGGCCCCCGGCGCTGCCGGCCAATCCGGTTGCCGAACCGGACCTGGCCAATGCTGAGAAACTCAACTTCAATTTCGAATGGGTCGGCTCGGTGTCGGTCAACGTCGACAACGGCAAGCCGCCGAGCCTGTGGCAGATCAACGGCCAGGCCTGGGACATCACCGACAAGACCTGCGCCGACCGGCCCATTGCCAAGCTCGTGAAAGGCAAGAGCTACATTTTCGAATTGAAGAACATGACCCAGTACCAGCACCCGATCCACCTGCACGGCATGAGCTTCAAGGTCATTGCATCGAACCGCCACAAGGTCATCCCGTATTTCACCGACACCTACCTCTTGGGCAAGAACGAACGCGCCCGCGTAGCCCTGGTGGCGGATAACCCGGGGGTGTGGATGTTCCACTGCCATGTGATCGACCATATGGAAACCGGCCTGATGGCCGCCATCGAGGTGGCGTGATGCGCCAGGTTCGCCCCGCGATCATCGACCGCAGCCGCGACCAGGACTTCATGCGCGAAGCCCTGGCACTCGCCGCCCAGGGCGCGGCGCTGGGTGAAGTGCCGGTGGGCGCGGTGCTGGTGCAGGACGGTGAGATCATCGGCCGCGGTTTCAACTGCCCGATCAGCGGCAATGACCCCAGTGCCCATGCCGAGATGGTCGCGATCCGCGCGGCCGCCCACGCCGTCAGCAATTACCGCCTGCCGGGCAGCACCCTCTATGTGACGTTGGAACCGTGCAGCATGTGCGCCGGGTTGATCGTGCATTCGCGAATTGCACGGGTGGTCTATGGCGCACTCGAGCCCAAGGCCGGGATCGTGCAGAGCCAGGGGCAGTTTTTTACCCAGGGTTTTCTCAACCATCGGGTACTGTTTGAAGGTGGGGTGCTGGCCGAGGAGTGCGGCACAGTGTTGAGTCAATTCTTCAAGGCTCGGCGGGCCAAGCCCCCACTCTAAAGAACACTGAGGATAAAAGTGTGGGAGGGGGCTTGCCCCCGATAGCAGAGTGTCAGTCACCACATCCATGGCTGATACACCGCTATCGGGGGCAAGCCCCCTCCCACATTTGGATCTCCATATATTCAGTGATAACTCACCGCTATTTCCTGGCGATGATCACCGCCCGCATCGGCGCCGGCAGCCCTTCAATGGTCTTGCTGTGATCTTCGGGATCGAGGAAGTCACTGAGCGACTGGTACTTCATCCACGCCGTCCCGCGTTGTTCCTCGACCGTGGTCACGCTCACGTCCACGCAGCGCACATCGCTGAATCCGGCGCGGCGCAGCCACAGCATCAGCGCCGGAACCGACGGCAGGAACCACACGTTACGCATCTGCGCATAGCGGTCTTCCGGCACCAGCACTTGCTGCTGATCGCCGTCCACCACCAGGGTTTCCAGCACCAGCTCACCGCCTTTGACCAGCGTGTCTTTCAGCGCCAGCAAGTGTTCGATTGGCGAACGACGGTGGTAGAACACGCCCATGGAAAACACCGTGTCGAAGCCTTCAAGGTTCGCCGGCAGGTCTTCGAACGGGAACGGCAGGTGCCAGGCCCTGGGTTCGGACAGGTAACGCTGCACCGCCTGGAACTGGCAGAAGAACAGCCAGTTGGGGTCCACGCCAATCACGCTGTCGGCGCCGGCGCCGAGCATGCGCCACATGTAATAGCCGTTGCCGCAACCCACATCGAGGATGCGCTTGCCCTTCAAGTCCAGATGCGGCGCCACCCGGGACCATTTCCAGTCCGAGCGCCATTCGGTGTCCACATGCACGCCGAACAGGTGGAACGGGCCTTTGCGCCAGGGGCTCAGCCCCATGAGCGCCGTGTGCATCTGTGCGCGAGTCTCGTCGTCGCACTCCGTGTCCAGCACCAGGCCGTTCAACAGGTCCACGTCACTGGGCTGGATATTCGGCAGTGCGTCCAAAGCACTCTGCCAGCGCTCCAGGTCGCCGTGGCCTTTTTCCATTTTGCTATCGAGCTGCGCTTGCAGGCCCTGGGCCCACACGGCCAGGGGAGTACCGACCAGATGGCGGGCGAGGGGAGACAAATCAATCATGGCAAGGCAATCAACGAGGCAAAGTTAAGACACTGGAACCACGGCACGACTTTCGAGAACCCGGCCGCCAGCAGGCGTTCGCGGTGTTCTTCGAGGCTGTCGGGCTTCATGACGTTTTCGATGGCGCTGCGCTTCTGGGCGATTTCCAGTTCGCTGTAGCCGTTGGCGCGCTTGAACGCGATATGCAGGTCGGTCAGCAACCCATGCTCCTGGGCATCATTGAAGCGCAGCTTTTCCGAGAGGATCAGGGCGCCGCCCGGCAGCAGCGACTGACGGATACGCCCGAGCAACGACAGGCGCTCATCGGGGGCGATGAATTGCAGGGTGAAGTTCAGCGCCACCACCGAGGCCGGTTGGAAGTGCAGGGCAAGGATATCGCCCTCGATCACCTCCACCGGCAGTAACTCCTGGAACATCGAGTCCTGGCCATTGAGGTATTGGCGGCAGCGTTCGACCATCGCCGTCGAGTTATCCACTGCGATCACCCGGCAACCCTCGGTGCGCACATGGCGGCGCAGGGCCTGGGTGACCGCACCCAGGGATGAGCCCAGGTCATACAGCACGCTGTTCGGCTGGGCGAACTGGGCGGCGAGCACACCGAGGTTCTCGACGATGGTCGGGTAACCGGGCACCGAGCGCTTGATCATGTCCGGGAACACCCGCACCACGTCCTCGTTAAAGGCGAAGTCCGGCACCTGGGGCAGGGGCTGGGCGAATAGGCGATCGGGTTCTTTGCTCACGGTTGTTCCGGCGACGAAGGGGGAAAGGCCGGCATTTTAGCGTAGGAGCTGGCTTGCCTGCGATGGTCGTCAACGATTACGCAGACATTCTGGATGAACGCGGTGCCGGAATCAGCACGTCACCACAGCCTTGACCCATCAGTTCACCGTAATCGCGCATTCAAAGATCTCGACGGGCTCGGCTTCCGGTTCCCACGGTTGCTGGGAGGTCAGGCGCAAACGGCCCTGGCCTGGGGCGAACGCCTGGAAGCGCCAGGTCGACTGGCCGCCACCGCCGATCACGCCGGATTCGCTGCTGCTGTAGACCTCGGGGCTCAATGCGCGCAGTACACCGCCGGCGGAGTCCTGGATGGCCCAGCGATAGCCGGTGGTGGGATTGCTGGGCAGGGTGAGGATCAGGGTTTGGTTAGGTTTAAGCTGGAGCGGGCAGGCGCTCTGATCTTCCACGGTGACGTTTTGCTTCGGCGCACTGGCGCACGCGGCCAGCAGTGCAAGGCTCAAGGGGAGAAGCAGGCGGGCGGCGGTCATGGGGGCTCCGTTTATACACGACGAAGGGCGAGCATAACCGAAGATGGGGCACGTTGTGACAGAAGGGGGTGGGTTGGCAGGTCTGGCCTCATCGGGGCCCCTCCCACACTTGACCGAGTACATCCATTGGAATGCGGTCAAGTGTGGGAGGGGGCTTGCCCCCGATGGCGGCCTCAGGGCCGACCAGGATGTTGGATCAGACCGAGTACATATCCGTTTCTGCGGTAACGGCTGCTAATGGTTCCGCTTTTACAGCGGCTCACTTTTGAAAAGCGCAAAAGTAAGCAAAACGCTCTTGCCCCACCACTCGGCACCTCGCTCAGGCTCGGTGTGCCCTCACTCCGGCTTGAATCCGTGGGCCGCCGCCACGCGCCATCCATGGCGCGGGGCGGCTAACCCGGCGTCCTGCCGGGTTGCCCACGGATTCAAGCCTGCGTTCGGCCAGCGTGGTTTAACGGGGCGCCTAAGATCAAGATCAAGAGCGACTCGCTTCGCATCGTGGTTACGTTTGGGCGCTACAGAGCTGTAGATACCTATGCTCATCGGGAGCAAGCTCCCTCCCACACTTGACCGAGGACATCCTTTGGAATGCAGTCAAAATGTGGGAGGGGGCTTGCCCCCGATGAGGCCAGCTCAGGCACTACATAACTGTCAGAAGAGCACCTTCGCCACATCCGCAAAGCGCTTGGCAAAGTGCACGGTCATGCCTTCCTTCAGGTACTCCGGCAACTCTTCAAAGCTGCCACGGTTGGGCTCCGGCAGGATCAGCTCGTGAATCTTCTGGCGCCGCGCCGCGATGACTTTCTCGCGTACTCCGCCAATCGGCAGCACATGCCCGGTCAGGGTGAGTTCGCCGGTCATGGCTACGCCTTTCTTTGGCGGCTGGTTGCGTGCCAGTGACAGCAACGCGCTGGCCATGGTCACACCGGCGCTCGGGCCGTCTTTGGGCGTGGCACCTTCCGGCACGTGCAGGTGGACGAAGGCTTCATCGAAGAACTTCGGGTCACCGCCAAACGACTTCAGGTTCGAGCTGATGAAGCTGTAGGCGATTTCTGCGGACTCCTTCATCACTTCACCCAACTGCCCGGTGAGTTTGAAGCC
Source organism: Pseudomonas sp. 44 R 15 (assembly GCF_900004965.1). Classification (NCBI taxonomy): domain Bacteria; kingdom Pseudomonadati; phylum Pseudomonadota; class Gammaproteobacteria; order Pseudomonadales; family Pseudomonadaceae; genus Pseudomonas; species Pseudomonas sp. 44 R 15. Next base: position 54,958 of record NZ_CVTU01000111.1, read on the forward strand.
GCGATTGAGCGTGTGGATGCGCGTCGCTTCGATCGGCAGGGTAGCGCCGCCCATGCTGGTCCAGGCCAGGCCGGTAATCACGCCGGTGCCGGACAGCACTTGTTCATTGCGAAATACCGGCATGCCCAGGGAGTTTTCCAGGTCCTTGTTGCCGATCTTGATCACCGAGTTCGGCTCATCCAGCAGCTTGACCACCGCCTTGCGCACCAGTTTGCCCAGTTGCTTTTCCAACTGGCGCACACCGGCCTCCCGCGCATAGCCGTCGATCAGCGCACGCAAGGCGCCGTCGCTGATGCTCAGGCTGTTTTTCGAGACGCCGGCTTTTTCCAGTTGCTTGGGCCACAGGTGGCGCTTGGCGATGGCGACTTTTTCTTCGGTGATATAGCCCGACAGGCGAATCACTTCCATACGGTCGAGCAGCGGGCCGGGAATCGAGTCCAGGGTGTTGGCGGTGCACACGAACAGCACCTTGGACAGGTCCAGGCGCAGGTCCAGGTAGTGGTCGAGGAATTCGACGTTCTGTTCCGGGTCGAGGGTTTCCAGCAGTGCCGACGCCGGGTCGCCCTGGAAGCTCTGGCCCATCTTGTCGATCTCGTCGAGCATGATCACCGGGTTCATCACCTCCACGTCCTTGAGCGCCTGCACCAGCTTGCCGGGCAGGGCACCGATGTAGGTGCGGCGATGGCCCTTGATCTCGGCCTCATCACGCATGCCGCCGACGCTGAACCGGTAAAACGGCCGGCCCAGGGATTCGGCGATGGATTTACCCACGCTGGTCTTGCCCACGCCCGGCGGGCCCACCAGCAGCACGATGGAACCGGCGACTTCGCCTTTATAGGCACCCACCGCGAGGAATTCGAGGATACGGCTCTTGATGTCGTCCAGGCCCGCATGATGCTTGTCCAGCACCTTGCGCGCGTGTTTCAGGTCGAGTTTGTCTTCGCCATACACGCCCCAGGGTACCGAGGTGGCCCAGTCCAGGTAATTGCGCGTCACTGCGTATTCCGGCGAACCGGTCTCGAGGATCGACAGTTTGTTGAGTTCTTCGTCGATGCGTTTTTTCGCCTGGGCCGGCAGCACCTTGCCTTCCAGGCGCTGCTCGAACTGTTCGACGTCGGCGCTGCGGTCGTCCTTGGTCAGGCCCAGCTCTTGCTGGATGACCTTGAGCTGTTCCTTGAGGAAGAACTCGCGCTGGTGCTCGCCGATCTTGCGGTTCACTTCGGCGGACAGCTCTTTCTGCAGGCGCGCGACTTCGACCTCTTTGCGCAGCATCGGCAGCACTTTCTCCATGCGCTTGAGCATGGGCACGCAATCGAGCACTTCCTGCAACTCGTTACCGGTGGCCGAGGTCAGCGCGGCGGCGAAGTCGGTGAGCGGCGACGGGTCGTTGGGGCTGAAGCGGTTGAGGTAGTTCTTCAACTCTTCGCTGTACAGCGGGTTGAGCGGCAGCAGTTCCTTGATCGCATTGATCAGCGCCATGCCGTAGGCCTTGACCTCGTCGGTCGGCTCGCTCGGCTGGTGCGGGTATTCCACTTCCACCAGGTACGGCGGGCGGTGATGCTTGAGCCAGGTCTTGATGCGCACGCGGGTCAGGCCCTGGGCCACGAATTGCAGTTTGCCGTTCTCGCGGCTGGCGTGGTGCACCTTGACCAGCGTGCCGTACAGCGGCAGCGCCGAGGTGTCGAAGTGGCGCGGGTCTTCGGGCGGTGTGTCCATGAAAAACAGGGCGAGGGAGTGGTGGTCGGATTTGCTCACCAGTTCCAGGGTTTCGGCCCAGGGCTCTTCGTTGACGATCACCGGCAACACTTGCGCCGGGAAAAACGGCCGGTTGTGGATCGGGATGATGTAGACCTTGTCCGGCAGGTTCTGCCCGGGCAGGGCCAGGCCGGTGTTGGACGAGGATTCAGCGTTTTCTGGGTCGGCGTAGTCGTTCAGGTCGTAATCAGGGATGTCTTGCTGGTCGCTCATGGGGCACCTGCATCAGGAAGTATGGTGCTTAGATGGGGCAGGGCAGTGGTGGTTTCAATGGTGGGGGTGAGATAGCAACATATTGCATGAAATTTTTAGAACGACGCTGGCGTCGTGTGGGAGGGGGAGCCCCCTGCCACATTTGGTCTGTGTTGGGTCAGCTGATTTTGTGCAGGTAGGCGGGCAGCGGTTGTTCGGGCAGCACCGACAACACTTTCAACCGCTGCAACATCCTTTGACTGGCCCTTTGCAAATGCTCACGCAGATTCAGCGCCGCCGCATCAAACGCACCGTGCAGCAGCAACTCCAGAATCAGTCGATGTTCGGCCAACATCGCCGGGTCGGCGCCAATCCCCAGCAACCGATAAAAAATCCGACTGATGATCATCGGGCTCTGCCCCTGTCGAATCAGCGCCGCGATCTTGCGATTCTGCAGGCCGGCCAGGCAGCGTTGGTGCAAGTCTTCCTCGATCTGCTCGATGGCCTCCAGGCTGCACTGCGCACTGTCCTGGGCGTCCAGCACGCGTTGCAGCATGGCTTCAAGCAGCTCGCGATCGAGGTTGGGCGCGCTCTGGCGCAGGGCTTCGGGCTCAAGGCAGGCGCGCAGTTCGTAGTCTTCGGTGACTTCCCGCGCGGTCAAAGGCCCGGCCAGCCATTGGGAGTAGGGCTCTTTTTCTACCAGGCCACGGTCGCGCAGGCGCATCAGCGCTTCACGCACTACCGCGCGGCTGACGCCGTAGTGGTCGGCGGCGGCTTGCTCGTCCAGGCGGTAGTGGCCGAAGGCAATGCAGGTGGACAACGCCGCGCCGATTTCCTCGACGATGCGTTCGCCCAGCGGCCGCGTGTCCACCAACTCGTCCTCGCCGTTAAGACCCAGGTGGGCATGGCTCAGGGGCAGGCGCAACGGCTCCATGGCCAGGCCTTGCGGATTGATCAGGTAGCCCCGGCCGTTGAAGCGGCAGATCAAGCCTTCGTCATGCAGCAGGTCGAGGGCCTTGCGCACCGGCACGCGGCTGGTGCCGAACAACTCGGCCAGCGGCGCTTCGAGCAACACCAGCCCATGGCGGGCGGTGCCGTTGACGATCGCGTCGCGCATCACTTTGTGAATCATCGCGTAACGGGAGGCCGAGGCGAGCACTGCTTTCATTGCGTTCTCAGAGGTGGAGGGACCGTTGACCGGGGATTCTCTCATAGATGCGCCTGTCACTCTGCGCCACGTCGGCGGCACGTTTTTGGGGCTTAGAAAGTCGACCTGTTACTTTTCTGCACCAAAATGTACTTATTAATAAAAAGTACATTATTTCGTTGAAACGCATGAGTTACCGCCTGCCCAGATTTTTTACCTCGTCAAATACCCTCTACCTCGCGGTTCTGGTCGAAAACCGCTGCCTGCGCAAAATTCGTTGAGCACAGACTGGCACGAAAGCTGCCTTTGTAAAATGTACATTTTATTAATATGTACGTTTGTGAGGGTCATCCTGATGTCAGACGCCACTTCAATGGCCGAGGACTTCGCCAGTGGTCGCAGCGACCCGGTGCAAGCCCTCGAACAGGCACTCGACAAAGCCAGCCAGGTCCCGTCGGTATTCATCAGCCTGACGCCCGAGCGCGCCCGTCGTGAAGCCCAAGCCTCTGCCGCACGTTGGCGCGCCGGCCAGCCGTTGAGCCTGTTCGATGGCGTGCCGCTGGCCTGGAAGGACCTGTTCGACGTGGCCGGCAGCATCACCACGGCGGGCGCCGCCTACCGCCGCCATGCGCCCGTCGCGTTGCTCGATGCACCCACCGTCGGCCTGCTGTGTCGTGCCGGAATGGTCAGCGTCGGCAAGACCAACCTCAGCGAACTGGCCTATTCCGGCCTGGGTCTGAACCCCCATTTCGGCACGCCGCACAATCCCCATGGCAAGGATCAACCGCGCATCCCCGGCGGATCTTCCTCGGGGTCGGCCGTGGCCGTCGCCGCCGGCATCGTGCCCATCGCCATGGGCACCGACACTGCCGGGTCCATCCGCGTCCCCTCGGCGTTCAACGGCCTGGTGGGTTACCGCAGCAGCAGCCGGCGCTACAGCCGCGACGGCGTGTTTCCACTGGCCCACAGCCTCGACAGCCTCGGCCCGATAAGCCGCAGCGTGCGTGACGCCCTGGCCATCGACGACTTGCTGCATGGCCGCAGCCACAGCCACGTCGCCCGCAGCCTCAAGGGCCAGCGTTTCGTGCTGGCGCAGCAGAAGGTCGAACCCGCCGTGCGCAACAACCTGCTGCGCGCGGTGGAGCAGCTCAAGGCCCACGGCGCGCTGGTCGAAGAGCGCGAATGCCCGGCCTTCCAGGCGACGCTGGAGCTGATCAAAGACCATGGCTGGCTCGGCGCCTTCGAAGCCTTCGCCCTGCACCAGGCGTTGCTCGACAGCCCCGACGCCGACCGGCTCGACCCTCGCGTGCGCCGCCGCCTTGAAGCCGCGCGCTCACTGCCGGCCAGCCAACTGATTCACCTGACCGACACCCGCCGCCGCCTGCAACAGCAACTGATCGAAGACCTCGACGGCGCCGTCCTGATTACGCCGACCGTTGCCCACGTGGCCCCGCCGTTAGCCGCGCTTGAAGCTGACGATGACCTGTTCGTTCAAACCAACCTCGCCACCCTGCGCTTGACCATGCCCGGCAGTTTGCTCGACATGCCGGGCGTGACCCTGCCCAGCGGCTGCGATGCCCAGGGGCTGCCCACCGGGTTGCTGCTCAGCGTCCCGACGGGAGAAGACGCACGCCTGCTGCGCGCAGCTTTGTGCGTTGAATCCGTAATGACAATTTAAGGAGACACACCATGGCTAAAGACATCCTCTGTGCATTTGGCGTCGACGTTGACGCCGTCGCCGGCTGGCTCGGTTCCTACGGCGGTGAAGACTCGCCGGACGACATCTCCCGCGGCCTGTTCGCCGGTGAAATCGGCGCGCCACGCCTGCTCAAACTGTTCGAACGCTACGGCCTGCGCACCACCTGGTTTATCCCCGGTCACTCGATGGAAACCTTCCCCGAGCAGATGAAGGCCGTGGCCGACGCCGGCCACGAGATCGGCGTGCACGGCTACAGCCACGAAAACCCGATCGCGATGACCGCCGAGCAGGAAGAAATCGTTCTCGACAAGTCCATCGAACTGATCACCCAGGTCACCGGCAAGCGCCCCACCGGCTACGTGGCGCCGTGGTGGGAGTTCAGCAAGGTCACCAACGAACTGCTGCTGAAAAAAGGCATCAAGTACGACCACAGCCTGATGCACAACGACTTTCACCCTTACTACGTGCGCAAGGGCGATACCTGGACCAGGATCGACTACAGCCAGCACCCCGATACCTGGATGAAGCCCCTGGTGCGCGGCGAAGAAACCGACCTGGTGGAGATCCCGGCCAACTGGTACCTCGACGACCTGCCGCCGATGATGTTCATCAAGAAAGCCCCCAACAGCCACGGGTTCGTCAACCCGCGTCACCTGGAAGAAATGTGGCGCGACCAGTTCGACTGGGTCTACCGCGAACACGAACACGCCGTGTTCACCATGACCATCCACCCCGACGTGTCCGGCCGCCCGCAAGTGCTGCTGATGCTCGAGCGTCTGATCGAACACATCCAGAGCCATGCCGGCGTGCGCTTCGTCACCTTTGACGAAATTGCCGATGACTTCATCCGCCGCCAGCCGCGTACCTGAACCAGCGTCACCCTGCAGGAGCGAGCTTGCTCGCGAAGAACCAGAGAGCGCCGCGTGCATCCAGGATGCCCGCGTCATCGTTGACGATTTTCGCGAGCAAGCTCGCTCCTACAGGGTCCACCCATCCCCTTGAGGCGCGATCTATGTCCATCTACAACAAGCTTGACCTGACTGGCTGGAAACCCCGGCAGCTGACTTCCCGGGAGGTGCGCTTCGCCACCTGGATCGCGTTTTTCGCCTGGGTGTTTGCGGTGTACGACTTCATCCTGTTCGGCACCCTGCTACCGGAGATTGGCCGGCACTTTGGATGGGGTGAAGTGGAGCAGGCCGAGATCGCGACCTGGGTGGCGGTCGGCACCGCCGTGGTCGCCCTGGCCATCGGACCGATCGTGGACAAGCTGGGGCGACGCAAAGGGATTATCTTCACCGTAGCCGGTTCCGCGTTGTGCTCGGCGCTGACTGCGATAGGCGGGGCGTGGGGCAAATCGCCGCTGATCCTGATCCGTTCGCTGGGCGGCCTGGGCTATGCCGAGGAAACCGTCAACGCCACCTATCTGACCGAGCTGTACGGCGCCTCGGAAGATCCCCGGTTGACCAAGCGTCGCGGCTTTATCTACAGCCTGGTGCAGGGCGGCTGGCCGGTCGGCGCGTTGATCGCCGCCGGGTTGACCGCGCTGTTGCTGCCGATCATCGGCTGGCAGGGCTGCTTCGTTTTTGCGGCGATCCCGGCTGTCGTGATCGCGATCATGGCGCGCAAGCTCAAGGAGAGCCCGCAGTTCCAGATCCACGAACGCATCAGCCGGCTGCGTAAAAGCGGCGCGGTGAGCGACGCGCAGAACGTAGCGCAGACCTATGGCGTGGACTATGACGAGCACAGCAAGGCCGGTCTCAAGGCCGCGTTCCGTGGGCCGGCTCGCCGTGCCACGTTGGTGATCGGCGCCGCGTTGTTGCTCAACTGGGCGGCGATCCAGGTGTTCAGCGTGCTGGGGACTTCGGTGATCGTCAGCGTGCACCACATCTCGTTCGAGAACTCGCTGATCATCCTCGTGCTGTCGAACCTGGTGGGTTATTGCGGCTACTTGAGCCACGGCTGGATGGGCGACAAGATCGGCCGTCGCAACGTGATCGGCCTGGGTTGGATGCTCGGTGGTCTGTCGTTCGCCGGGATGCTGTTCGGCCCGAGCAACATGGCGATGGTGGTCGGGCTGTACAGCCTGGGCCTGTTCTTCCTGATCGGGCCGTATTCGGCGGCGCTGTTCTTTATCAGCGAGAGTTTCCCTACCAGCATCCGCGCCACCGGCGGCGCGATCATCCATGCCATGGGCCCGATTGGTGCGGTGGTCGCAGGCTTTGGTGCAACCCAGGTGCTGTCCGCCGGCAGTGACTGGCAGACCGCCGCACTGTGGTTCGGCGCCGTGCCGTGCTTTTTGTCCGGCCTGTTGATGTTTGCCGCGCGCCATGTGCGTCCGGAAACCGTTCAGTAAGGAGTCAATGATGAGCCGTAAAGTTGCCTTGATTACCGGTGCCGCCAGCGGCATCGGCCAAGCCCTCGCCGTGGCCTATGCGCGCCACGGTGTGGCGGTGGTCGGCGGGTACTACCCGGCGGACCCCCATGACCCGCAGGCCACCGTCAGCCTGGTGCAGGCCGCCGGCGGCGAATGCCTGATGTTGCCGTTGGACGTGGGCGATACCGCCTCGGTGGATGCCCTGGCCGCGCAGGGCGTGCAGCATTTTGGTCGGCTGGATTACGCCGTGGCCAACGCCGGTTTGCTGCGTCGCGCGCCGTTGCTGGAGATGACCGATGCGCTGTGGGACGAGATGCTCAATGTCGACCTGACGGGGGTCATGCGCACCTTTCGCGCGGCGACGCGGCACATGCACGAAGGCGGCGCGTTGGTGGCGATTTCGTCGATTGCCGGAGGCGTGTATGGCTGGCAAGAGCATTCGCATTACGCGGCCGCCAAGGCCGGCGTGCCGGGGTTGTGCCGCTCGCTGGCGGTGGAGTTGGCGGCAAAGGGCATACGCTGTAATGCGGTAATTCCAGGGTTGATCGAGACGCCGCAGTCGCTGGATGCGAAGAACTCGCTGGGGCCGCAGGGCCTGGCGAAAGCAGCGCGTGCGATTCCGCTGGGGCGGGTAGGGCGCGCGGATGAAGTGGCTTCATTGGTGCAGTTTTTAACCAGTGATGCATCGAGTTACCTGACCGGGCAGAGCATCGTAATTGATGGTGGCCTGACCGTACGCTGGCCTGACTGACTGTACTGGCTCAAAAATGTGGGAGGGGGCTTGCCCCCGATGACGGTGGGTCAGCCACAGTTGTTTTTCTGAGCCATCGCCATCGGGGGCAAGCCCCTCCCACATTGGAACTGTGTTTATTCGGGAGATCGTCTACATGAACCAACTCGCCCACCGCCGCGCCGTGATCACCGGCGCCGGCAGCGGCATCGGTGCCGCTATCGCCCGCGCCTACGCCGCTGAAGGCGCACGCCTGGTGCTGGCCGACCGCAACGCCGCCAGCCTCGCCGAAACCGCGATCACCTGCCGCAACCTCGGTGCCGAGGTGTTCGAATGCCTGGCTGACGTCGGCACCGTCGAAGGCGCCCAGGCCAGTGTCGACTGTTGCGTCGAGCACTTGGGCGGTATCGATATCCTGGTCAACAACGCAGGCATGCTCACCCAGGCGCGCTGCGTCGACGTGTCCATCGCGATGTGGAACGACATGCTGCGCGTCGACCTCACCAGCGTCTTCGTCGCCAGCCAGCGCGCCTTGCCGCACATGGTTGCGCAGCGTTGGGGGCGGATCATCAATGTCGCCTCGCAACTGGGGATCAAGGGCGGCGCCGAACTGACGCATTACGCCGCCGCCAAGGCCGGCGTGATTGGCTTTACCAAGTCCCTGGCGCTGGAAGTCGCCAAGGACAATGTGCTGGTCAACGCCATCGCCCCCGGCCCCATTGAGACGCCATTGGTCAGCGGCATCAGCGATGACTGGAAGCGTGCCAAGGCCAGGGAGCTGCCCCTGGGCCGCTTCGGGCTGGCCGACGAAGTGGCGCCGACGGCGGTGCTGCTGGCCAGCGAGCCCGGCGGCAACCTGTTTGTCGGCCAGACCCTGGGCCCGAATTCCGGCGATGTCATGCCATGAGCGGGGTGTAGTCATGTGCGGACTCTGCGGATTGCTCGGCGAAGACCTGCACTGGAGCGACCCCCTGGGCGACGAGTTGCCCAGGCGCCGCGAACGCCTGCGCCGGATCGCGGCGATCAACCAGGTGCTGGCGGTGTTCCGGCTCAAGGTCGAAGACTTCCAGGGTGCGTCCTATCTGCTGCTGGGCGCTACCGGCAAACAGGCCCTGGCCAGCGGCCTGGATCAGCTGTGGCAGGCGGCCCAGGACATGCTCGGTCGTCCGTTGGATCCCCTCGATCCCAAACTGCTCGACCATTTGGAATGCAACCCACTGTAGGAGCGGAGGTATAAAAAATGAGCATCGCTCTCAACGTCATCACCGGTTTTCTCGGCAGCGGCAAGACCACCTTGCTCAAGCGCCTGTTGCAGGGAGAAAGCCTGGGCGACACCGCGTTGCTGATCAACGAATTCGGCGACGTCGGCATCGACCATCTGCTGGTGGAGGACATCGCGCCGGACACGGTGCTGCTGCCCAGCGGTTGCGTGTGCTGCTCGATCCGTGGCGAGCTGAAGGAGGCGCTGCTGACCTTGCTGCAACGTCGCGAGCGCGGTGAAATCCCGGCATTCAAGCGGGTGATCCTGGAAACCACCGGCCTGGCCGACCCGGCGCCCATCCTCGCCACCTTGAATAACGACGTGCAACTGCGCGGGCGTTTGCACATCGGCCTGGTGATTACCCTGGTGGACGCCAGCCACGCCGTCCTGCAGGAACGCCTGCACCCGGAATGGCTGGCCCAGGTGGCGGCGGCGGATCGTGTGTTGGTGAGCAAGACCGATCTGGCGGGCGACTGCACGGCACTGCGCGCACATTTGCGGGCACTCAATGCCGGCACGCCGATCCTCGATACCCATGCCATTCACAGCGGCGACCAACTGCTGCTTGGCGAAGGCCTGCGCAGCGCCGAACCGGCCATTGAAGTCAGCCGCTGGCAGTTGCATCAGACCACCACGGCCAGCCACGGCACCGCGCAAGTGTGCAGCCTGACCTTCGACCAGCCTTTGGATTGGGTCGGTTTCGGGGTGTGGTTGTCGATGCTGTTAAGATGCCACGGCGAACGAATCCTTCGTGTCAAAGGACTGCTCAATGTGAACGCCAGTAACACCCCCATCGTCATTCATGGCGTGCAGCACTGCCTGCATGCGCCGGTGCATCTGCCTGCGTGGCCGGGCACCGACCGGCAATCGCGCCTGGTGTTTATCCTGCGCGGCCTCGACCCTGCGCTGTTGCGTCGCTCCTTCGATGTGTTCTCGCGGCGGTTCGCAGCATGATCACGTTGAGGGTCCTCGGCACGTCGGTCACCTTGCTCGAATGCCTGCGCGTGCGGGCCGAGCAGGAACTGGGTATCCGCCTGGTGTATCAGGTGCACGACGTCGAACAGGCCCAGCGCATCGCGGTGATGCAGCCCGAAAGCTACGACCTGTACGACCAGTGGTTTCACAATGTCGATTTCGTGTGGCCGGCCCGGGCGATCCAACCCATCGACACCCGGCGCGTCGCGTTGTGGCACGAGATCAATGACCTGCCCAAGCGCGGACGCCTGTCGCCCGATGATCGCCTGGGCAGCGGCAGCGTGCCCAGCGAGCGGTTGTTCGTGCAGCACGATGGCAGCCTGGGCAGCACGGTTACCGAGCGCATCAGCATGCTGCCCCTGACCCACAATGCCGACAGCTTTGCCTACCGTCCCGAGCGTATGCCCGACGGGTTTTGCCACGGCAATGAAAGCTGGGGCTGGCTGTTGGACCCCGCGTGGCGTGCGCGCACGGCCTTGCAAAGCGACGCCGCCATCGGCGCCCTGGACGCCGCCTTGGCGGTGCAGGGGGCAGGGCTGGCCAGCTTCAAGGACATCGGCAACATGAGCATCGAAGAGATCGATTTGCTGGCCGACGTCCTGGTGCGCAAGCAGAAGGAAGGCCACTTTGCGGCGTTCTGGTCCGATGACGAAGAAGCCGCGCAATTGATGCTCAGCCCCAGCATCGATATCCAGAGCCTGTGGTCGCCGACCTTGATGCGCCTGCACCGCGCCGGGGTGAAATACCGCCTGGCGGTGCCACGTGAAGGCTATCGGGCCTGGTTTGGTGGGTTGTCATTATCGCGCCATGCCCAGGGCGCGGTGCTGGATGCGGCCTATGCTTACTTGAATTGGTGGCTGTCGGGCTGGCCCGGGGCGGTGATGGCTCGGCAGGGCTATTACATCGGTAATCCGGCGCGCAGTCGCGATCACTTGAGCTGTGCGGAGTGGGATTACTGGTACGCGGGCAAGCCTGCGCGAGAGCAACTGCCGGGAAGCGATGGTCTGCCGCTGATCGATATTGGCGAAGTGCGCGACGGCGGCTCCTATGAACAGCGCATGGGGCATATTGCGGTATGGAATTCGGTCATGGATGAGCACAACTACCTGGTGCGGCGCTGGGGGGATTTCATGCGGGCCCGGCGAGGCTGACGCGCAGCGTCACGGGATGCATTCCCACGCGGAGCAAGGGAACGAGCCTTCAGCGGCGCAAAGAAAAGGCGGTTACCTGTTGAAGGTAACCGCCTTTTTAATACCGCCAGTCTTGCTTATTCCGGCAGTTTGAACGCCATCACGTAGTCACCCTGCTTGGTGCCCAGGGAGCCATGACCGCCGGCCACGACCAGCACGTATTGCTTGCCGTCCTTGCCGGTATAGGTCATCGGGGTGGTTTGCGCGCCTGCAGGCAGGCGGCCTTCCCACAGTTGCTTGCCGTTTTTCACGTCATAGGCACGCAGGTACTGGTCCAGGGTGCCGCTGAGGAACGCGACGCCACCGGCGGTGGTGAACGTACCGCCCAGGCTCGGCACGCCCATGGTCAACGGGATCGGAATCGGCGAGCTGTCACGCACGGTGCCGTTCTTGTGCATCCAGATGGTCTGGTTGGTGGTCAGGTCGACCGCTGCCACATAACCCCACGCGGGTGCCTGGCACGGCAGGCCCATTGGCGACAGCAGCGCTTCGAGGATCACGCCGTACGGCGCGCCTTTGTTTGGCTGTACGCCTTGGGTTTCGCTGACGCGCGGGCCTTGCTTGGCGATGTCGGCAGCCGGGATCAGTTTCGATTTGAACGCCATGTAGCTCGGGTTCACGAAGGCGATCTGGCGCACCGGGTCAACCGAAATGCCGCCCCAGTCGAACACGCCGAAGTTGCCTGGGTACACGATCGAGCCTTGCAGCGACGGCGGGGTGAACGGGCCGTCGTAGCGCAGCGACTTGAAGTCGATCCGGCAGATCAGTTGGTCGAACGGGGTCACGCCCCACATGTCACGCTCCTTGAGGGGCGGTGGCATGAAGTTCAGCTCGGACTTGGGCTGGGTAGTGGCGGTGCGATCGCCCGCGACGGCGCCCTGTGGCACCGGGATTTCGTTGAAGGGCACAACCGGCCAGCCGGTGGCGCGGTCCAGCACGTAGATGCTGCCTTGCTTGGTCGATGCCATCACCGCGTGCCTGACACCGCCGGCGGTCTTGATGTCGATCAGCGACGGCTGGCCACCCACGTCCATGTCCCACAGGTCGTGGTGAGTGAACTGGACGGTCCACTTCACATGGCCGGTCGCGATGTCCAGGGCGGTCAGGCCGGCCGCGTACTTCTCGGAGTCTTCGGTACGATCACCGCCGTACTGGTCGGGCATCTGGTTGCCCATCGGCAGGTAGAGCATGCCGAGTTTTTCATCCACGGCAAACATGGACCACATGTTCGGCGAGTTGCGGGTGTAGGTCTTGCCTTCGGCCAGCGGGGTGGTGTCGTGCGGGTTGCCGCTGTCCCAGTTCCACACCAGCTTGCCGGTGTGCACGTCGAACGCACGGATCACGCCGCTTGGTTCGTCGGTGGAAACGTTGTCGGTCACGTGACCGCCGATGACCACCAGGTTCTTGGTCACGGCCGGTGGCGAAGTGGAGTAGTAACCACCTGGGGCGAAGCTGCCGATATTGGCGCGCAGGTCGACCTGGCCTTTGTTACCGAAGTCTTCGCACATCTTGCCGGTGTCGGCGTTCAGGGCGATCAGACGGGTGTCGGCGGTCGGCACGAAGATGCGTTTCGGGCAGGCAGTCGGGGCGGCGGCCGGGATGGCCTTGCCGGTTGGCTTCTGCTCGGAAGCGTAGGCGGCGTCATCGTGATACGACACGCCACGGCAGGTCATGTGCGCCCAACCCTTGAAGTTCTCGGCACCCTGGGTGCTGATCTTCGGGTCGAAACGCCAGATTTCCTTGCCAGTGTCCGGGTCCAGGGCAATCACCTGGCTGTGCGGGGTGCACACGTACAGCATGCCGTTGACTTTCAGCGGGGTGTTTTCCGCAGTGGTTTCACCGGGATCGCCCGCGCCGGGAATGTCACCGGTACGGAAGGTCCAGGCCGGCACCAGCTTGTGCGCGTTTGCCGGGGTGATCTGGGTCAGTGGCGAGTAACGGTCACCGTAGGCCGAGCGGCCATAGGAGTTCCAGTCACCGTCAGCCTGGCTCGGCGCAGTGTTGGTCATGCCGGCCACGGTGTCGCGGTTCAGTTGGCCGGTCTTGACCATTTCACCCGGGTTGGTGAATTGGCTGGCCAGGGCGGTAGCGCCCGCCAGCACCACGGCTGCGCTCAGCGCACCGGTGCCCAGCGGCGCGGCCTGGCCATGCAGCAACGGACGGCGAAACCACGGCAGCAACATGACGATGCCCAGGGCGAACAGCAGGGCCAGGCGCGGCACCAGTTGCCACCAGTCCAGGCCCACTTCCCACAGTGCCCACACGGTGCTGGCGAACAGCACCAGTGCATACAGGCCCAGCGCAGCGCGGCGGTTGGACAGCAGCAAGACGCCGGTCAGGGCGATGCCGATACCGGCCAGCAGGTAGTACCACGACCCGCCGAGCATGCTCAGCTTGACCCCACCGGCCAGCAAGGCCAGCCCCATGATCAGCAGCAAGACGCCCAGCAACCTGGGCAGCAGGCGGCTTGGGCTTGAGGCACCATCAGTGCTCATAGTGTGTTTCTCCGTTACGTTGGAATTATGTAACCCCGTGCTTCACTCACTGTAGATGACGATTGGGCGCGGGCTTGGTTCATCGTTTTTTTGGTTTTTTCTGTGGATAAACGGGTTATCCACAGACGGGTAACACCCCCCCGGACGCAGGCTGATTTCGGACAGCGCTGTCTTTACGTACAGGGAGATTTGGCAAAATGAGGTCGGCCAGGAAGTGAAGCGTTGCAGATTGTTGCGAAGGATAATGCGGCGGGGCTGTTTGAGGAAGGGTGAATCGCAAGATGCATCATTTCAGATTTGGTAACAGTGACAGATAGTCGCTGCCAGAATAGCCTCTGTAGGAGCGAGCTTGCTCGCGAAAAACCCACTGGCGCCGCGTGTGTTCAGGAAGCACGCGTTAGCGTTGACGGTTTTCGCGAGCAAGCTCGCTCCTACAGGGGGATTTGTGGTGTGGGTTAGAAGGTGGTGCGGATGCCGAACTGCACACTGCGCCCCGGTGCCGGCGCGATGTCGCGCAGGATCGAGCTGGCATAGCGCACCGTCTGGTTGGTCAGGTTTTCACCGTTGACGAACGCCAGCCACTGGCTGCCACCTACGTTGAAGTGGTAACCCGCGCTTGCGCCGAGGGTGGTATAGCCATCGGTGCCGCTTTCATTGCTCGGCACGCGCCCCTGGCCGGCAGCGTGTTCCACATCGATACGCGCCTGCCAACGGTCCAGTTCCCAGAGCAACCCGCTGTTCAAGCGCAGCGGCGCAATGCGCGGCAGGGCTTCGCCCGTGTCCAGGTTGGTCGCGCGGGTGTAGTCGCCCGACAGCTCCAGGGCGAACTTGCCGTAGGCGCCTTCGCCGAGTTTCCAGTGATCCTGGGCTTCGAAACCGGCGAAACGCGCGCGTACGCCGGAATAGCTGTACTCGGGAATACCGCCGGCGTCCTCTTCACCTTCGTCGTTCAACGTACGGCCAGTGCCGAGCAGGCCGATGTAATTGGAGAAGCGGCTGTAGAACACGCCGAAGCTGCCTTTATGGGTGCCGTTGTCGAAGCGCAGGGCCAGGTCGCTGGACACGGCTTTTTCCTTGGACAGGTTGGCATCGCCCAATTCGTAGGTGCCGGTGGCGACGTGGGCACCATTGGCGTACAGCTCGTAGAACGTGGGCGCACGCTCGGTGTAGCCCAACGTTGCAGCCAGTGACCAGATCGGCGTCAGGCTGTAAACCGCGCCGGAGGACAGGCTGCCTGCGGTGAAGTCACTGGCCTTGTCGGCATTGGCGAAGCGCGCGTTGCCCTTGGCATCCGGGTCGACGCTGGTGTGTTCCAGGCGCCCGCCGAGGCTGAGCTTCAGGCGTTCGCTGGCTTGCATCTCTTCAAGGATAAACAGTGCACCGGCGTTGGTGTCGGTCTGGGGCACGAAGGCTTCTTCGCCCAGGGCCGAGAACTCGTTGCGGGTCACCTGGGCGCCGACCACGCCATCGAATGGGCCGACAGGCTGGTGACGGGCTTCAACGCGGGCTTCATAGCCTTTGTTCTTGAAGGTTGTACCGGTTTCGCCACCTTCGATTTCGCGGTGTTCGTAGTCGGTATAGCCCGCGTCGAGTTTCACCGAGGTGAACGGCCCTTGCAGGTTACGGATCTCGGATGCGAAGGCGTAGTGCTCCTGCTGCATGCGGATGCGCACATCCTGCTCGGCCGGGGAGCCGTAGTTACTGTCGTAGTTGCTGTAGGACAGCCCCGCGTAGCCGTCATCCCAGGTGTAGGAACCGCCTACGGCACCGCCATCCTGGCGCCCGTCGCTGTTGCCCAGGCGGCCGTTCTTGCCGGGGCCATCCTCGGTGTCGGGGGCATGGCGGCTACGCGCAGAGCCCGGGATTTTCAGGTCGTTGAATTCCCGCGCGTTGGCGTCCAGGTGCAAGGCGAAGGTGCCGTCGCCGGCCTCCAGCTTGCCCGCGCTGCTGCGGGTGGTGTCGGCGCCGCCGTAGCGCAGTTCACCGGCACCGTGGATGCCTTCGATGGCGGCGGTGGGGATGCGGTTGTCAAAGGTATTGACCACGCCGCCGATGGCGCTGCCGCCGTACAGCAAGGCCGCCGGGCCGCGCACGATTTCAATGCGTTCGACGTTGATCGGGTCCAGCGGCACGGCATGGTCATAGGACAGCGACGATGCATCCAGCGCACCGACGCCATTGCGCAGGAGGCGAATCCGGTCACCGTCCTGGCCACGAATGATCGGCCGGCTGGCGCCCGGGCCAAAGTAGGAAGACGACACCCCCGGCTGCTTGTTCAGGGTTTCGCCAAGGCTGCCTTTTTGCTGCAGGGTCAGCTCATCGCCTTCCAGTACGGTGGTGGGCGAGGCGAGCTGTTCGTTGCCCAGGGGATTGGCGGTGATGATTTGCGGTTGCAGCTCCAGGGCGTGGCCTTCGGAGCAGATCAGCAGGGCGGCGGCGAGCGGGGACAAACGCCAGAAACAGGAGACGGACATCGGACATTCCTTGGCAGGATTTTGATAAGAGATGTTACAATATAACATCTCTTTTTAGGCTGCGAAGGGGAACTTTTGCCAAGCGGCTATATTCAATGCAGTGCTTCCACCGATACGCCCCGTCGGCTAAGGTGCGCGGCTGTGTTTCCTCTCCTGCAAAAGGCCCGGCATGACCGCGACAAGCAACGACCCACTCCACGGCGTGACCCTGCAACATGTCCTCACCACGCTGGTGGCGCATTACGAATGGAGCGGCCTGGCCGAGCGTATTGATATCCGCTGCTTCAAGAGCGATCCCAGCATCAAGTCGAGCCTGACCTTCCTGCGCAAGACCCCTTGGGCCCGTGAAAAAGTCGAAGGGTTGTACGTCAAGCTGATGCGCACCAAACGCCCGTTGGACTGAGCCCATGAAGCGTTATGTCGCAGCGGCCGCGCTCGCCGGTTGGGTGGGACTGGCGATCCAGCAATACCTGATTTTGTATTCGCGCTGGTCCAGCGGCGCGAGCCTGCTGGGCGGGTTGATCAGCTTCTTCAGTTTCTTCACGGTGCTGACCAATACGCTGGTGGTCGTGGTGCTGAGCTACGCGCTGGTCACCCGCGAATCCGCCGCCAGACGGTTCTTCCTCAAGCCCGGCATCTGCGGCGCGATTGCCACCAGCATCGTGGTGGTGAGCCTGGCCTACAACCTGCTGCTACGGCATTTATGGAGCCCCGAAGGCTTTCAGTTCATCGCCGATGAATTGCTGCATGACGTGATGCCGCTGCTGTTTCTGATCTACTGGTGGCGCTGCGTGCCCAAAGGCACCTTGCAGCTCAAGCAGATCGCCGGGTGGGTGATTTACCCCGTGGCGTATTTTGGTTATGTGCTGCTGCGCGGGCATTTGCTTGGGCAGTATCAGTACCCGTTCATGGACGTGGACAGCCTGGGTTATCCACAGGTGTTCGTGAATGCGGGGGGGATTTTGGCGGGGTTCATCGTCATTGCGCTGGCGTTAGTGGGGCTGGATAAACGCCTCAAACCACGCTCGATTTAAAGTGGGCACGATCACTGTCTGTAGGAGCGAGCTTGCTCGCGAAACAGTCACAGGCACCGCGCTCATTCAGAAAGTACGCGTTATCGTTGACGTTTTTCGCGAGCAAGCTCGCTCCTACGCAAGCCGCCTCCCACAGGTTAATCTTCGTCGCTGCCTTCCGCGCGCCAGTAGCCCACGGCCTTGAGGTATTCCTCGTTGACCTTGTGCGTCTCCAGTAATACCCGCCGCACCTGGCGCGACAGCCTGGTTTCGGTCGCGACAAAGCTGTACAGCGTGCCGCCGGGCAGCGTCAGGTTGCGTACCACGTCGAGCAGGTCGTCCTGGCCGCGCAGCACCCAAATGATTTCAACATCCGCCGCACTTTCCAGTGTCTGTTGCTCGGCGGCATCGGCAATTTCAATCACCGCCAGCACCTTGCGCCCGGCGGGTAATTCTTCAAGGCGTCGCCCAATGGCGGGCAGGGCGGTTTCATCGCCGATCAGCAGGTAGCTGTCGAAGATATCCGGCACGATCATCGAGCCCCGTGGCCCACCGATATGCAGGTGCTGGCCGACTTGCGCCTGCTCGGCCCAGGTCGACGCCGGGCCGTCGCCGTGCAGCACGAAGTCGATATCCAGTTCGCCAATGCCCAGGTCGAAACGCCGTGGTGTGTAATCGCGCATTGCAGGTTGCGGGCCGTCGCCCTTGATGCTGAAGCTCGGGCTTTCCAGCGCGGCTTGCTCGGCGGCGTTCTGCGGGAACAGCAGCTTGATGTGATCATCACTGCCCAGGCTGACAAACCCCGCCAGTTCCGGCCCACCCAGCGTAATGCGGCGCATGCGTGGGGTGATATCGACTACCCGCATTACCTGCAGGCGGCGGCGTTTGATCTCGTGGGTCACGCGATGGATGGTGTGTGTGTTCATTGATCTCTCCCGTCGGCAATGGCTTGAGCGGTGCGATTGAGCAGCGCCGCGACACGAACGATTTCTTCCGGGCTCCAGCCCCCGTGGTGCGAATGCAGGGCATGGCGCAGGTTGTGCACCGCCTCGTGAATTTCCGGTGGGCGGTCGTGGCCGCGCAGCGAGCGTTTGCTGACGTCGATGCGCATGCGCACGCCGTCCAGGGCAACGGCTTGCTCGTTAAGAAAGAAACGACCGGCGTCGGTGATTGTGTAGTGTTTTTTCCCGCCCTGGGCGTCACCGCTGATCAACTCGCTCTCTTCGAGGAAGGTCAGGGTGGGGTAGATCACGCCGGGACTGGGGCTGTACGCGCCGTCGAAGAGGTTTTCGATGCGGCGGATCAGGTCGTAGCCATGGCAGGGTTGCTCGGCGATCAGCGCCAGCAGCAACAGCTTCAGGTCGCCAGGGGCGAAAACCCGTGGGCCGCGACCGCCGCGTTTTTCAAAGTCACCGCGATGTTCAGGCTTCATGATGGTCCTCCTCTGCGCTCATTTAGATATAACTTAAGATATATCTTGCGGTGTGCGCCAGCCTCTGCCGACCAGCGGTCAGGGCCAGGTTTGCGCATGGCGTGCAGCGGCCTTTAGTTGAAAGCTGCTTGGAGAATAATCAAATTAGAGTTATAACTTTAATTAGAGTTGATGCTCGAATGTGCGCCGATACGCCTGATTACTTGGAACTTGTTTTGTTTGTGTAGTGCACGTCGTTCGATGATTAACGCACCTTGTATTATGCGCATGTAGTTCAATTCCTACGGACACTTTTAAAGTTTTGGCAAAATGCCATCTTTTTCACGCGACGGCTGTTTACAAGGGCTACGCGTATATTGGAATGTGCCTGCATACCTGCTTTTAGTTTGGGTCGATTATTGCCTGGTAGCGCACGGTTCAACTAACCGACGCTGTTGTTCGTTGTTCAAGGATGCTCTTGACGACGAAAAAATTAATAAGTTTTCCAACTACAGGTATTGACTCCATGTTCAAAAAGTTTGCTGTTGCTGCCCCTCTGGCTGTCCTGGCCCTGTCTTCCTCGGTAACAGCCTTTGCTGCCGGCGAAGCCAGCCATACCGTCAACATCAAGGCGACCATCCCGACTACCGTTTTCCACGCCCAACCGCGTGACCCGAACTGGGGTCGTGACGAAACCATGACCTATAACCTGGTCAGCGGCGAGCTGGCGCCCCTGAGCGCGATCTACGACATCAAGAACACCAACGGTTCGGTACACGCCTACATCGAAGGCGGCCCGGCTGTACTGTTCAATGGTGACGCTGCGCAGAACATCGCGCTCACCACCAGCCTCAACGGCGTCACCCTGACAGGCACGCCTCAGGAAGTGGTCAACGAAGCCGACTCCACCCCAGGCGTGGGCGCCGAAATGCGCATCGTCGCGGCCAAGCCTACCGCCACTCAACGCGGCTCCTACACCGCAGTGATGCCGGTGGTATTCGACGCCGTATTGCCGACGCTTTGATGCCAATGCATGCCCGTTGACCACGGGCATTTGCTTGCAGGTCGGCTGATTTCCTTCTCTGTCCGCCGACCTGATTTTTTCTCTCTTGGCATTCAGGGTATCCGTTCATGTTTCCGATGACGCCTATCGCGGCTGCGCTTGTGCTGCTGATGTGTACGAGTGCGTTGGCGGCACCTGCTGCTTCCGGCGCTGCAACCCCCGGCAGTTTGATCGCCCAGGCCCAAGGCCTGCCCGCGGGGTTCAGCGATCACTTTTTCGACGTGCCGCTGGCGGTGCGCGTGGATCTCGATCGGCAACTGCTGGGCGAGGCGCTGATCGTCTTGTCGCGGGATGACCGTGTGACCCTGCTCGAATTTACCGATACCGGCGACAGCAAAGTCCCGGCCGCCACCCGTGATACCTGGCAGGCGCTGCTGGAGAACGGCGTGGCATTGGGCGCCTGCACCCAGACCTGCCCGGAGAAGATGATCTCGGCGTTCTACAACCTGGAAAACTCCCAGCTCGCGATCCTCACCCAGGACGTCGAACGCAGTGATGACACCCCGCGCTTCTACGACCAGCCGCAAGGCGGCAGCCTCGGGTTGATCATCAACAACCAGCTCAACCTCAACGGCAGCCAGGAAGACAGCCTGGGCGGACGCTACGGCTTGCAAGCCAGTTCAAGCCTCGGCAACTGGAGCCAGGTGCTCAACCTGCAACTGGCGCGGCAAAGTGGCGATGAGGAACAAGTACGCCATGCGATCCATGAGCTGTATACCCAGCGTGAATTGGAGGGGCAGTTTTTCCGCCTCGGCCACTTCACTCCCAATTCCGATGGCCTGACCCGTCAACTGCGCAGCTTCGGCGCCAGCCCCGATACGGCGCTGGGCCTGATGTATGGCAGTTCCGACAGCCTGGCCATCAACAACTCCAAGCCCAGCGTGTATCCGATCTACGTGACCGCCAACCGCCAGGCAGCGGTTGAGATCTACCGCAACGGCTTGTTGATCAACACCCAGGCAGTGGCGGCCGGGCTGCAAACCCTGGATACCCGGCCACTGCCCGGCGGCATCTATGAAGTGGAAGTGCGCCTGGTGGAAGACGGCTTGACGACCGCCACCACCCAGGAACTGGTGTACAAACCCAGCAACTGGCGCAACGCTGAAGACCGCTGGCGCTACAACGTATTTGCCGGGCGCGAGACCAAGCTCTTGAGCAACTGGGATGAGCAAGCCTCGGGCGCGATGACCGCCGGTGCGTCGCTCAACTACCTGGTGCACCCGCGCGTGATCCTTGGCCTGTCGGCCCGCCAAGTGCGCGAGCAACTCCAGTACGGCGGGTCGATGGACTGGACGATGGCCGACAACACCAGCGTCTATGCCAACCTGTACCAGACCCAGGAACATGGCACCGGCATGGACCTGCAAGGGCTCTATACCCTGGGCTCGACCAACCTGGTGTTCAGCCATAATCGCAGCTGGCTGGACACCCGTGACACGTACGAAACCCTGCCGGACGGCACGCGCCTGCGCCGCAATACCTTCGTGGGCGAGGCCAGCAACACCGCGTTGTCGGTCAACCACCGGCTCGACGCGAAAAATACCCTGAACATGCGCCTGTCCCACAGTGAGGGCAATATCGAGGGCGCCGGGCTGGACCTGGGCTGGAGTCGCCACGACAACCTGTTCGGCAGTGACGCCAACTGGCGATTCTCGGTGTTCGACCGGCCCGGCAGCGCCGGCACCAACGACGCGCGCAATCGTGGCGTGGATGTGAGCGTGAGTGTCAACCTGGGCACTGAAGGCCGGCAGATTTCCGGCAGCATCGGCACCCGCACCGCCCGAGACGGCGGGCGCGACAACAACGCCTCGGTGACGGTGCGCCAGGACCTCACCGACCACATGCTGCAAAGCGTCTCCGCGACCGCCATCACCGATACCTACGGCGTTGGCCTGTCGGGCATGGCCAGCTTCAATACCAGCGCGGTCAGCGGTGACGGCTTTGTGCAGCGCAGCTCCTTCAACGGTGACCTCAGTGGTGGCTTGAACCTCAACAGCACCTTCGTTGCCGGTGCCGGCAAGATGCTGCTGAGCAGCCAGTACCAGGGTAATGGTGCGGGGATGATCATCGACGTTGAAACCGACCTGGACGACATCGAACTGCGCGCCGACGACCTCGGTGGCGGCGGTGCGATCCTGCGGCCGGGGCGCAACTATGTGCCAGTCTCGGCCTACAAGAGCAGCAGCGTGAGTTTCGACTTTGAAGGCAATCACCCGCCGGCGGCGAATATTCAACCGACTCGCGCCAGCTATCACCTGAACAAAGGCGGTGTGGACTATCGAAAAATCACCGTGATGAAAACCGTCACCGTGCTTGGGCGGTTGCTGGACGAGCGCGGAGCACCGCTCAAGGGGCATCACGTGATCAATCACGCCAGCCGTGGGGTCAGCGAGGTGGACGGATTTTTCTCGATGGAAATGAGTTCCAGCGCGCCCACCTTGCAAGTGCGCTACCAAAACCAGCTGCTTTGCCAGTTTCGTTTGGACCCAAGCAATGCGCCGAACGAAAACGACGTGTTGATGATTGGTGACTTGCGCTGCACGCCGGACACCTTGGCCGAAGCGACCTATCACGCCGAAACCGCCGGTTGACGGCGGTTGAAACTGGAGTTCATGACCTTGATTACCGCAACCAAAAAACGCCTGGGCCTGTGTGCGTTAGCGCTGGCTCTAGGCGCTTACAGCCTGCCGGCGCTGGCTATTGTCGAGCAGATCACGGCGGTGTTTCGCCCCGATCCGGCCAACCCGACGAACAACAAATTCGTCAACACCACGCCGCAAAGTGGCTTATGTCCCTGGCACGTTCCAGCCAAGTGCGAGGCGGTCAATACCTTCAGTATTCGTAACACTGCGTTCCGGGCCTATTCCAATGGGCCAATACCGGCGTTCCCCGAGGATCCACGCCAGAGTGCTTATTTCAAGGTGCCGTCGGCCTTTCGCGACCTGCAAGTGAAACACGCCGTTACCGGTCGCACGGAGACGGTGCAGATGCGTATTGCCGGTATCGGTGGCCGGTGGAATGTTTCCTACCCTCCGGGCGTGTCCGGCTGGGCGACGCCAGGTGTGGGTTGGAGCACTTATTGGCGAGGGGCGCCCGCACCGTGTATGCCGATCAATTACATTGCGGCAGGAGCCGCGTTCGCGTTGTTTTTCTGGATCGTCCCGGAGAACGCCGGCGCCTGCAGCGTCACCAACGGTGTGGAGATTCCGCGGTTGAGCTACAGCTCGCTTGAGTACGGTTATGAACTCAAGACGCCAAACCCGTTGGGCATGGACGCCGGTACCTATGAAGGCTCCCTCACCTACACCATGGGGCCGGGCGGTGATATGGATTTCGGCAACGCCATGATCCCCGACGAAACGGCCCTGACCTTCAATTTCATCCTGTCGGTGGAACACGTGCTCAAGGTCGACCTGCCGGCCGGCGCCAATCGCGTCGAGCTGCTCCCCGAGGGCGGCTGGCAAGCCTGGCTCAACCAGGGGCGGCGCCCGTCGCGATTGTGGCGCGACCAGACCTTTGCGATTTCCGCCAGCTCACGTTTCAAGATGACCCTTGAGTGTGGCCTGGTCATCGGCAACACCTGCGGCCTGCGCAACAGCGACGGTGACGAAGTGCCGCTGCAAGTGGCCGTGAGCCTGCCCTATGGCTTGCGTGACCAGCACGACCAAGGCGTCAACAAGCTGCCCCTGCGCCTCGACGGCGTGGGCACCGAACTGTTCCAGCCAACGCAATACGTGAACAACCGCGAGGGCAAGTTGCATTTCGAAGTGGCCAGGGATGACGTCGCCGACATGCTCAAAAAGCCCGGCAGTACCTATTCCGGCGTGGCCACGGTGATCTGGGATTCGGAAGTCTAGCGGGCATTACCCGCATATCGGCTCCCGCAGCGGGCGGTGAGCCGCGTTCAATCAATGAGGCGTAAGCAAACATGAAACATGCAGTGTTAGGGGCTGGGCTGTTGCTCATGTCGTGGGCGGCGCAGGCCGGGCCGGCGATCAATGTCGGCGTGGTGTACGACTACCTGGAAGGCGACCGCAGTTCTTATCTCAAGCGAGTGTTCAATGGGGGCACCAGCACCGCCTTTATCAAGGTCAATGTGCTGGAGATCGTCTACAGCGCCGACGGCACGTCCAGGGAAGTCCCGGTCGCCTCCCTGACCGACGACAAGGGTGGCGCCACCAGCCGCGACGGTCTGATGGCCAGCCCGGCGCGGCTGATCGTCCCGGCGGGCGGGCGCCAGGGCACCCGTCTGCTGTACATGGGCCAGCGCGACAAAGAGCGTTACTTCCGGGTGCGCTTCATCCCGGTAATACCGGAAAAGGACGACGACTTTGCCGTCACCGACGTCGAGCGTGACGCGTACAGAAAGGACTTGGCGGCCGGGGTCAACATCATGGCCGGCTACGGCACCGTGTTTTTCGTGCGACCCAAGGACACCCGCTTCGATACGAAGGTTGTCGAGACAGCCAGCCAGTACACCCTGCGCAATGCCGGAAACAGTGTGGTGGTGCTCGACGAATTCCGGGACTGTTCGGTGACGCAAAAAACCGACTGCGAAGCCACCACCAAGCACCACATCCTGCCGGGCCGTCAGTGGATGCTGGAGAAGAAACCCGGCCGTGAGTACCGCTTCCAGATGATTGAAGGCCGCGACAAAAAACCGATGACGGTCAACAGCAACGGGTGATGACAATGTTCAAGCAACTGACGGTATGGGCGGCGTTGATCGCAACGTTGTCCATCGGCGGGCAGGCACAGGCGTTTCAGGAGCGCCACAGTTTTGAGGTGTCGGTGACTATCCCTGTTCATGAGGCCTACGTGTTGCCCTCCGAACCCGACTGGATGGGGCAGGACCAGGTGCTGGCATGGGACCTGGCCACCTCCAGGCTCGGACGCCTGCGCAAGAACTTCGACGTGAAGAACCTCAATGGCGGCGTGGCCGCGCGCCTGGGGGACACGCCCTATTTGTTGAGCGGCCGCGACCGTATTGATTTGCGCGTGCTGTTCAACCGGGTGCCCCTGACCCTGGACTCGACCCGGGTACTCAGCGCTGACGAGGCGGGCATGGGCCGGCGCGTCGAGCTGGAGATTGCTCCGATCGAGCCCGAGGGGGGCTACCAGGGCGGTGCCTACTACGGCACGGTGCACCTGATGTTCGACTTTCTGGCGCCCTGAGCCTTCGATTCCGTCAAGTGCGGTTCTTGCGTGCGCCTGCCCGGTTCAGCGCGGCGCGGGTCAGGTCTCGCAGCCACTGATTGTGACGGTATCCCAGCTCGTTCAGGGTTGTATCGTACTGCGCCGCACTCATCGGGTTGCCGGATAATACGCCGGCTTCATCCAGTTCCAGGGCCTGCGCCAGGTCGCGCAGTTTCGTCTGCAGGGCTTGCCGATCGGTCTGCGGCAGGTCCTGCGACTGAGCGTATTGCGCTTGCAGCGCCTGTAGTTCATCGAGCTGGAGGTACTTGCGGTCAAAGGCGGTGTCATTGTTCCATTTGGCGGTGGGGTGGTGCTGCTCAAGGTAACGCTCCCAACCTTTGTCCAGCAGCATCTGATTGACCAGGCCGTCACCTTCTTCGAGCCTTTCGACCGCCGCGGCGACCTTGTCGATCTGTGCGGGGGTCACGTCAGCCAGTGTGCGGTAAGTCATATGCGACGAGAGCCAGGGCAGGTCCAGTCGGTCCGCCAGGCTGCTGCGATAGGCCAGATGAATGCCCGCTTCGTCGACCTCGCCATGCTCGCCGTCGATGACTTGCGACCATAGCCGTTGCCCCAGCCCGCCCTGGTCTTTGGGTTTGAGGCGGTGGGCGATATCTTCGCCGATGGCTTTGCCCATATACGCGTCGCGCGCGGCGCCGCGGGCCAGCACCACCAGCCTGCCTTCAAGTTCCTCTGGTGATGTGCTGGTGCGATGGGCTTCACTGGCAAGCACTTCGACCCCCAGCTTCTGAAAGATCAACGCGCCCGCGTCGGGGCACAGTCCGGGGTAGCGGGTATCCTTGAACACGCGTTCGCGCAGGTCGCTGTCGGTTTCGACCGCCCGCAGCAGGCGCCACACCCGCTGGCTCAATTCCGGCCGATTGCTCTGGTAGGCCAGGCGGTCCTCCTCGGCTTGAAACTCATCGGGTTCCTCAAGCGATCCGATCACTTCAAACAGGCCCTGGGAGCCCGGTTCCTTTTCAATCTCCTCCCACAGTTGCCGATGGCGCTCGCGCTCTGCCGGCTTGATGCAGGTCAGCCAGGGTTCGCTCTGGCCTTTGGGTGCATAGGTGCGCAGCGCGTCCAGCCCCACTGACTCGCGGTATTCGGCTAGCAAGTCCTGAAAGTCCGAGGTGAGCCGGCTTTGATCCAGGCGTGTGCGGGCGATGATGTCGGCATCATCCGAGCCTGGGGCGACATGGGGCAACCGGGTGATCGGGTTCTCGCTCAGGTCCAGTTGGAATCCGCGCGCGCGGGATTGGCCGATGAGCCCGGCGGGCCAGTCGTTTATCTGTGTATCGCGCAGGTTCAGCAGGGTCAGGGCCGGCATCTGGCGGATGTCCGGTGCCTGCCCCAGCGGGTTACCGGCCATTTCAAGCTGTTTGAGGCGCTTGAGCCGGGCGAGTGTCGACATGGCCGCCTCATCCAGCACGATGGCATTTCCTTCCAGGTACAAACGGCGCAGGCGTTTGAGCTTGCCGAGGGTCTCAGGCAGCCTGGTGAGTGTGTTGCGACTCAGGTCGAGGTCGCGCAGATGCGGGAAATTGTCGAGAAAGGCGGCATGGCTATCGGAAAATTCACAACCGCGCAGGTCCAGGTCGCTGATGTGGTTCAGTGGCACATTGAGGGTGGGCAGTTCGTCGGGTAGAGGGGTATTGAACAAGTCCAGGGCGATACCGCCACGGTGTTCGAAGCTGTCGTCCAGATGCACCGTCAGGCCGTTGCTCCAGCCGTCATAGAGGCGGGTCGCGACTTCCGCTCGACGCTTGCGCACTTCCGGTTCCAGCAGGGTGCTTTCCCAGCGCGTCGGGCTTTTTATGTAGGTATCGAGCTGATAGAACAGCTGCTGTTTTTGCGACTCCATCTGCGTCAGCGTTTGCTTGCCTTCGGCTGTGCCCAGCGTGATAGACAGGCGTCGAACGCTGTCTTTGCTCATTGCGGGAAGTAACAGCTTGATGCGCTCTTCAATGGTTTTGGGCTGCATGTCATAGCTGTCGACGCGGGACATTTTGCACGAGGCACCGCCGCCCAGCAGCACTTCGGTCTCGGGCGCAGGTCGCCTGCTCACGGTGGGGTCGGCCAGGGCCAGGCGCCGCTCGGCGGGCGTCTGATTGCGTTCGATCACCCATTGGCGCAGTTGCTCACCTTCGCCGACGGCGAAGAGAGGCGCGCGTTGCGGGTCCTGTGCCAGGGTCCAGAGCAGGGACTCGTACAGCGTGGCGGCAGCGGTCAGCGGCTTGGCATCGGCGTCGAACACCGCATAGTGCCCGTCTGTGCTGCGCACCAGGGTGCGGGTCTGGGGCGCATTGGCATCGCCGACGCTGCAGCGCAAAGGGCCGCCGGGGCTGCCGTCGCGCAGGTCGACTTTCAGGTTGCCGAACGCATCGCTGTGCAGACGCAAGGTGTTGAGCACCAACCGTTCGCTTTGCACCGAAGGTTGATGTTGCGGGTAGAGCCCTTCGACAGCGCGGCAGGCCTGGCTGTCGACGTCCAGCTCGCGTGCCAGGCTTTTGAGACGCAAGGGCAGGCGCTGCTCGTGCGTCATCACCGTGGACTCTTGCGGCCAAGCCTGCCTGAGCAGGGCGTTGGCACAGCTCACTGGCAGCTCGGGAGCGCTCTGGCGCAGCAGGGCCACGTGCGGGTCGCTGCTGACTTGGCCCAATTGATAATGGCTGTTGGCGATATGACCGCCAAAGCCGTCGACGTAGTCCGCCAGTCGATTGCGCAACGCCTGCACCTGTTCGGCCGGGGGCAAGCTGTCGCCCAGTAACGTAGTGATCTGTTGTTCGTCGAAAAAATCCAGCACGCGCTCCGGCAGCCTGGCAGCCATTACGTCGGCCAGGCTGATGGTCAAGGTATCTGCCGGTGCGGCGTCGGCGTTGCCATATTTACGCGACTCGCCGCTCAGGTCGCTGTTGTGAAATACCTCCAGGGCTTTGTCTGGCGGCCAGCCGGGGAGTTCTGTGACGGCCTGTTCGAACCAATAGGAATACGGCTCGAGTGTTTGGCCTGTGCGCATCCTGCGGGCTGATTCTTCGGCAAACCGGCCTGCTTGAAAGCGTTCAAGGCTGTCGGCCAACAGCGGTGCGGAGGGTCGGTTGCGCACGTACATGTGGCGCAGATGGTCCGGCTCGCTGCCACTGATGACCCGGATCTGTTCGAGCTGCTCGGTACTCAGCGCCTGGGTGGCAGGACTGATCCGGCGCATCAGCGTGTGATCGTCCCAACTGCGGGGTTGTTCACCTTCATGCACCCAGGCACCGCTGCCATTGAAGCGTATCTTCGGTTGATAGGCGTGTGGCCGGCGGGGATGCACGATGCGCTGGTGAGGCAGGTGTGGGTCGCGTTCGATCTGATAGTGGTTGTCTGCGTGTGCCAGCCAGTGTTTTTGAGCATGCTGATATAAGCCTTGTGCGTCAGGCAGGGTGCCTTTGGGCAGGCTGATGCTCTGCTGGTACGGCGAAAGGTCCGGGTTCCACAAGCGTTTTTCGCCGCCGGCCAGTTCCACGGGGTGCAACCCTTCGACGAAGGGCGACGGCGTGAGTGCAAGCGTCTGGCCTACCGCGCCGGCACCCGCCCAAACCCCCAGTTGCACCACCGCCTGCGCCACCTCCATGGCGTGAGCAATCGCTTGCAGCCCGTCACCCTGCGCCCAGTCAACGATGCCTTCGAATACCTCGTTGGCCACCTGGTAGGCGGTGTAGGCGAGCATCAACTCCCCCAGGAACGGCACGAATGGCGTGACCACCAGTAGCGCGGCATTAAGGATGTCCGACAGCATCTTGCCCAAGTTGTCCCACCAGGCCCAGCGGGCCATCAGGTCTGCATAGGCGGTGGTGATGGCAATTTCCCGGGTATCGTTAACGATCTTGTTGAGTTTGACCCGGTACAGGTAATGCCACAGCGTATCGGGTTCGGAATGGCCGGCCGGAGGGCGGTTCTGGTAATCGTCAAAGATGTTTTGCACGCTGAAGTGCAACTGCGGCGTGTCAACCGGGATGGTTTGCCAGCTGGGGCCGCTGTCGGTGCGTTTCTTCTGATGCCATTGCACCTTGAACAGGCGGTTTTGCAGCTCGGCGAAAAAATAACCGCGTTGTTTATGGTCCACAAATTGACTGAAGAATTGCCGGTAGGTGGTTTTGGAAAGTGCCTGGCCTTTTTCATCGAGGGTCGTGGTGCTGTCGCGCAGTTGGCGTGTCAGTTCATTCATGAACTCGACCGGCGAGGCGTACTCCTTCAGCGGGTGCTCGGGGTCTTCGGGGATGAAGGCCAGCAAGCGCTCGATGTGTTTGTCGCGACCTTGTGGCGCGGCAATCAGCACAATACCGCTCAGTTGGGCATCCAGCAGGCTCAGGTTGTAGTACTGCACCGCAATGCCACCCAGGGCCGGGGCCGGCTTGCCCTCGGCGATATCCAAGAGCAATTGCCGGGCATCGTCTTGGATATGCCCTTGCGACAGGGCGATACAGGCGGCGTTTTTCAGCGCCGCCTTATCGCAGGCAATCACCCTGCGGCGTAATTTATCGGCCTGCACCTGATTGTTGAACCCCAAAACTTTCAATAATCGCGTCTGGTATTGCAGGCCGATATTCAGGCTGCGGCACAGGTTTTTGAAGCCCAGTGCGGTCAAGGCCTGGCCAGTGGTTCGCGAGGTGAGCTGGAGAATGTTCTGCTGGCCTTGAGCGTCCGCCCTGGACAAGAACGCAAAGTCGGCAAATTGCTCGCCGGCAGAAAAATTATGCAGGGCTGCGTCCAGTAACGATACGGTCCGGCTGGTCACGCCTTTGCGCACGCCAATGGCCCACCAGCTGTTTTTAGCGGGGGCATAAAGACGAATAAAGGTGTTTTTTACATCAATGTTGCCGTATTCACGTAAGGCTTTTTTGAGCAGGGGTTCAGCGAATGTATAAACGTCTTTTAGGTATTTGAATGTTTCGTCCACCGTGTTCCGGGCTGTCCAATGCTCGGCCATGGCCTCTGTCGAAGCCGTGTTCAGGGGCCTGTCGATAGACGTGATTCGTGTGTAGACGCAGGGGCTCGCGGCCTGCACCGCGCGAACGCGGGCCAGCGTTGTCGAGCTGAGCCAAGCGGGGAGTGCACGCTTGATCAAGTCAAAGTGAATACCCGTTTCTGCATAGCGTGCAGCGTGTTGATAAGGAGACTCCAATAGCATGGTCAGGTTGCCTTTTTAAGGAACAGTCAAGGGCTGCCCGGCACTTGGGCCGGGCAGGAATAAACGTGAAAAGTTGACAGTGAGTGGTGCTTCAGCCGACAGGCGTCGGCTAGCGATCAGAAGGCAGGCAACGTCCCCTTCACCTGTCGCAGTGGCTCGCCTGGCTGGGCCGCCCTGGAGACAGGCGACAGCTTCACCTCTGTCTTAAGCTGCGCTGCCAGGTTTTCCAGGGTCGTATAGGACCTGCCTTGCAACTGCGGCCAACGCTCGACAAAAAATTCCCCGGTATCGTTAATTTGAATGGGGGTGGACACAATCGCTCCGCTCTCGGAACGGTGCAGCACATTGGCGTGGGCGGCTGAAGGCTGCTCGATCAGGAACTCGTTGATGTTCCTCAGCCATGCGCGGTCCGGCACCGCCTTGGGAAACGGCATGGGCTTACCGGCAATACCGACGTGCAACGTGAAGTCACTGCGCAGGGTTTTTGTTCCGGGGGAGCCGATCTGACCTTCGACGAACTCCCATCCGCCCCGCTGCAGCGGCAATGCCTGGGTGGGGTGGACATCGCGTATCCTCAAGCTGACGCCATCCTGCAATTGGGCAATGCCCGGGACACCCAGGTGCAGGTCACAGTGGGCATCCCCGATGAGCGCGACCCATCGATGCGGGCCCTGTGCCAGTTGGTCAGCCTTGATCACCTCATTGGCGAAATAGCTGAACAGGTTCATGCGGGCCTTGTCCCCGTACATGCGCTTGACGTGATAGCTGGCTGTGCAGTCGAGCGCCCGCACCCGAATGCCCGCCTTGTTTGCGGCTTTGACCACGTTGGTGTAAGTGTCGGGCCCGGTGTAATTGCGCATATGGCCGGCATCCTGCGCGTTGAGGTAGCGTTTGAGGTTTTTCGGCATTTTGCTGGTGCGTAATAACACCTCCAGCTCGGCCTGATGCAGATCGGTGAGCAGGTGCTCCAGGTACAAGGTCTTCACGCCCTCCTGCTTCAACAGCTTCATGTACTTGATCAGGAAGCGTTTGCTGTAGGTATCAAGATGGGATTCGCCGATAACCAGTCCCCGTATCTTTTTAAACAGCTGCCTGATGAACGCCTCTTCGCTGGTTGCCGTGGCAAGGTCGGCGAAATCCGGGCGTGGCAGTGGCGTGTAGGCGGCCAACGCCTGTTTGGCGGTTTCATCCAGGCGACTGCGTGTTTGCTTGAACGCCTGGTGCGCCGGATGGTACGGGTCTCCCGTTCGAGGCCCGTAGATGGGGTCAAAGCTGTCATGCCTATGCACCATCTCGTCCAGGTCCGGTTTGAACGACGCGGGCAGATCAAACTCATGGTAATGAGACGGTGATGGGGGGCCCGGTACCGCTCTTGAGGGGCCGGCCGTCGGCAAGGTTTGGGCGGTGGTGGCCATCGTCAGCCGGTAATCACCGCGCGACAGCGCGGCGGCGGATGTATCAGGCAGGAGGCCCACTGCCTGGCCAGGGGTAGCATCATCCACACGCAAGGCGATGACATTCTGCAAGTCAGCCAGGCCCGGCACCTCGTCGGTACTGCCTATGCGACTGTGATCTACCAGGGCGATCCAGCCATCATCGGGATCGTTTTGCGCGATGGCTTTGTGGGAATAGAAATTTCTGAGCTGGCTGTTGCGCGGGATAAACCGCTCTTTGTCAGACAGCTCCAGCGCGTGTTCCAGATGATAAGAACTCGAGGCGTCCACGCCGTCGATCGCGACCTTGTGCCTGTGGGCTTCGAGCATCAGTTTACGGAAGGTAAACGGCGCGTCCGCGCCCCAGCCCAAACTCGCATCGACGCGCGCCAAGTGGTCCTCGACCTGTTTCAAGGCGTGCGCAAGGTTGCCCTTGGTTTCGCCATTGATGATTTTGAGTTTGGTGCGGAAAACATCGGCCGGCAGGTTTTCGATGTGCAAGCGCTTGAGTCCTTGCGCTGCCAGGGCCGGCAGGTTTTCGATCAGTAACTGCTTGCTGGCAACGCTGGTGTTGGAAGCGCCAATGATCAGCCGCTTCTTGAGTGGGAACAGGCCGGCCAGTACGGTAGACGGGCTGGAATCGGCTGCCAGTACCGGCAACCCGCTACGGTCCGGGCGTGCTGGAGGCGAGGCGTAAAGTGCCTGCGTATCTTCAGTCAGGTGTTTCACCTGATTGCGATAGCTGTCACGTAGAGGCTTCAAATCCAGATAGGCCCCTTCACGTGCGCCCTGGGCAATGGTGTCATCCGGATGGCTGGTGATGTTGCGCACATACTCAAGGTTGAGCGCTGATCTGAAGTACTTGCCTTGCTCGGGTGCAATCTCATAGCGCGCCAGGGGCTGGTCCGCTTCCTCCTCGAGCAGCGTATAGGTCTTTCTGCGGCCGCCTCCCGCAACCCCGGAGCGAACCCAATGGCCATCGGCGTTCTGGTTGACCAGGCGTGCAGTCGATTGCATTTGCCCGGTGACGGGGTCATGGCGAAACAGCAGATATCGCCCCAGAGGATCCGGTGTGTTTTTGACCCAGAACTGATGGGTATCGAACATCACGGGTTTCATGCCGGCAGCAATACCGGGGTCGATATCGTTGATCAGCGTGGACGGCGTCAGCGCTTTGGTCACCGGTCTGATCGACAGTGTGTTGAAGGGGCCTTTAAGGGCCTGGCGAACGTCGAACAACACAGCACCGCCCACATTGGCCAGGTAGCCGATGTAGTGTCTCAAGGCGCCGGCCATGTCGCCCTGCTGGTAGGCACTGATGGCGAGCATCGCGTCCTTGAACGCCAACAAGCCACCCAGGCCCAGGCTCAACACGGGGAATGGAATGGTGGCGAGGGTGGTGACCAGTTCGACGCACGTCCAGACAATCCCCATGATCATCTCTGTGCGATTGACCGTGGTGGCAGTCACATCGTCTATTTTTCGTTGCAGCACCCTGTTGTAGACATCGTTACGCAGGTCGGTCAGGGTGGTGTCAGGCGTTGTCCTGTCATAGCGCGCCAGGCTGGGGGTGGTGCGGTCAATCGTTTCGGGCAGTCCATCGCGGGCAGTCGTCAGGAACGTGGTGATCCGCGCCTGGGATTGGACCGGCACCCGACCGTGCAGGTAAGCCGACACACCGTTGACTTTTTTCAGCCAGTAGTTGAACAGCTTCGCCTCACGAAAGCCGATGCCGTCGGGTGCGTTGGGGGTGTAGAGCAACACCGGGTTGTTTGCATGGCTGAACAGGTAGTTGCCCATTACCCAATCGCCGTCAATCGTCAGGCGGTGTACCTGATAAGTGGAGCGAGTCGCAGCCGCCGTGTCGCCAAGGCTGTCGATGGCTCGCTCCAGCCAGGTCAGGTCGAGCCGGGCGATATGGCCACGCAGGCAGCAGTCGAGCGCCGCGTATTTCATCTGCAGTTGTGTGATCGCCAGCGTGGCGTCGCGCCGTCTGGCATATCCGGGGCTGTTCGCGCTTTGCAATTTGGCGCGCACTTCGTCGGTGTAGCGTCGACCGATCCAGACACCGGTCACCGACCTTGACACGTTCTGCGGGGTCAGGCGGCTCAGGTCGACGCCCGCCGGCCCGCTGAACGTGGCCGAGGTAGAGAATTTCGGATCGATGAAGCCGACGTTGTCCGTGTAACCGTCGCGGTACAGCCTCGTATAGGTAATGGGCTTCGGCTTGCCGCCCAGCAGTGGCCAGGGCGCCGACACGAACACGCTGTCAGGGTCGACATCATTCTGAGGACGGCCCAGCAGCGTGTTCAGGCTGAGTGTGGCCTTGGCGTGCAGATAGGCATCGAAGGTGATGAAGTTGGCGTGCGAATCGGGCATGGCGTCATAGGTGCTCAAGGCACCTGCGGCATCGTCGGCAAGGCGGGTCAAACGGGTTCGGTCTGGCGGCTGGGCCGAGCGATACCAGAGCGGGGTGCTGTAGTCGTAATCGTCCTGCGCTGCGCTTTGCGAATGCACGACCATGGCGTCCAGGCATACCGTGTGCGAGCACACAGGGCCGAATGTCACCTCTTCGTGTTCCCTTGCGTCGGGCTTGAAGCCCAGACCTGCCAGGAACGTGCCCATCTTCGGCCGAAATCGCAGCGGGCATTGCTCCAACAGGTAGTCGCGCAGGGTGCGCCCCTCTGACCGGGTGTGGTCATCAGCCCAACTGATGATATGCGCCTGGCATTCGCGCTCGGTGGCGAATGCCTGGAACTGTCGCTCGCGCGGCGAGTTCGGGGTGCACAGCAACAAGCGCCGGACTTGGCCGGTGGCGTCCACCTCGCGCAATAGCCACAGGTCTTTGAGTTGCGCGCCGTGCAACAGCACGGTGCGTGCGCACAGCAGCGGGTTCGTACCGGCGCGCAAGGTGTCGAACAAGGCATGGTCCGCGTGGCTCAGGTCGCCTCGCAAGCGGGCGATAAAGGCCAGCAGCACCAGGCGATGATCAAACAGGTCGCGAGTCGCCTGTCTGAAGCGGGTTTCGGTCTGCATTTGTTTTTGCAGCGCGGCGAAGTCCAGGCGCGGTTGCAGGCCGGATTCGCGGAGTATCTCGAGCAGGCTCTGCGCATTCAGCACGGCATGCTCGCCTTGCAGTGCCGCCCCCGCGTACGTCAGGGTGGTGTTGGTCAAAAAATCAGAGCCGGGCAGCTCGTCGCCCGCATGCAGCCCGTCATGGCTTAATTGCACCAGACTGCGCGTTTGCTCATAGGTGCCGACATGGGCGACATGGCGTCGGGTGGTAATGTTCAGGTGAAGCGGGTTCAGGTCGTGGATTTCCAGCGCTTCGTCCAGATACTCGGTCAACTGGAAATGCGCCAGGGCCTGGGGCGAAGCGACAGGCCCCAGTAGCTCGATATAGGTTGCCCGGGCCTGATTGTAATCCTGCAGGCAACGACTCAGTGTTTGCTGATCCCTCGCAGCCGCGTGGCGATACCAGTCCGGCAGGCCGTTGTACACGCTGCGCTCCAGCAGTCGTTGGCGCCTGAACGCCAGGCGTGAGGACAAATCCGGCAGTGCGGCCTTCACCGCGTCGTCCAGTGCCGACTGGAGCAGCGTTGCCTCGTGCAGCGGGTTTTCGACCAGGCTCAATGCCCATTCGATGTCCTGGCTGCGCTTGTCGATGATCGCGTTGTAGGTATGTTCGAACAAGGGCTCGCCGCTGATGGGCAGCAATTGCAGTGGCCAGATATCGTCGACGTCCAGCGCCTGATAACGCACCGGCAGGTGTTGGCATAACTCCTCGTGGCCTGCCGGCAACGCTAGCGTCGGCTTGAGTCGCTGGTCGAGTTGCGCCAGCGAATCGAAGGACTCCAGGCCTCGGTTTGGGGTGAACAGCAGCACCTGGCCGAGGTCCTCTCCCGAGGTCAGGTTATCCACAACCGGGCTGGATTTGCGCGCAAGCACAAAGGCCCCGGCAAACTCCACGGTCTTGTCCTGGTAGCTGAAGTTGAGCGAGTACATCCCCGGTCGATAATCCGCGCCCCGGGAGCAGTCTTCAACCATGCGTTGTTCTGCCGGGGCCAGCAGGTAATCGCGCACATCAAGCCTGGCCTGCTGCTCCAGCGCGCCAAGACCCGCCGTCTGGGCGAGATAGCTCTTGCGGCCCAGACCATTGACGGTGCTGGCTTCGTCAAGGCCCTGCAGGTGTGTGTTCAGGTCGGTTTTGAGCTGGGCGAGCAGTGTTTTTCCGGCGGCTTGGGTGAGGTCTGCCTGCGTCAATGCCTCAAACAAACTGCGTGACCTCTCCAGCAGGGCGTTGTTGGCGCTGATCAGGGTGGTATTGAGCTTTTCCAGCGCAAGCAGTTCAGGGGGTAACACGGCAGGCTGCCGGGTTTGAGTGCGCAACTGCGGGTCGATTTCAAGCAGCTGGCTGTGTATTTCTTGAAGCTTGGGTGAGGGCGAAGGGGGCGTCGGTGTGCTCATTGGCACTGTCCTCATGCTGGTGGAATGATCCATCAGCATGCGGCGGGGGCGAGTGAGCGCGGCGGTAACTATTGAAGGTGCGGATCAGGGTTCAAGCGGCCAGGCCCGCGTTGTACCCACTTACGAGGCGCGGTTGCGGCGCCCCGTGTCACGGGCGAGGGCCTGACGTGTCAGTTGGCGTAAGCATTCCTTTTCCTTGTATCCCAGATCGTTGAGCAGCCCGTTGTACACGTCATCGGACATGGGCGCGTCGGCAAATACCACACTGTCCGGGAGTTGGAGCGCTTCGCCCAGAGTGCGCAATGTGTCGCGCAGGACGGCTTTTTGTGCCGATGTCAGGGTGTCAGATCGCGCCCGCTGTGCCTGCGCGGTCTGCAAGTCATCGAGTTGCAGGAAGCGTGTGGAGTACAGCTGTTCATTGTCGCGGTAGGCCTGATCGTGGCTGTCGCGCAGGTACTGTTCCCAATAGGGCTCCAGCAACATTTGATTGACGAGCCCGTCGCCTTCGCCCAGCGCCAGCACCCGGGTGTAGGCCTGGTTGATCTGCTCCTCGCTGACGTTGGCCGTTGTGCGGTACAGCATGTGGCTGGATATCCAGGGCAAATCCAGCCTGGTCGCCAGGTCGGTCTGGTAGGCAAGGTGCACGTCCACTTCGTCGACCTCTCCGGGCACGCCATCGCGCATGTCGGACCTGAACCGTTGGCCCAGCCCGCCTTCGGCCACCGGTCTTACGCGTAGGGCAATGTCTTCGCCCACCACCTTGCCCAACAGCTTGAGGCGGGCGCTGCCCTTGGCCAGGGTGACGAGTTTGTCTTCGCATTCGGCGGCGTCTTGTGAGTAACGCACGGCTTCGCTGGCCATGACCTCGATCCCCATCTCATTGAAAATCTGCGCGCCCGCGTCGGCGCACAGGCCAGGGAAACCGGACATTTTGAACAGGCGTTCGCGCAACGGGGTGTCTTCATGGGCGGCGCGTACCAGCCGCCAGAGCCTTTGCGTCATGGCCCGGCGATTGTCTTCATAGCGCAGGCGGTCCTCGGCCTGTTCAACAAACTCGGGAGGCTCAAGGTAGCGGATCACTTCGAAAAAGCCCTGGGAGCCGTTTTCCCGTTCGACCGCATTCCACACCTGCTCGGCGATGGGGCGGGTTTGCGCGTCAGCCTCCAGCAGCCAGGGGCCGCTGTTGCCTATGGGTTCATAGGTGCGGTTGGGGTCCAGTCCAGCGGCGGTCCGGTAGTGTTCGTAGTGGGTAAGCGCCTGGGCCGTCAGGGCGTTTCGATCCAGGCGCGTGCGGGCAATCACCCGGGCGTTGGGTGTACCGGCGGTGGCATCCGGTAGCGTGTCGATGGGGTTGGCGCGCAGATCGAGCACAAAATCGTCGGCGCGAGGGTGAGCAAACAGTCCGCCCGGCCACTGGGTGATTGCCGTGCGGCTCAAGCCCAAGTGGCGCAGGTTAGGCATCAGGCTGATATCGGGTGTGAGCACCAGCGGGTTGTTGCTCAGGTCGAGGTGTTCCAGGCGGCGGACTTTTCTCAGGGTACGTACATCGTCGGGGCTGAGCGTCAGGTCATTGCTGCTCAAGTCGAGGTCTTTAAGCCAGCGCATGTGCGCCAGCGCCGGCGGAACATCGATGAGTCTGTTGGCGTGCAGGTCCAGGCTGCGCAGGGTGGGGAAGTGCCTGAGGAAGTCACTGTGCGGCGGGCCAAATTCGGTGTTGCTCAGGTTCAGGGCGGTCGTATGTTCGAAGTTGGCCGTCAGCCGAGGCAGTGGCGACGGCAACGTCCAGTCGTGCAGATCCAGGCGGGCACCGCTTTGAACATGACCGTAGGCATCGGTGTGTTCTGCAAATCGGTCGCCCCAGCAGCGTTCGACGGCAACGCCCAGGTGCGTTCTCCTGGCCCGTTCCGCACGATCCTCCCGACTGCCTCGGGCATGCTGGGTCGGGCTGGCTTTCCAGGCGTGCAACTCGACATGTAAGCGTTGTTTTTCTTCGGTCAGCTCATTGAGCAGACCGCGCAGCTGTCGAGGCGGAACGCTGTCGATAAACAGTTCCATGCGCTGTTGATTGAGTGTGGGAAACAACAGTTGCAAGGTTTGCCGGGCAAGGTCAGCGGAGGTCTCGACGGGGGGCTCGGCGCAGCGGCCTACACCGGCGCCGCCCAGCAGTTGCACGGTTTGCCGGTCGGCCCGGCGGTAGGTCGGTGGCTCGGCCAGCACCGCACGCCGTTCGGCCAGTGATGCCAGCCGGTCCATCAGCCATTGTTTGAAGGGCGCGCCCTGGCCGGGGTGGTAGCCCAGCGCCAGGGCTTTATCGGCGGGCAATGCGCCGAGGATCGCCTCGTACAGGTCTGTGTGGGAAGACAGCCGTGTGCCCGCTTCATCGAACAGGTCATAGCCACGCGCGGTCGGCACCAGAACCCGCCGGGTCGTGGCGTCGACAGGGCCGGTCTCACAACGCAAGGACCCGGTGGGCGTCTGCTCGCGGACTTGAATGCGCAGGTCGGCAAAGCTGTCGCTGTGCACCTTGAGGGTGTTCAGGGCCATCCGCTCGGTGGCGACCGGTAAGGGCGGCGCGGCATAAAACCCTTCGAAGGCCTGCACCGATTGCGCGGCCACATCCAGTTCACGGGCCTGGTTATGCAGGCGCAAGGGCAGGCGTTGCGCGGCCATGGTGAGGTGTTCCTGGCCGCTGGCGGTGCCGAGCAGGCGCGTCTGCAGGGCCATATCCAGGTGGGGAAAGGCGTGGCGCAACAGCAAGTGCTCCGGGTCGTCGGTCATTTCCCATACCTGGCGGTACACGTTGTCGGCGAAATCCCGGCGCCAGCGCAACACGTGATCGGCCAGTTGATCGCGCAGGTGCTGCACCCGTTGCGCTTGGGCGATGTCGCCGCCCAGCAGTTGGCGGGTCGCCGCTTCATCGAGAAAACCCAGGACATGTTCGGGCAGTTGACCTGACATCATTTGCGCGAAACTGAGGGGCAAGGTATCTGCCGACGCAGCGTGCGGGTTGCCCACCTTGATGCTGCGTCCGGACAAGTCAGGGTTGAGGAACACTTCGATGGCTTTATCAGCGGGCCAGCCGTCCAGCTCGGTGACCGTCTGTATGAACCAGTCTGATGAAGGGTCCGACGCCAGCGGCCGGCCGCTGCGAATTTTTTCGCTGGCGATGGCCGGATAAGCCTGCGCTTCAAAGCGCCTGAGGGCGCCCGCCAACAGTGGCGGCATGGGCTCATGGTACAGGTGCATGGCGCGCAGCGCGGCCTCTTCGGTGCCGCTGGCCTGGCGCATCTGTGCCAGTTGCCGATCGGTGAACCCTTCGACCCGATGCCCGAGGCGACGCATGAGGGTGGTGCTGTCCCAGGTCTGCGGCTGCTCCCCTTCGTGCAATACCGCGCCGTCGCCGTTGAAAAATACCTGCGGGCGATAGGCATCCGCGCGTGTAGGGTGGCTGATCCGATGCTCGCCGGTATCCGCGTCGGGGAGCACCTCATAGTGTTCGCCGTGCAGTGCCAGCAGGTGCTTGCCTTGATGCTCATGCAGGCCCGACGGCGACGGCAGCGCGTCGGCAGGCAGGCCATGCTCCTGTCGCGCGTAGGGGCGCAGGTCAGGGTTCCATAATTTGACTCCACCATTGGGCATTCGCACCGGGTGCAGGCCGTCGACAAAGGAGGAAGGCGCGAGTGGGAGGATTTCACCGAGTTTTCCTGCGCCGGCAAAGAGCGTCGCCTGGATCAGGTTCTGCGCCACCCCGAGCAGGTGCTGCGCAGCCTCCGTGCGCTGGCCCTGGGACCAGTCGACAATGCCTTCGAACACCTCATCGAGCACTTGATAGGCGGTGTAGGCCAGCATCAGTTCTCCCAACAGGGGCACAAAGGGTGTGATCAGCAACAGGCCGGCATTGAGCAGGTCCGACAGCGCCTGCTGCAAGTTATCCCACCAGGCCCACCGGGCCAGGTGGTCGACGTAGGCGGTGGACACCGCCATGTCCCTGGCGTCATTGACGACCTTGTTCAGGTGCACACGGTAGAGGTAACGCCACAGATTATCGGTGCCCGGGTCGTCCGCGCGGTTTTGATAATCCTCGGTGATGTTTTGCAGGCGAAATTGCAGGTTGGGCCGGTCGGCCTCTGCGCTCAGTCGCGCGCTGAGCTGCGCGAAAAACCGGCCGCGCAGTTGATGAGGCACGAACTGGCTGAAAAAACGCGGGTAGGTGCCAGTGGTTTGCGCGGGGCCGCCCTTCAACTGGCGGGTCAGTTCTCGGACGAATGCAGTGGGGGCGGGGTATTCCTTGACGGGGTGTTCAGGGTCTCCCGGTACATACGCAATGACCCGGCCATTGGACGGTTGTGTCATGAACAGCAGGATGCCGGTCAGTTGGCAGTCCAGCAGGCTCAGGTTGTAACTGTTGATCGGCAGGCCATCGAGCCTCACGTCGGCGCGTTGTTCGATCAAGCCCTGCACGGCCGTCAATGCATCGGCGCGCAGGTCGCCTTTGAGTTGCGCCAGATGGGCGGCGCTGTTGAGGGCGGCCTTGTGGGTGGTGATAGCCTCATCGCGCACCACGACCGCAACGGGCGGGTTGTCGAATCCCAGCCGCTGCCGGAGACGGGCCTGGTAACGAGCGCCGATGTCGAGGTTTCGGCAGATGTTCTTGAAGGTCTCTGCACCAAGGCGCACGCCCGTACGACGATGGGGAAAGTGCAGGATGTCCTGTTGCCCGCGCGGGTCTTGCGCGCTGAGGAAGGCGAAGTCGACAAAACGGTCGGTAGCGGAAAAATTACCCAGGGCAGCGTCCAGTAATGACAGGGTTTTGCTCTGTACGCCTTTTTTGACGTTGACAGTCCACCAGGCCAGGGCGGCGTCGGTATAGAGGCGCACAAAGGTGTTTTTGACGTCGATGTCGCCGTACTCAGTGAACAATGCCGCTTTGAGCAACGGCTCGGCGAAGGTGTAGAGGTCGTTGATATCCCCCAGGCGTTTGTCCAGTGTGTTTTGCGCACGCCAATGCTCGGCGATGGCCTGCCTGAGGGGCAGGTGAGCCTGGGGGGTGGCATGCGCATAGGGTTGCGCAGTGGGCAACGTTGCGCTTTCAAGCGCGCTGATGCGCGCCGGGCTGGTGCCTGTCAGCCAGTCGGGCAGGGCGTTCCTGAGGTGTTCGATGTGGCGGCCCTGAAAACTGTCCGGCGTTGCAGGGGCGAGCAAAATGGGCATTTCTTTCAACCTGAATAGTCCTTTAAAAGACGTTCGAGTCTATTCAGCCGAATGCTTGAAAATAAGTTTGAAAAATCAAGGCAAGGCCCTGGCAAACCGGCGCTTCGGATCAATTAATCAAGAGTAATCAACAGCCGGTTACCGCCCTGGCAGGGCGTCATTGAGGCAGGCATGCGCTCCGGCTTTCGCCTTGCAGATAAGGCATCACTATCGGTGCCATGCCTTTGAGCACTTGCACCGGCAACGCCGAGGTGAACTTGAACCCCTGCGCCGAGCTGCCCGGTACGAATGCGGTGAGCGTGCCGAAATGGCGTTCGCCGATGTAGAACACAAACGTGGCGGTACGGTTGATCGCCTTGGAACTGAGGATGCGCCCGCCCGAACCGATGGCTTCGATGCGGTTATCGCCGGTGCCGGTCTTGCCGCCCATGGGCAGCGGTGTGCCGTCGGCCTGTTTGAAACTGCCGGCGACGCGTTTTGCGGTGCCGGCGTCCACCACCTGGGATAACGCGCCGCGCAAGGCGGTCGCCACTTCAGAGGGCATCACTCGTCGCGCCCGGCCGGGGTCGTTGATCACGCGCGTGTCATACGGTGTGCCGGCGGCAAAGTGCAGGCTGTCGATGCGCAATACAGGCAGGCGCACGCCGTCGTTGAGGATGATGCCCATCAACTCGGCCAGGGCGGCGGGGCGGTCGCCGGAGCTGCCGATGGCGGTCGCCAGGGACGGCACCAGATGATCGAAGGGATAACCCACGGCCTTCCAGCGCTGATGGATCTCCAGGAACGCTTCGATCTCCAGCATGGTGCGGATACGGCTGTCGCGCGCACTCTGGTGACGGCTCTTGAACAGCCAACTGTAGACCTCCTGGCGCTCGAACTGGCTGGCCTTGACGATTTCGCTGAACGTCGCCTGCGGGTGGTTGATCAGGTAGCCCAGCAACCACAGGTCCAACGGGTGCACTTTGGCGATATAGCCCTGGTCGGGCAGGTCGTAGGCGCCGGGGCCGTAGCTGTCGTAGAGCGCGTCGAGACGCTTGTCGGTCAGCGTCTGCTGGGCCTTGGTGCCGGCCAGGCGGGCGCGTACGAAACTGTTGAAGCTGTCACGGCTGGCCTCGGGCAGCAGATAACGGTGCACCGCAGCCAGGCGGATCGCCGTGGGATGCAGGCTGTCGAGAAAGGTTTCCAGGCGCGCCTGGGTGTCTTTCTTCTGGTATTTCTTCCAGAACTTGAGCAGGAACGTGGTGCCTTCACGGTCGGCAAATTGCGCCAGGTATTCCTGGCGACGGGGCTCGTTGTCGTCCTTGAGCAGTTGCGCGCTGTTGTCGGCGCCGGTGTAGGTGGTGTAGCGCACCAGATCGCGCATCAGGCGAATAAACGGCAGGTTGATCGACTCACGCAGGGCGTCGCGCAGGGTCGGGTTGCGGCCGTTGTCTTCGTTGCGAAAGTTGTGGAAGCGGTGCAGGCCGCCGCCGGTGAAAAAGCGTTCGCCGGGGCTGGCGGAATAGGTGCGGTCAAGGGCGGCGTCGAGCATCTGCGCCAGGGGTTTGCCGGGATTTTGCAGCAGGTAGTCCACGGCCCAGCGACTGAGGCGGTCTTGTTCGGCGATCTGGACTTTTCTCAAGGCCGCGGGCGCGACGTTGACATAGCGCTCATGCAGCTCGGCGATGATTTGCAGGTAGGTGGTCAGCACTCGCAGCTTGGCGGTGGAGCCCAATTCCAGCTTGCTGCCCTCGTTGATGTCGAACGGTTGGTCGGTATTGTCGGTCTGCACGCGCACGCGGGCGCTGTCGATAGTGCGCTCGAACAAGGTGAAGCTGTAGCGCACCTGCGGTGTGCTGGCAGGGGTGAGCAGGCGTTCGCCCAACAGCCCGATCTGTTGGGCGTAGGCGGGGTCCGCCAGTTGCTTGAGGTAGGCGGTGACCTGTTCCTGCAAATCGCCCTGCAGCGTGCTGGTGGCTGACAGGTCCAGGCGATCAAGGTCGTAGAGCGGGCGATCGAGCAGTGCGCCCAGGCGGCTGCGGGCCATGCCGATGCCTTTGTTGGCCTCGATTTTCTGCGTGGTCGGTTGCTGCTGCCAGTCGCGATAGCTGACCTGGCTGGCCAGCGCCGCTTTCAATAAGCCAGGTTCCAGCAGCCCCTCCTGCGCGAGCAGCCGCAGGTGACTGTCGGTCAATTGCGCGAGCTCGTCGCGGCCCTTGCTCAGGTAATGCGAAGGACGGCGCTGGGCGATCATCAGCGACAGCACTTGGCGCAACGCCAGACCCCGTGACGCCAGACCGGCCGGGGTGTTCGCGGTGTCGGCCAGGGCCTGGTTGACCTGGGCGAAGTCTGCGCCGTACCACACCCGCAAGCCCTCGGCCATGCCGTGCACTTCACCGTGGCCCGGCACTGCCGACAGCGGCACGCTGTTGAGGTAGTCGCGCACTACATTTTGCCGGGCCGGCAGCGTGTCGGTACCGTGTTGATAGGCGCGCACGCTGGCCGACAGCATCTGGCGCAGTTTTTCGCTGCCCGACAGGGTCAGGCCGTCCGGTGAATGGCGGTATTTTTCCAACTGCGTCGCCAGGGTGCTGCCCCCTGCCGTCTGCCCCGGCAGGTGCAACTGGCGCGCCACCTGCGACCAGGCGGCCTTGGCAAAGCGCGGCCAGTCCACCGCCGGGTTGGCCTGGG
The DNA here is from genome assembly GCF_900004965.1 of Pseudomonas sp. 44 R 15. Lineage (NCBI taxonomy): Bacteria > Pseudomonadati > Pseudomonadota > Gammaproteobacteria > Pseudomonadales > Pseudomonadaceae > Pseudomonas > Pseudomonas sp. 44 R 15. The sequence continues at coordinate 98,887 of NZ_CVTU01000111.1, forward strand.
CCGGTTCGGGGTCGAGCAGCGCCCGGTTTTCGATGAACAACAGGCTGCGCACCATCAACGGCGGCACATCGCTGAACTGCGCGTAAAGCTGCGTCGGGTAGTTGAATTGGTACAACGGCGCGGCACGGCAATCGGTGATGTTCAGCCCGGCCTGGATTTTTTCTGCATAGGGGATAAACAGGCCGTGACCGCTGTAGTTCATCAATGCCGTGGAGAAACGCGCCTGAGACTGGATCACGTAGTTGCGCTTGAGCAAGCGCGGCAGGAATTCGCCCAGGGCGCTGTAGCCCAGGCGCCGATCGAACGGCCCGGCACCGGGATACACGATGGCATCGCTGGCACCGGGCTCCACGCGATAGGTCAAGTGTGACGCCCATTGGCTGAGCATGCGCGCCTGCCAGCGGGCGCTGTGCATCTCGCGTAACGCGGCGAACCCCAGGGCGGCCAGCGCCAGCAGCAGGATCAGCCAGAACAGTCGACGCCATGGCCGAGGCGGTCTGGATTTTTTCGGCAATGGGGCGGGTGACGGGCTGTCGGCTTCAGCCTGATGCGGGTCGGTCTGCCACAGTGCGCCCATAGTCGATTGATCCATTCCTACAGATTGATCGGACTTGTCTGAAGCGTAGACGCGAATTGTCTGATCTACGAAGTTTGTCGATGGGCCCGCATGCCACGGGTTTGTCCGAGGTGTCTGGACCCCGGCCCGTTATGCAATACTCTGCGCCGTTTTGCGCGCAGAAGGCCGTTCCAGACGCTTGGTGCTTGCTCCGTCCAAGCGCTTTTTCTCGGGGCATATCGCCAAATTTGCCTGTTTATAGAGTGAAATACCCTGGCGCGCGCTTTTTATACTGCATGCCCGCTGACCTGGCCGCTGACACATGCCAGGCGGGTTTGCCCACGAGGCAGGCCCGGTCAAGGCGGTGTATTTGCCTACCTGCAGATACGCCGACGCTCGGTGGTCAAATCCAATAACAAAATGAGGTTGTATCCCTATGCCTGTCGGCAAACCCCTGCCCCCTGGCGAGACCGTTCAAGGCGGCCCGCTCAAACGCGAACTCGGTGAACGGCATATTCGCCTGATGGCGCTCGGCGCCTGCATCGGCGTCGGCCTGTTTCTCGGCTCGGCCAAGGCCATCGAAATGGCCGGCCCGGCGATCATGCTCTCGTACGTCATCGGTGGCCTGGCCATTCTGGTGATCATGCGCGCCCTCGGCGAAATGGCCGTGCACAATCCTGTGGCCGGTTCGTTCAGCCGTTATGCCCAGGATTATCTGGGCCCATTGGCGGGCTTTCTCACCGGGTGGAACTATTGGTTCCTGTGGCTGGTGACCTGCGTCGCGGAAATCACTGCCGTGGCGGTGTACATGGGCGTCTGGTTCCCCGACACACCGCGCTGGATCTGGGCCCTGGCGGCGCTGATCAGCATGGGCACCATCAACCTGATCGCGGTCAAGGCGTTCGGTGAGTTCGAGTTCTGGTTCGCATTGATCAAGATCGTCACCATCATTGCCATGGTGATCGGCGGCGTCGGCATTATTGCCTTCGGCTTCGGCAATGACGGCGTGGCGCTGGGCATTTCCAACCTGTGGGCCCATGGCGGCTTCATGCCCAACGGCGTACAGGGCGTCTTGATGTCGTTGCAGATGGTGATGTTCGCCTACCTGGGCGTGGAGATGATCGGCCTTACCGCCGGTGAAGCGCGCAACCCGCAGAAAACCATCCCCAGCGCCATCGGTTCGGTGTTCTGGCGCATCCTGCTGTTCTACGTGGGCGCGCTGTTCGTGATCCTGTCGATCTACCCGTGGAATGAAATCGGCACCCAGGGCAGCCCGTTCGTGATGACCTTTGAACGCCTGGGCATCAAGACCGCCGCGGGTATCATCAACTTCGTGGTGATTACCGCCGCGTTGTCATCCTGCAACGGCGGCATCTTCAGTACCGGGCGCATGCTCTACAGCCTTGCGCAGAATGGCCAGGCCCCGGCCGCGTTCGGCACCACATCCAGCAATGGCGTGCCACGCAAGGCGTTGCTGCTGTCGATTTTCGCCTTGCTGTTGGGCGTGCTGCTCAACTACCTGGTGCCCGACCAGGTGTTTGTCTGGGTGACCTCCATCGCCACCTTCGGCGCGATCTGGACCTGGCTGATGATCCTGCTGGCGCAGCTCAAATTCCGTAAGGGCCTGAGCCCTGCCGAGCGTGCCGGTCTGCAGTACCGCATGTGGCTGTACCCGGTCAGTTCCTACCTGGCGCTGGCGTTTTTGCTGTTGGTGGTGGGCTTGATGGCGTACTTCCCGGACACACGGGTTGCGTTGTATGTGGGGCCTGCGTTTCTGGTGCTGTTGACGGTGCTGTATTACGTGTTCAAGTTGCAGCCTACCCAGGCGACGGGGCGTTCAGCTGCCTGAATCCTTAGGCCGAACCGGAGCCGGGAAATAGGGGAGCAGGCTTGCCCTAATGGCTTGGGTCGATCCCGGTCCAACTGTGGGAGGGGGCTTGCTCCCGATGGCGGCCTCAGGACCGACCAGGATGTTGGGTCGATCCCGGTCCAAATGTGGGAGGGGGCTTGCCCCCGATGGCGGCCTCAGAGCCGACCAGGATTTTGGGTCGATCCTGGCCCAACTGTGGGAGGGGGCTTGCCCCCGATGGCGGCCTCAGGACCGACCAGGATTTTGGGTCGATCCTGGCCCAACTGTGGGAGGGGGCTTGCTCCCGATGGCGGCCTCAGAGCCGACCAGGATTTTGTGTCGATCCTGGCTCAAATGTGGGAGGGGGCTTGCTCCCGATGGCGACCTCAGAGCCGACCAGGATGTTGGTGTCGATCCCGGTCCAAATGTGGGAGGGGGCTTGCCCCCGATGACGGCCTCTGAGCCGATCAGGATGTTGGATCAGATCGCGTACATATCCGTTTCTGCGGTAACGGCCACTTAGGGTTCCGCCCTGACGGCGGGTCACTTTGGAAAA
>NZ_CVTU01000110.1:0-7071 GCF_900004965.1 Pseudomonas sp. 44 R 15
CGTCCGCGGGCAGCAGATCGTGCAGGAAGTAGAACAGCCCGAATTGCGCGAGCCAGCCGAGGACGGCGCCGGTCAGGCTTGCCAGCAGGCCCAGTACGCTCAGTTGCAGGCTGAACAGCAACATGGCTTCGCGGCGTGACAGCCCCAGGCAGCGCAGCAGGGCACTGGCATCGAAGCGTCGGCTGGCAAAGCGGTTGGCTGACAGCGCCACGGCCACGCCGGCCAGCAATACCGCCACCAGGCTGGCCATATTCAGGTAACGCTCGGCCTTGCCCAGGGCGCCGCCAATCTGTTGGTTGCCATCGCGCGAGTCCTGCAGGCGCTGGTTGGCCGCCAGGCCCGGCTTGACCAGGTCGCGATAGGTTTGCAGCGCCGTGCTGCCGGGTGGGGCGCGCCACAGTTCGCGATAGCTTACGCGGCTGCCAGGCTGGACCACGCCGGTGGCGTCCAGGTCCGCCAGGTTGATCATCACCCTGGGCGTGAGGCTGTAGAAATTGCCGGCGCGGTCGGGTTCGTAGGTCAGGACGCGCGCCAGACGCAGGGTTTTCATGCCGACGTCGATGCTGTCGCCGACCTTCAGGTCCAGCGCTGTCAACAGCCGTGCTTCTACCCAGGCTTCGCCGGGTTTGGGGCCGCCGCCCGGGGTTTCGGTACCAAAGGGTTCGCCCGCACTTTTGAGCTCGCCCCGCAGCGGATACTGCTCGTTGACTGCCTTGATACTGGAAAGCTGGATGCCGTTGTCGGCCGCAATAACGCTGGAGAATTCCACGATGCGCGCATGATCCAGGCCCAGTTCGGTGCCGGATCGGATTTGCTCGGGGCGGGCTGGCGAGCTGCCTTCAAGTACCAGGTCCGCGCCCAGGAACTCGGTGGCGCGCAACAGCATGGCGCCGTTGAGGCGTGCACCGAAATACCCGATAGCGGTGCTGGCGGCCACCGCCACCAGCAGGGCGAAGAACAACACACGCAATTCGCCGGCGCGGGCATCGCGCAGTAATTGGCGCATGGCAAGACTGAACAGGCGTAACAGCGGCAGGCGTGCCATCAAGGCTCCAGGGGCGCGACCATCAGGCCGGCTTCAAGGCGGATCAGGCGTCGGCAGCGATGGGCCAGGCGCTCGTCGTGGGTGACCAGTACCAGGGTCGTGCCGCTCTCTTTATTGAGTTCGAACAACAGGTCGCTGATGCGCTCGCCGGTATGGCTGTCGAGGTTGCCGGTGGGCTCGTCGGCAAACAGCACGTCAGGCTCGGCGGCAAATGCGCGGGCAATCGCCACGCGTTGCTGCTCGCCGCCGGAAAGCTGGCGTGGCGAATGGGTCAGGCGCTTGCCGAGGCCGACGCGTTCGAGCAGGTGCGTGGCGCGCTCGCGGGCATCCTTGCGGCCGTCCAGCTCCAACGGCAGCATGACGTTTTCCAGCGCATTGAGGCTGTCGAGCAACTGAAAGGACTGGAATACGAAACCCACGTGTTCGGCACGGATGCGCGCGCGTTGGTCCTCGTCGAGACTGCTCAGGGCTTGACCTGCCAGGGTGACTTCACCGCTGCTGGGCAGGTCCAGGCCGGCCAGCAGGCCGAGGAGGGTGGATTTGCCGGAACCGGAGCTGCCGACGATAGCCAGGCTATCGCCCTTGTTCAGTTCCAGGCTCAGTTCGTGCAGGATAGTCAGTTCACCTTCCGCGCTGGGAACCACTTTGCTGAGGTTTCGCGCGGTGAGAATGCTTGCGCCCATGGAGAATCCGATGCGAATGTGGTTTTTGAGTGCTGGCCTGGCCTTGATGTGCATGGCCCAGAACGCAGCGGCGGGTACAGTCCTGATCGTTGGCGATAGTATCAGTGCCGGTTTCGGCCTGGATACCCGCAAAGGGTGGGTCGCCCTGTTGGAGCAGCGGCTCAAACAGGAGGGTTTTGACGATAAAGTGGTCAATGCGTCGATCAGTGGCGACACCAGCGCCGGAGGCCTCGCGCGGTTGCCGGCGGCGCTTGCAGCGCATAAACCGGATGTGGTGGTGATCGAGTTGGGCGGCAACGACGGGCTGCGCGGTCAGCCGCCGGCGCAATTGAAACAAAATCTTGCCTCGATGATTCAGGCGTCCCAGGACAGCGGTGCCAAGGTGCTGCTGCTGGGCATGCAGATCCCACCCAACTATGGCAAGCGGTACGTCGACGCGTTCGCCAAGGTCTTCGGCGAGGTCGCAGAGGAAAAAAAGGTCCCGTTGGTGCCGTTTTTTCTCGAGGGAGTGGGTGGTCATCCTGACTTGATGCAAGCGGACGGTCTGCACCCGGCAGTCGCCGGCCAGGGCAAGTTGCTGGAAAATGTCTGGCCGACGCTCAAACCGCTGTTATGACGCTTTTCTACCGGCAGGCTTTCGGCTAAGGTGGCGCCCCCCCGATTTGGAGCCCCTGATGTCGCGTCCTGCCTGGTCCCTGTTCAACTACCAACTGATCGAGCCTGACGAGCAGCTGGATCTGTTCGCCTGCCAGGAAGTGCGAGTGCATCTGGTGGCGCGTCAACTGGAGTTGGGCGGCTCGATTGATCGCACGCTCTGCGGCACGTTGTTGCCGGCGCAACCGCTCTGGTCGTCGGTGGATCGTTCGATCTTCCAGGACCAGCGGTTGTGCCCGTTGTGCAGGGCCATTCTGGAGTCGCAAAAGCGCGGCACACCGCCGATCTGGCCGGAGCTGCGCTTCGAGCTCTAGCGCGGCCGGCTTGATGCCAGGCACTCGCTTGACGTATACAATCAGTTTTTTCCTACCGTCGTTCTGCGAAGGATTTTCCGGATGTTGTCGCGCCTTTCCGTCGTTACCTGCTGCCTGTCTCTCGCTGCGCTCTGTGCGGCCGGTCCGGCGTCAGCCTTGCAGTTGCCCTTGCCGCCGCCCGGTGAGGACATCGTCGGTCAGGTCCAGGTGATCAAGGCCAAATACGAAGACACGTTTGCCGACCTGGGCACCACGTACGACCTGGGCTATTCGGAAATGGTCGCCGCCAACCCGGGCGTCGATGCCTGGCTGCCAGGGGCGGGTACGGATATCGTGCTGCCGACACGGTTCATCCTGCCGCCGGGCCCGCGCGAAGGCATTGTGATCAACCTGGCTGAATATCGGCTCTACTATTACCCCAAGGGGCAGGACGTGGTTTACACCTTCCCGCTGGGGATTGGTCGTGAAGGCTGGGGGTCGCCCATTGCCCACACCAGCATCATCGCGAAGACGCCGAACCCCACCTGGACACCGCCGGCCTCGATCAAGGCCGAACATGCCGCCAACGGTGACCCGCTGCCCAACGTAGTACCTGCCGGCCCCGACAACCCGTTGGGCCCGTTCAAGTTCACCCTGGGCACACCGGGTTATCTGATCCATGGCTCCAACATGAAATTCGGTATCGGCACCCGCACCAGCCACGGTTGCTTCCGCATGTTCAACAACAATGTGCTGGAAATGGCGAGCATGGTGCCGGTCGGCACGTCGGTGCGTATCATCAACGATGCCTATAAGTTCGGCAGCGCCGGCGGCAAGGTCTACCTCGAAGCCCATACGCCGTTGAACGACGATGGCACGCCCTCGGTGGTCGACAAGCACACGGCGGTGATCAATGCCCTGCTCAAGCGTGAAGACCTGGCCAACAATCTGCGGGTGAACTGGGATCAGGTGCGTGATGTGGTGGCGGCGGAAGATGGCTTGCCGACTGAAATCGGTGTGCCTGGCGTCGCTCCGGTGGTGTCCAGCGCGCCGGTTGATTTTCAATAAAGCTGGTGCGGATGGCTGCGGCCAGTTCAGCATATTTCGGGCAAAAAAAAGCCGACCCATAAATGGATCGGCTTGATAACAACCCCGAAGGATTATTACTTGCGGCTTGCTTTTTCAAGCATGCGCAGAGCGCGCTCGTTAGCTTCGTCAGCAGTCTGTTGTGCTTTTTGAGCAGCAGCCAGCGCTTCATCAGCTTTACGGTAGGCTTCGTCTGCACGAGCCTGGGAGCGAGCTGCTGCATCTTCCGTTGCAGTCAGACGCGCTTCGGTTTCTTTGGAGACGCTGCTGCAACCGGTAGCCAGAACTGCGGCCAGAGCCAGAGCAGAGAATTTCAGAACGTTGTTCATCGTGTTCCCCTTCAAGGACTTTCTATTAGATGACTACTGTCTCAGAGTGAGCAAATAGCCGGCGTACATACTACCCATTACTTGTAGTAAGTAAACTGACGTTGCGCAAGAAGCAAAAAAAATTCTGGTACCGAATCTGTTTTGGCTAATCTGTGGGAGATTTGTATAAAGACCAGACGGGTTTTTTCATCCTGCTGAAGATTGGATCCAGGCTGAAAGCGCCGGCCCACATGCCTCGAGCCTTGTAAGCAGATGAAATGTTATATATCCAGACGGGCACTTGCGTTGCGCTTGCGCGTACCGCAACGGGTATCTTTCGCTCATCTAGAGGTGACTTTAACAGCGCCAGTTCGTCTCAAGCTGCAACTGCCGGCAATGTTCAGGCGTTCGGTCACCGGTTGATCGAGGCCCTTTCTAATAATCCGCCCGTGGCAGGGGATGACGAGTGTGCCTTGAGCAATTGCTGAATTGGTGCCTACTATTCCCTGCGTGCAGGTGTGAGCGCTCAGGGTTTTCTCGTTGTCGAAACCGGCACGGGGTGGCGTAGATGTTCCTTCGCCGGAAAAACATCGGTAAGGTAGGGTCAATATTCAAGACCCGCGAGGAGTAGTGATGAGCGAGGCGTTGTCCATCCACCATGACCAGGCTGGTCATCAGTTCGAGACCAATGTGGACGGTCATCGTGCCTATCTGACCTATATGGACCTCGGGAAACAGACCCTGGATATCTATCGCACGTTCGTGCCCAACGCGTTGCGTGGGCGTGGTATTGCGGCTGCGTTGACCGAAGAGGCGTTGAAGTTCGCCGAAGAGTCAGGCTATACGGTCATCCCGTCCTGCTCCTATGTGGAGCGCTACATGGAGCGCCACCAGCGCCATGCCGCCAAGCTGTGAACGAACAGCCATAAAAAAACGCCGGGTTTAGCCCGGCGTTTTTGTGTGTGCCTGATTCAGGTGCGTTTGCGTTTGGGCAATACGTCCTTGAGCTTGGCGTGCATGCTGCGCAGGGTGTTCTCGGTAGCGGCCCAGTCGATGCACGCGTCGGTGATCGACACGCCGTACTGCAAGTCGGCCAGGTCTTTTGGAATGGCCTGGCAACCCCAGTTCAGGTGGCTCTCGACCATCAAGCCGATGATCGACTGGTTGCCTTCGAGGATCTGGTTGGCGACGTTTTCCATCACCAGCGGCTGCAGGGCCGGGTCCTTGTTGGAGTTGGCATGGCTGCAGTCGACCATGATATTTGGCTTGATGCCGGCCTTGTTCAGCGCCTGTTCGCAGAGTGCGACACTGACCGAATCATAGTTGGGCTTGCCATTGCCGCCGCGCAGCACCACGTGACCGTAGGCGTTGCCCTTGGTGGTGACGATGGACACGCCGCCTTCCTGGTTGATGCCCAGGAAACGGTGAGGGCTGGAGACCGATTGCAGCGCGTTGATCGCCACGGTCAGGCCGCCGTCGGTGCCGTTCTTGAAACCCACGGCCGAGGACAGGCCGGAGGCCATTTCGCGGTGGGTCTGGGACTCGGTGGTGCGGGCGCCGATGGCCGACCAGCTGATCAGGTCCTGCAGGTACTGCGGGGAGATCGGGTCCAGCGCTTCGGTCGCGGTGGGCAGGCCCATTTCCGCCAGGTCCAGCAGCAGTTTACGACCGATATGCAAGCCGTCCTGGATCTTGAACGAGTCGTCCAGGTACGGGTCGTTGATCAAGCCTTTCCAGCCGACGGTGGTACGCGGCTTCTCGAAATAGACGCGCATCACCAGGTACAAGGTGTCGGACACTTCCGCCGCCAGCACCTTGAGGCGCTCGGCGTATTCGTGAGCGGCCTTGAGGTCGTGGATCGAGCAAGGCCCGATGACGACGAAGAGGCGGTGGTCGGTGCCGTCGAGAATGTCACGGATGACTTCGCGACCCTTGGTGACGGTCTGCAGGGCAGCGTCGCTCAGGGAGATTTCGCGCTTGAGCTGATCGGGCGTGATCAGGGTCTCGTTGGATTCAACGTTAAGGTCATTGATCGGTAAATCAGCCATCGTGTTACTCGTCAGGGTCACGGGTGCCGGCCGCCAGCCATCCCCGTGCGGCGGAGCACAGCATGATTTGGATGCAGGGGGGAGGAACCTTAGCGCGTAATACGGGCCCGCGACAATGGGCAAAGGCCGCTTTAATCCAGCGCTGGCTGCATAACGGCCGCGTGGGAGAACTCGCCGGCGTGGCGCGACACCCAATCGTGGGCCAGGGCTTCGAGTTGCTGGGCCGTGAGCTCGGCGGTTTCGTGCAGGCGGCAGTAGCGCTCGATCTGGCACACTTGCTCACCCATGCGCGCGCCGAACAGGGCATGTTCATCGGTAAAACTGATGCCGATGCGATAGCCGGCTTGCCCTTTGCGGCACCACGCGACATAGCCCGGATAGCGCGCGGTGGCGCCCAGGGAGGGGATCGACAGGTCGACCGCGGTGCCAGGGCGCCAGGCACGCGGCCAGTTGCAGGCGATGCCGCCGCGGCCGATAGTGCGCAGGCGTTGGCGGGGCAAGGGGGGAGACGGACGTTGGATCAACTCGACAGCGACATCATCAGGGTGAGGTAAAAAACGACCCATGTACACGGACTCCGAACACCGTCTTATGGACGGCAGTGGCAGCAGTATAGTGAAGGAACTGGAATTGACTGACCTGGATATCGACCAGCAACTGCTGGGATTGCCCGGGTGTTCGCTGGTAGTGTTTACCAGTGTCGGTTGTTCCAGTTGCCGCTGGGCGCGCCAGCAGTTGCCGGGCTGGCGCTTGCCGGTGGACCGACTGTGCTGGGTGGATGCCGGGCACAACGGTGGCGCGGTCGAACGTTACCAGATCTTTCATTTGCCCGCGTTGTTCCTGGTGTGCGAGGGTCAATTCCTCGGGCAATTACAGACACGTCTTACGCAACCAGACCTGACCGACGCGGTAAACCACGCACTGACACGTACCCCAGAGGATTTGCCATGACCG
>NZ_CVTU01000110.1:7135-21553 GCF_900004965.1 Pseudomonas sp. 44 R 15
TTGGCGGGTTTTATGGCCTGATGCTGGCGCGTGCCGGGTTCGACGTGCATTTTCTGCTGCGCAGCGAATACGCAGTGGTCAGCAAGCAGGGTCTGCGCCTCAACAGCTGCGTGCATGGCAACCTGCACCTGCATCCGGTGCAGGCGTATGCCAACGCTGCGGATATGCCGCCGTGCGATTGGCTGCTGGTGGGTACCAAATCCACCGGCAATGCCGACCTGGCCCCGACCATCGCCCAGGTTGCGGCGCCGGATGCCAAGGTGGTGCTGTTGCAAAACGGACTGGATGTCGAGGACAGCCTGCGTGAACACCTGCCGCCGTCGCTGCACTTGCTCGGCGGCCTGTGTTACATCGGCGTGCATCGCGCCGCGCCGGGCGTCGTCGAGCATCAGGCGCTGGGGCGGGTCAACCTGGGCTATCACAGCGGCACCGCAGCCAACGATGAAGCGCGGCAGCAGGCGATTGTCGAAGAAGGGGCCGGCCTGTTTCATCAAGCGGGTATCGAGTCCCAGGCCATGACCAGCGTGCATCAGGCCCGCTGGCATAAACTGGTGTGGAATGTGCCGTTCAACGGCCTCTCGGTTTTGCTCGGCGCCGGGACCCGCGCGCTGATGGCGGATGAATCCAGCCGTGCGCTGATTCAGGCGCTGATGGCCGAAGTGGTGCAGGGCGCTCACGCCTGTGGCCATGACATTGCCGCGAGCTACGCCGGGCAGATGTTTGCCATGACTGAAACCATGGACGACTACCTGCCCAGCATGTATCACGATCACGTGCACAAGCGTGCGCTGGAACTGGCGGCCATCTATGCGCGACCCTTGGCCGCCGCCAAAGCGGCCGGCTGCGAATTGCCGCGCATGCAGGCGCTTTACCAGGCCTTGAGTTTTATTGATCGGCACAATCGCTGATTCGGGGGCACTGACATGGTGAAGGGATTGAGCGACAAACTGGTGCTGGCGATTTCATCGCGAGCCTTATTCGATTTGAGCGAAAGCCACAAGGTCTATCTCGCCGAAGGCGTGGAGCCGTATCGCCAGTACCAGATCGAGCACGAGGAGGAAATCCTTGAACCCGGCGACGCGTTCCCGCTGGTCAAGAAACTGCTGAGCCTCAATGCCAGCCTCGGGCGCGCCCGTGTCGAGGTGGTATTGGTGTCGCGCAACAGCGCCGATACCGGCCTGCGAGTGTTCAACTCGATCCAGCATTACGGCCTGGACATTTCCCGCGCCGCTTTCGTTGGAGGGCGTAGTCCCTATCCGTATTTAGCCGCCTTTGGTTGCCATCTGTTTCTGTCGACCCATGCAGAAGATGTGCGCAGTGCGCTCGACGCCGGTTTTGCCGCAGCGACGATCCTGTCGGGTGGCCCGCACCGGGCATCAAGCGAGGAACTGCGCATCGCCTTCGATGGCGATGCGGTGCTGTTCTCCGACGAGTCCGAGCGCGTCTATCAGGCCGGCGGCCTGGAAGCGTTCCAGGCCAGCGAACGAGAGTCGGCGCGCGAGCCGTTGCACGGGGGCCCGTTCAAGGGCTTCCTGGCGGCGCTCAACCTGTTGCAGCGTGAGTTCGCCGACGAGGCGTGCCCGATTCGCACGGCACTGGTCACCGCACGCTCGGCGCCGTCCCACGAGCGGGTCATTCGCACCTTGCGCGAATGGGATATCCGCCTGGATGAATCGTTGTTCCTGGGTGGCCTGGATAAATCCGCGTTCCTGGAAGCCTTCGCCGCCGATGTGTTCTTCGATGACCAGGTCGGCCATTGTGAGCGCGCCAGGGAGGTCGTGGCCACCGGGCATGTGCCCCATGGCATCAGTAATGAGTTGAAAATCCAGAGCGAGAGCTGAGCCGCACTGCTCGAGGCGCTGCTAAGCTCATTTGATCTCCGCCAGCCTGGCAACCCAGGGGGTTCTATGATTCGTTCGATGCTGTACGCCACGGATCTTGGCCTGTATGCACCGTATGTCATGCAACATGCCCTGGCGTTGGCGCGAACGTTCAAGGCCGATTTATATGTGATTCATGTGGTGGAGCCCATCGGGCTGTTCGCTGAATCGGTGTTGCAGAGCTACCTTGATGAAAAGGCCCTCAGCGAATGGCAGCGCCAGGGGCTGACCACGGTCATGGCGACGATCGAGCAACGGGTGCTCGACAGCTTTCGCGAGGAGCTGGGGGATGGGGAGCAGGACCTGAAGTTGATTCGTTCGGTGCGGGTGATCCAAGGGGACCCCTGCGAAGTGATTCTCGACCAACTGCATAAGCTTTGCGTCGACCTGTTGATCGTCGGCAGTCATAGCCATGCCAGCGCAGCGGCTACACCGCTTGGGCGTACCGCTGCGCGCCTGGTGCAGGTGGCGAGTGTGCCGGTTTACCTGGTGCCGTCGCTGCAACGTCGGCGCAGTGATGATATTGATCGGTAAAAAACGATAAAAAGTTCTAGATTTATATATCTTACCTTTAATATAGTTATATACCGTCGCTGATACCCGTGGCGTCTATCTGCTTTGAGGGATTCATATGAAGCTTCAACAACTGCGCTACATCTGGGAAGTGGCGCACCACGACCTCAACGTTTCCGCAACCGCTCAAAGCCTCTACACGTCGCAACCCGGTATCAGCAAGCAGATCCGCCTGCTCGAAGACGAGCTGGGCGTCGAAGTATTCGCGCGCAGCGGCAAGCACTTGACCCGCGTCACGCCGGCGGGCGAGCGCATCATTACCACGGCCGGCGAGATCCTGCGCAAGGTCGAGAGCATCAAGCAGATCGCCCAGGAATTCTCCAACGAGAAGAAGGGCACCCTGTCGATCGCCACCACCCACACCCAGGCACGCTACGCCTTGCCGCCGGTGATCCGCGATTTTATCAAGCAATACCCCGACGTGGCATTGCACATGCACCAGGGCTCGCCGATGCAGATCGCCGAGATGGCCGCTGACGGCACCGTCGATTTCGCTATCGCCACCGAAGCCCTGGAGCTGTTCGGTGACCTGGTCATGATGCCGTGCTACCGCTGGAACCGTTGCGTGGTGGTGCCGCAGGGACACCCCTTGGCCAAGTTGCCGAAGCTGACCCTGGAAGCCTTGGCCGAATACCCGATCGTGACCTACGTCTTCGGGTTCACCGGGCGTTCCAAGCTCGACGAAGCCTTCAGCCACCGCGGTCTTACCCCGAAGGTGGTGTTTACCGCAGCCGACGCCGATGTGATCAAGACTTACGTGCGCCTGGGCCTGGGCGTGGGCATCGTCGCCAAGATGGCCGTCGACACCCAGCTCGATAAAGACCTGGTGGTGCTCGATGCCAGCGAGCTGTTCGAATCCAGCGTGACCAAGATCGGTTTCCGGCGTGGCACGTTCCTACGCGGTTTCATGTGCGATTTCATCGAGAAATTCGCACCGCACCTGACCCGCGAAGTGATGGCCAAGGCGATTCAGTGCCACAACAAGCAGGAACTGGAAGCGTTGTTCGACGGCGTTGAACTGCCGGTTCACTAAAGCGGCTCAGCGGGCCTCGGTCACGGTGAAGTATTGCCGGGCGCCCGCCACCAGAATCTCCACCTCGTCATCGATGCACTTGCCCAGCAGGCTCTTGCCCAACGGAGCGCGCGGGGTGATGACGGTGACGGGTTGCCCGACCACAGCCACCTTCAACCCCGCCGCATCCGGCGCCAGGAACAGCCACTGCTGGCGACCGTCCTCGTCTTCCAGACCGACCAGGGTGCCGAGTTCAATCCCGCGCTGATCATCGTAGGCACGCAGCTGCAGATTCTGGCACAGCACCAGCGATTGCCTGATTTCCTCGACTCGCCTGGCTTGTCCGGTCGCCAGGTACGAGGCCTCAAGGCCTAGGGTGTCGTATTTGTTCTCGGCGATGTTTTCTTCGTGGGTCGCCGTCTCGTAAGCGGCCTGCGCGGCGCGTTGGAGGACATCGAGGTCGACTGTCAGCTTTTCCAGAATCAATTGAAGGACGGCGTGTTTATTCATGGCTGTGCTTGATCATTCGCAGAATTGCAGGACATTTGCCCGGCTTTTTTCGTTGGGGGCGTTCTGGTCCTGTTGCAGCCAGAACTGGCATTTGGGGTTGGACAAATTGCGCGCATTGTTTCGCGCCTGCTCCAGGGTCTGTTGCTGCTCCTGCTTTTGCAGGTTCTGCTGGTACTGCTCAAACATGCGGTTGGTCGGCTCCGGTGCAGCCGCAGGCGGTTTGCCCAACTGTTGAACGGCCTGGGCCACCGGCGCCAGGCTCTGCGGGAACAGGTAGCGCGAGGCCAGCCAGGTGGTCAGCGCGATGGCGATAAACCCCAGCCACACGCCTGCGGCAATGGCGATGCACAGTTTGAACAGCGACATCGGACGGTCGGACATGGTGGCCTCCTGGCGAGCATTGACGGCAAGTTGGCGATTGTCGCACAGCCACTGTGCAGAATAATCGTGATCAAGCCTTCTGCATCGGCGCATTTATGCGGACAATCGAGCCTTTGAGCATTGGAGCCCGGAATGAAAGCCCGCTGGGATATTTTTTGCAGCGTCGTCGACAACTATGGCGACATTGGCGTGACCTGGCGATTGGCCCGGCAATTGGTCGCCGAGCACGCGTGCGCTGTGCGCCTGTGGGTCGATGACCTGCGCGCCTTTGAGCGCATGTGCCCGCAGATCGATGTCAGCCTGGAGCAGCAGTGGCAAGAGGGCGTCGACGTGCGCCACTGGCCGAGCGAATGGGCGCCAACCCCGGCGGCCGATGTGGTGATCGCGGCGTTTGCTTGCCAACTGCCGGCTGACTACATGGAAGCCATGGCCGCGCGCGCGCGCACGCCGTTGTGGATGAACCTGGATTACCTCAGTGCCGAGGACTGGGTGGTGGGCTGTCACCGCCTGCCGTCGGTGAAGTTCAAGGGGGTGCAGAAGTACTTCTTTTTTCCTGGCTTTCGCCCAGGCACTGGCGGGCTGTTGCGTGAAGCAGGGTTACTGCAGCAGCGTCAGGCTTTTCAGCAGGACACCCA
This sequence comes from Pseudomonas sp. 44 R 15, assembly GCF_900004965.1. NCBI lineage: Bacteria > Pseudomonadati > Pseudomonadota > Gammaproteobacteria > Pseudomonadales > Pseudomonadaceae > Pseudomonas > Pseudomonas sp. 44 R 15. The sequence goes on from NZ_CVTU01000110.1 coordinate 12,127, forward strand.
TGCGCAGCGCCAATTCCTGCAGGCCCTGGGCGTGTTTCCGGTAGCCGATGCGCGGCTGATCTCGCTGTTCGCCTACGAAAACGCCGCGCTGGGCGGCTGGCTGGACGTGTTGTCGACAGACGGGCGTGCCACTCATCTGTTGGTGCCGGAAGGGCGCATCCTGGGCGATGTGCAACGCTGGCTGGGCGAGGAAGGGCTCACGGCCGGGGCGATTCATCAGCGCGGGGCGTTGACCGTGCAGGTGCTGCCGTTCGTGCGCCAGGCGCAGTACGACAAATTATTGTGGTGCTGTGAGCTGAATGCCGTGCGTGGCGAGGATTCGTTCGTGCGCGCCCAGTGGGCCGGGCGCCCGTTGCTGTGGCACATCTATCGTCAGGACGAAGACATCCACCTGGACAAGCTCGATGCCTTTCTCGAGCTGTACACCGCCGCCTTGTCGCCGGCTGCCAAGGCGGCGCTGGTGGCACTGTGGCAAGCCTGGAACACCGAGGGCGATATGGCCCAGCCGTGGAAAAGGCTGCAGGAGCACTGGCCGGAACTCAACGCACATGCGCAGAACTGGTGTCTGGAACAGGCCTTGCAGGCCGATCTTGCGACGGCGCTGGTACAGTTTTATGAAAGTTGGATATGATACGCCACCTTGATTTTTGTAAATCCCATCCAAATTTCGGATATATGCAATGAAAACTGGTAAAGAACTGAAACCCGGTACAGTGATCCGTCTCGAAAACGACCCTTGGCTGGTTCAGAAAGCTGAGTTCACCAAGTCCGGTCGTAACAGCGCCATCATGAAGACCAAGCTGAAGAACCTGCTGACCGGTTACAAGACCGAGATCGTCTACAGCGCCGATGACAAACTGGACGACGTGATCCTCGACCGCAAGGAAGCGACCCTGTCCTTCATCAGCGGCGACACCTACACGTTCATGGACACCACCGACTACACCATGTACGAGCTGAACGCTGAAGATATCGAAGCCGTTCTGCCGTTCATCGAAGAAGGCATGGAAGACGTCTGCGAAGCTATTTTCTTCGAAGAGCGCCTGGTTTCCGTAGAGCTGCCGACCACTATCGTGCGTAAAGTTGCCTACACCGAAGGTTCCGCTCGCGGTGACACTTCCGGCAAGGTGATGAAGCCTGCCAAGCTGAGCAACGGTACCGAACTGCAAGTGGCCGATTTCATCGAAATCGACGACCTGATCGAGATCGACACCCGTGAAGGTGGTTCGTACAAAGGTCGCGCCAAGAAGTAATTCCTGCGCCGCGATACGAACGAAAAAGCCCGACCATGTGTCGGGCTTTTTTATGCGTGCAGGGTTTACACCGGCATACCGGCCGGGTCCAGTTTGCGGGCGTAGCGCTCCGCGCGCTGGCTGGCATCGGTGGTGTAATGGTCCCGATCAGGGCGACAGTGGTTAAACGGTTACGCGCAGACGCACATCAACGTTGCCGCGAGTGGCGTTGGAGTACGGGCAGACCTGGTGAGCGGCGTCGACCAGCGTTTGCGCGTCATCCTGGTCCAGGCCTGGCAGGCTGATGTGCAGGTCGATGTCCAGGCCGAAACCGCCGGGGATCTGGCCGATGCCAACGTGGGCGGTGATCGAAGCGTCATCTGGGATTTTGCGTTTGGTCTGGCCGGCGACGAATTTCAGTGCACCGATAAAGCAGGCCGAGTAGCCGGCGGCGAACAGTTGCTCAGGATTGGTGGCCTGACCGCCGGCACCGCCCAATTCCTTGGGCGTGGAGAGTTTGACGTCGAGGATGTTGTCGCTGGAGACAGCGCGACCATCACGGCCGCCGGTGGCGGTGGCTACTGCGGTATAGAGCGTTTGCATGGTGTCGTCCTCTGATTATTAGCGCTAAATGTTTGCGCGCTAAGTAGTTGGTGAGGTGAATGTATAGCGCTAATGTTTAGTGCGAAAGATAAATTCACAAATATTTTTCAGGTGACGGGAAAACAATGTGGGAGGGGGCACACCCTAATGCCAGTCAGTAAGGCTTTTTTTGTAGGAGCGAGCTTGCTCGCGAAAAACTCACAGACACCGCATTCATTCAGGAAGTACGCGTTATCGTTGACGTTTTTCGCGAGCAAGCTCGCTCCTACAGGATTTGGTGCTTCTTTAGAGTGTGTTTTGCAGGTTGCTGCGCAAAGCAATCAAATCCGCCTGCAGCTTGCGTAACTGCTCCAGTTCCATCCCGCTGGCCCCGAGGATGCACTGCGGGATCCCCATGGCCTTGTCCTGCAGCGCCCGCCCGGCAGCGGTCAACTCCACCACTACCACACGCTCGTCTTCGCGGCTGCGGGTGCGGCTCAACAGGCTTTCGGCTTCCAGGCGCTTGAGCAAAGGCGTCAGGGAGCCGGGGTCGGTGAGCAGGCGGCTGCTGATTTCACCCACGGTCAAACCGTCTTCTTCCCACAACACCATCATGGCCAGGTACTGCGGATAGGTCAGGCCGAGGGCCTGAAGGAGAGGTTTGTATGCCTTGGTCATCAGCAGCGAGGTGGAATGCAATGCGAAACACAGCTGGTTATCCAGCATCAAGGATTCACAGGGGGTTGGATTTTTGCTCATGGCGGTGCCTCGAAAAGCCGGTATGACGGGAATCTAGCGGGCAAATCTTTAATGCGCCAGGTAATTCTGCGCGCACGGTCAGACCAGGCCGCTTTGCAATGCCAGATCCCAGGGCGGCACCGGGCTGAAACGGGACTTCAGGTATTCCAGCAGCAACCGGCTGCGTGCATTGGGTTGCTGTTCCAGGCGTAGCGCATAGATGCCGGCGGTTTCCGGGTTCGGCAAGCCGCTTTCACAAAACAGTGGCAAGAGTTCACCGCGCACTAGGTATTCGCTGGCCAGCCACGTAGGCAGGTGCGCAATGCCCAGCCCTGCCAGGGCGCCGGAGAGCAGGGCCTCGGCATTGTTGGCACTCATGCGGATACGACGAGGGCGATAGATGGCACGGCGCCCGTCCAGTTCGAAGCGCCAGGCGAACATCGGCGCCAACCCGTCCCAGTCCAGGCCGTCGTGCTCGCTCAGTTCCCGCGGGTGCGTTGGCGTGCCTCGGCTTTTCAGGTAAGCCGGGCTGGCGCAGGCAATGCGCACGATACTGGCAAGCGGCGTGGCGATCAGACGCGTGTCGGCAATATGCCCGGCGCGCAGCACCAGGTCGACCTTGCCCAGGTGCGCGCCCTGCATATCGACAAAACTGTCGATCAAATGCAGCTGTACATCCAGCCCTGGGTACACCTGCAGGAAATCTGCGATCACGGGCGCCAAGTGCCGTCGCCCGAACGCCGCCGGTGCGTCCACGCGGATCAGGCCTTCGGGCGCATGGCTCAGGGACACGGCTTCGGCGCGCGCCAGCTGCAACTCGCCGACAATCCGTCGCGCCCGCTCGGCAAAGGCCAGTCCGGCCGGGGTAGGGACCACGGCATGGGTGCTGCGCTGGAACAGGCGGCTGCCGACAGCGTTCTCCAAACTGTCGATACGCCGCGCCACTGCCGAGGGGGTTAACGGATAGCGGCGCGCAGCGGCGGAAAAGCTGCCGCTTTCCAGCACATCGAGAAACAGGCTCAACTGGTCGGTCAACGTATTGGGATTCATGGGTCCATGCTTGTGCGAGTTTGGCACAGCCATTGTGCGTTGCTGTGCCTTTGCGCGCCATAGCGGACTGCGTAGCATGCAACACTCAGGATTTGTGGAGTAGCGAGCGGTGGTGGATCTGGCGATGTACCTGGTATTGGGCGCGGCCCTGGGCACAGTAGGCGGCTTGTTTGGTATTGGCGGCGGACTGATCGCCATCCCGGTGCTGGGTGTGCTGTTCGGGCTTGATCAGCAGATCGCCCAAGGCACCGCGCTGGTGATGGTGGTGCCCAATGTGATGCTGGCCCTGTGGCGGTATCACCAGCGCAACCGCATTGAACTGCGCCACGCCTTGCCGCTGGGTGTGATGGGCTTCAGCTTCGCATGGCTGGGTTCAATTTGGGCGGTAGGCCTGGATGCCGGCGCGATGCGGATCGGGTTTATCGTCTTTTTGGTGGTACTGGCAGCCTACAACCTGTTGCGCATGTTCACCCGTAACGCACCGCCGACGGCGCAAATGCGCTATTCCTGGCCGTGGCTGGGCGTACTCGGCGCAGCGTCAGGCGCCATGGGCGGATTGTTCGGTGTCGGTGGCGCGGTGGTGGCCACGCCGGTGCTTACCAGCGTTTTCGGCACCAGCCAGGTGGTCGCCCAGGGCTTGTCCCTGGCGCTGGCGCTGCCCAGCACCGGCGTGACCCTGGTCACTTACGCCTGGCATCACGAAGTGGACTGGCTGATCGGCGTGCCGTTGGCCGTGGGCGGCCTGCTCAGCATCAGTTGGGGCGTGAAAGTCGCTCATGCACTGCCCGAGCGGGTGTTACGTGGCCTGTTCTGCGGTTTTCTGGCGGTGTGCGCGGTGATGCTGACGTTTAAAGTCTGAACCCTTCGAGAATGTATTCGGCCAGGCATTCGGTAATGGGCGACGTCATTTGCGGGTTGCGCAGCAAGCGCAGGTTCATCGACGGCAAAGGCGGGAAGCCTTCGTCGCTGCCGAGCACGCGCAGGTCCTGGGACACCAGGCTTTCCATGCTGACCATCGCCGCCAGGCCGGCACTGACCACTGCCAGGATCGCCGCGCCATTGGAGCTGTGATAGGCCAGGCGATAATCCCGTCCAGCCGTATCCAGCGCGGCCTGGGCCCACTGCGTGTAGAGGCAGTCGCCGCCGGAAACCGCCAGGGGCAGGGACTCGTGCTCGTCCACGCAAAAACACGGCGCGGCGGCCCACACCATGCGCTCAGTGCGCAGGAATTCACCGAGATCGTTGCCGGGCTCGCGGCTGATGACGGTCAAGGCCAGGTCCCGTCTCTGCATCAGCACCGTTGACGACTCGCAGTGCAGCTCGATCTGGATCAGCGGATAGGCCTTGGAAAACTGCTTGAGAATGCCCGGCAGGAAGCGCATCACGTAATCGTCCGGCGTGCCGATGCGCACCAACCCCACCATATGCGGCTCGCGCAGGGTGTTGAACACTTCGCTGTGCAGTTTCAGGATGCGCCGCGCATAGCCCAGCAATACCTGGCCCTCAGGCGTCAGCCGCACCTGACGGCCGTCGCGTTCGAACAGCTTGCGCTGCAGCACGTCTTCTTCCAGACGTTTCATTTGCATGCTCACCGCCGATTGGGTGCGGTTGACCAGTTCCCCTGCGCGGGTAAAACCGCCCTGATCGGCGATGGCGACGAAGGTGCGCAGCACTTCCGTGTCGATGCTCGGGTAAGTCGACAATTGATCAATCTCCAAGATGTATTGCATAAGAAACATTCGTTGGATTGATCATAGGCGCAGGCACACACTCGCGTCATCCCCACTGGAGGGCGAGAAGATGAAAGGTCAAAAAGATCATGGGTCGATGGCAAGGTCGCCGTTGTCAGGGCTTCTTCGCAGCATTTCGCGTTGGCCGGCGTTGCATCGCGAACGCCGGATGCTGGCGGGCATGAGTGATGATGCGCTTAAGGATATCGGGCTCAACCGTGTCGACGTGGAGCAGGAGATCCACCGGCATTTCTGGGATGACCCGCTGCGCAAGTGACTTCGGATGCAGTAGGGTAGGCGCGAGCATTCAAGGAGCCATCCATGCCCGCCGTCCTCTCCTTTTCCCTCAAGCAGGCACGCCGCATGGCGCTGGCGGCCCAGGGCTTTTCCGGGCGCCAGCCGCCGGCGCAGATAAAAGCCGCACACCTCAACCGCCTGATCGAACGCCTTGGCGTGCTGCAGATCGACTCGGTCAATGCGGTGGTGCGTTCCCATTACCTGCCGCTGTTTTCTCGACTGGGCAATTATTCCCCCTTGATTCTGGAACAGGCCGCCTGGAGCCAGGGGCGACGGCGCTCGCTGTTCGAATACTGGGGGCATGAGGCCTCGCTGCTGCCCATGGCGATGTACCCCTTGATGCGCTGGCGCATGGAGCGGGCCAGGCAGGGCCAGGGGATTTACGCGCAAATGGCGCGGTTCGGGCGGGAGCGGCAGGACACGGTCCAGCGCGTTCTGCAGGCTGTCGAACAGCAGGGCGCCTTAGGTGCGGGCAGCCTGTCGACCCGTGAAGAGCGCGCCGGGCCCTGGTGGGATTGGAGTGACGAGAAACATGCGCTGGAATGGCTGTTCGCGGCCGGTCTGGTCACCGTGGCCGGGCGGCGCGGGTTTGAGCGCCTGTACGATTTGCCGGAGCGAGTGATCCCCGGCGAAATCCTTCAAACCGTCGTGAGCGAAGCCGAGGCCCTGCGCGGCTTGTTGGTGCACAGCGCCGGCGCATTGGGCGTGGCCACTGAAAAAGACCTGCGCGATTACTTCCGCCTCGACCCCGTCGACAGTCGCCAGCGCCTGGCTGAGTTGGTCGAGGAGGGACAGTTGCTGAGCTGTCGGGTGCAGGGCTGGAAGCAATCGGCGTACTGCCTGCCCGCGCCGAAAGTGCCACGCAACGTGCCGGCCAGCGCGTTGCTGTCGCCCTTTGATTCGTTGATCTGGGAGCGTGCCCGTACCGAGCGCCTGTTCGATTTCAGGTACCGCCTGGAAATCTACACCCCCCAACACAAGCGGGTGTACGGCTACTACGTCCTGCCGTTTTTGCACAACGAGCGGATCGCTGCGCGCGTTGATGTGCGCGCCGAGCGGGCCAACGGCTGCCTGGCGGTGCATGCGGTGCACGAGGAGGAGCAGGGCCTGGACGAGCCGGGCATGCTGGCGTTGGCGCTGAACCTGCGGCAGATGGCCGATTGGCTGGGGCTGCAACAGGTCAAGCTCAATTGCCAGCGGCCGAGTGCTGCGCGGTTACGTTTGGCAATGCTCAAGATGGATGCTGGGCTTTAGGGCGCCATCGGGGGCAAGCCCCTCCCACAGGGGAATACGCTCCACATGTGGGAGGGGGCTTGCCCCCGATTGGCGTCAGTCCAGTCGACACCCATCTAGCGCTTGACCTGTTTCAGGGTTTCGGCAATCAGGAACGCCAGTTCCAGGGACTGATCGGCGTTCATCCGCGGGTCGCAGTGGGTGTGATAGCGGTCCGACAAACCGTCTTCGGTGATCGGCCGTGCGCCGCCGATGCATTCGGTGACGTTCTGCCCGGTCATCTCGATATGAATGCCGCCGGCATAGCTGCCTTCAGCCTGGTGGACCTGGAAGAACTCCTTCACTTCGCCAAGGATCTGCGCAAAGTCGCGGGTCTTGTAACCGCTGCTGGCCTTGATGGTGTTGCCATGCATCGGGTCGCTGCTCCACAGCACTTGCTTGCCTTCGCGCTGTACGGCGCGAATCAGCCCGGGCAGGTGGTCGCCCACCTTATTGGCGCCCATGCGTGCGATCAGGTTCAAGCGGCCAGGGTCGTTGTCCGGGTTGAGAATATCGATAAGACGGATCAGGTCGTCGGGGTTCATGCTCGGGCCGACCTTGACCCCGATCGGGTTGTTCACCCCGCGCAGGAATTCGACATGGGCGCCATCCAACTGCCGGGTACGGTCGCCAATCCAGAGCATATGGGCCGAGCAGTCGTAGTAGTCGTTGGTCAGGCTGTCGCGACGTACAAAGGCTTCTTCATAGTTGAGCAGCAACGCTTCGTGAGCGGTGAAGAAGCTGGTCTCGCGCAGCTGCGGCGAGTCGTCCATGCCGCAGGCGCGCATGAAGGCCAGGGTTTCGTCGATGCGGTCAGCCAGTTGGCTGTATTTCTCGGCCAGCGCGGAGTTGGCGATAAAGTCCAGGTTCCACTTGTGCACCTGGTGCAGGTCGGCGAAGCCGCCTTGGGCAAAGGCGCGCAGCAGGTTGAGGGTCGCGGTGGACTGGTGGTAGCTCTGCAGCAGGCGGTCCGGGTCCGGTACGCGGCTTTTTTCGTCGAAGCCGATGCCATTGACGATATCGCCGCGGTAGGCGGGCAGGGTGACGCCGTCGATGGTTTCATCGTTGGACGAGCGCGGTTTGGCGAACTGGCCTGCCATGCGCCCGACTTTGACCGCCGGGCAGCCGGCGGCGAAGGTCATGACAATCGCCATCTGCAGCAGCACCTTGAAGGTGTCACGGATTTTCGCGGCGGAGAACTCGGCAAAGCTCTCGGCGCAGTCACCGCCTTGCAGCAGGAAGGCGCGACCCTGGGTCACTTCGGCAAACTGACGACGCAATTCGCGGGCTTCCCCGGCAAACACCAGCGGCGGGTAACTGGCCAGGCTCTGCTCCACTCGCTGCAGGTGCGCAGCATCCGGGTAGCGGGGTTGCTGCTGGATAGGCAGGGCACGCCAGCTGTCGGGGCTCCAGGGTTGGCTCATCATGCACTCGTTGGGTAGGTTGAAGTTCGGACGCCAATGTTAGCAGCAATTAGTGCGTGACCTGCCGACGTCGCTTGGCCGACAATCGCGCACTTTGCCCTGCAGCCAACCCGTTAGGAGTAGTGATGAGCGAGGAGCGTGTGGAGCGCCTGCTGGCCGAAGTCCATGATGATTTCGGCATGATCCGTGTGCTGGAAGTGGCCGATTACCGTTTTCTCGAATTTGGCGACGCCATCGAGCAAAGTTGTGTGTTCACCGCCGACCCGAGCTGGCTGGAGTATGACTATACCCGCGCGATGTTGATCGGGGCGTTGTGCCATGAGCAGCCGGAGAGTGCGCTGTTCCTCGGCCTGGGCGCCGGCACGTTGACCCAGGCATGCCTCAGGTTCTTGACGCTTGACGATGTTGAAGCCATCGAGCTGCGCCCCGACGTACCGCGCCTGGCGATGGAGTATTTGGGGCTGGACGATGATCCACGCCTGTATATCCGCATCGGCGATGCCCTGCAATTGCTCGACAGCGCTGAACCGGCCGATCTGATCTTCGTCGACTTGTACACCGATGTGGGGCCGGGCGTCGGCCATCTGGCCTGGACGTTCCTCGAGAACTGCCAGAAGAAGCTCAACCCGGGCGGCTGGCTGGTGATCAACCAGTGGGCCACCGATGACGGCAAGCCGCTGGGCGCAGCGTTGTTGCGCGGGTTGTATCACCGGCATTACTGGGAACTGCCGGTGAAGGAGGGCAATGTGATTCTGCTGGTGCCTTCGGAGCTGGATCAGGAGTTGGACCTGGAGGCGCTGGTGGTCCGTGCAGAAGCCTTGGCGCCGCGTCTGGGGTATTCGTTGCAGGCGTTGATCAAGGCGATTCGGCCGGCGACTTAGTCGTCTGTGCCGGCCTCATCGGGGGCAAGTCGAATCGTCGCACTGGCCCTGCCACATTTTGATTTGTGAATACATTCAAGTGTGGGAGGGGGCTTGCCGCCGATGGCGGCCTCTGGGCCGACCAGGGTGTTGGATTGGGTTGAGTACATATCCGTTTCTGCGGTAACGGCTGCTATGGGTTCCGCTTTTACAGCGGCTCACTTTTGAAAAGCGCAAAAGTA
>NZ_CVTU01000110.1:21603-147822 GCF_900004965.1 Pseudomonas sp. 44 R 15
ATTCAAGCCTGCGTTCGGCCAGCGTGGTTTAACGGGGCGCCTGAGATCAAAAGCAGATCAAGATCAAGGGCGGCTCGCTTCGCATCGTGGTTACCGGCGACTCGCTGCGCATCGTGGTTAGGGTTGGGCGCTGCAGAGTTGTGTAGATGCCTATGGCCCATTAGGCGGTATGGCCAAGTCAAATACCCTTGAACACGCCCGGGCGCTTCTCGATCATCGCCCGCACGCCTTCCTTGGCATCCTCGCTGTTGAGCAATTTATCCACCGTCGGCGGCAATGCGGCCGCCGCTACGGTCTCACCTTCCCTGTGTGCCAGTCGCGCCGACATCAGCGTTGCCTGCACCCCAAGCGGCGCCTGGCGTGCGATGCGATTGGCCAACTCGATGGCGCGCGGCAGCAGGTCTTCGCTGGCCATCACTTCCTGCACCAGGCCCAGGCGCAGGGCTTCATGGGCGTCAAATTCATCGCCGGTCAGCAACCAGCGCATTGCATTGCCCCAGCCGGCGATCTGATGAAAGCGTAATGTCGCGCCGCCGAACGGAAAGATCCCACGCTGCACTTCCATCTGCGCGAAGCGAGTGTTGCTGGCGCAAAGGTTGATATCCGCCGCCAGCATCAGTTCGATGCCGATGGTCAGGCAGTAGCCGTGGACGGCAACGATCACCGGCTTATTGACCCTGGGGCCGGCGAACACGCCCCAGGGATCGCAGCCACCCAGGGGCGGTTGCCAGCCTCCGGCCATTACCCCGCTGACGTTGGCCAGGTCGAGCCCGGCGGTGAAGTGGTCGCCATGGGCAAACACCACGGCAACCCGCGCGTCATCGTTTCGATCAAATTCGCCATAGGCCATGCTCAGTTCGTTGAGCAGATCCAGGTCGAAAGCATTGCGCTTGGCCACCCGGTCCAGTCCCAACAGCAGGACATGACCCTGAAGTTCACGGCTGACGCGGCTGGTGCTGGCTTGATTCATCGGGTGTGCCCTCGGGCGCGGGTAAGGTTTCAGACCAAAGGGACGGTCTGGACAGGTGAACCGTTTAAGCGTGATGACCAACAGGGCCGGGCTTGTGAAAAATAGACCCTGGCGCAGTTATCTGCAAAGGCTGTGTCGCAGCACGGTTTCTCAGTGCTTTTCGATAAAAAAAGCTCCCTTTTTCAGCTATTTCCGGTATAGTGCGCGCCGGCCTTTAACCGGGCCGCGTTTAGGTAGCGCAATTCCCCGAAGTCAGCTTCGGCTGCACGTCCGCACAGCGGACTCTTCCTTGACGAATCTTTTTCATTCATTCGTTTTCGCAAATCCCCGCCGACAAAGCAGCCAGGGCGACTCTTGAGTCTCAACACGGCATGCGCAGCTTTGGAGCATGGGTCTTTGCGGATGCACTTAGAGGCAGACCCATGACCCAGGAAACCGGCGGCTTCGCCGCTTTTAATCTTAACCCGAACATTCTCGCCGCAGTCATCGCGACTGGCTACGAAGAACCTTCGGCTATTCAGCAGCAATCGATCCCGATCATCATGGCCGGCCAGGACATGATTGGCCAGGCGCAAACCGGTACCGGTAAAACCGCCGCGTTCGCCCTGCCTATTCTGCATTGCATCGATCCTGCCAAGCGCGAGCCGCAAGCCCTGATCCTGGCGCCAACCCGTGAGTTGGCGCTGCAAGTAGCAACCGCTTTCGAAACCTACGCCAAGCAAATGCCAGGTGTAACCGTTGTGGCCGTTTACGGCGGCGCGCCCATGGGCCCACAACTGAAAGCCATCCGTAACGGCGCACAGATCGTTGTCGCCACCCCGGGCCGTCTGTGCGACCACCTGCGTCGTGACGAGAAAGTGCTGTCGACCGTGAACCATCTGGTTCTGGACGAAGCCGACGAAATGTTGAAGCTGGGCTTCATGGATGACCTGGAAGTCATCTTCAAGGCACTGCCACCGACCCGTCAGACCGTGCTGTTCTCGGCCACCCTGCCGCAGTCGATCCGTGCCATTGCCGAACGCCACCTGCGCGATCCGCAACACGTGAAGATCCAGACCAAGACCCAGACTGTCACCGCGATCGAACAGGCTCACCTGTTGGTTCACGCTGACCAGAAGACCTCGGCTGTATTGAGCCTGCTGGAAGTCGAAGACTTCGACGCCCTGATCATGTTCGTGCGCACCAAGCAAGCGACCCTGGACCTGGCCAGTGCCCTGGAAGCCAAAGGCTACAAGGCCGCTGCGCTGAACGGTGACATTGCCCAGAACCAGCGTGAGCGCGTGATCGACTCCCTCAAGGATGGCCGCCTGGACATCGTTGTAGCGACCGACGTTGCTGCCCGTGGCCTCGACGTTCCACGTATCACCCACGTGTTCAACGTTGACATGCCTTACGATCCGGAATCCTACGTTCACCGTATCGGCCGTACCGGCCGTGCCGGTCGCGAAGGTCGTGCGCTGCTGCTGGTCACTCCACGTGAGCGCCGCATGCTGCAAGTGATCGAGCGTGTAACCGGCCAGAAAGTTGCCGAAGTCCGTCTGCCGGATGCCCAGGCCGTTCTCGATGCGCGCATCAAGAAACTGACCAACAGCCTGGCGCCACTGGTGGCTGACGCTGAATCGACCCACGGCGACCTGCTGGACCGCCTGACCGCCGATATCGGTTGCACCCCCCGTGCCCTGGCTGCAGCGTTGCTGCGCAAAGCCACCAACGGTCAGGCCCTGACCCTGGCGGCCATTGAGAAAGAACGCCCACTGGTACCGAACAACGCGCCACGCGGTGATCGTCCAGAGCGTACCGGCGACCGTCCAGACCGTGGTGATCGTGAGCGTCGCGCTCCGGTCCCATTGGCCGAAGGCCGTGCCCGTTGCCGTACCGCGCTGGGCGCGCGTGACGGTATCGCGGCCAAGAACCTGCTGGGCGCTATCCTCAACGAGGGTGGCCTGGCACGTGAAGCCATCGGTCGCATCCAGGTGCGTGACAGCTTCTCCCTGGTGGAGCTGCCGGAAGACGGCCTGGAAAAACTGCTGGCCAAGTTGAAAGACACTCGCGTTGCCGGTAAGCAGTTGAAGCTGCGTCGCTACCGCGAAGATTGATCCGCCGTCAGGCTGATTGATCGCACATAAAAAATCCCCGACTGGTTCGGGGATTTTTTTTGCCTGGGATTTATGGCCGGCACTCGATTGTGGTGAGAGGGGCTGCGTCAGCCAAAACGATAGATATCCATTCCAAGCGCGCCCAGTGTGAAGCCCTGGTGCGCCACGCTGAAATCTCCGCCCACCCCCCGCGCGAAGTACAGCGGCAGCAAGTGCTCATCGCTGGGATGGCTGCGCACGGCGTGTGGCGCCTGGCGGCGATAGTCATGCAAGGCTGCGTCGTCATTGGCCGCCAGCTTGTCGACGACCCAGTCGCGAAACTCCAGCGCCCATGGCGTGATGGTTTCAGGCCCTGCGCGCCAATCCAGCTCGCCCAGGTTATGGGTGATGCTGCCAGAACCGATCAGCAGCACACCTCGCTCGCGCAGGCCGGCGAGCGCCCGCCCGACCCGGCTCTGCAGGGCCGGGCCCATGCGGCTGGGCAGCGACACTTGCACCACCGGGATATCCGCCGCCGGGTACATCAGCGACAGGGGCACCCAGGTGCCATGGTCGAAGGGGCGGTGCTCATCGATGTGCGCACCCAGGCCATCGGCATGCAGCAATTCGACGATTTCAGCGGCCAGCCGTGGGTCGCCCGGCGCGGGATACTGCACGGCAAACAGCTCGCGCGGGAACCCCCCAAAGTCATGCCAGGTCTCGGGTGCGCTGGCGCCACTGACCAGCAACTCCTGGCTTTCCCAATGCGCCGATACCACCACAATCGCCTTCGGGCGCGGCAACTCGGCCGCCAGGCGTTGCAACGCCGGGCCGCTCGCGCCGGGTTGCAGGGCGAGCATGGGGGAACCGTGCGAGATAAACAGGCTGGGGAGCATAATAGGAGTCCTGAGCGTTAACATAGGCCCATCTTCAGTCAGATCATCAATCAAAATCTAATATAAGTTTTAGTGCTTTTTGATCGAATTTTCGAGGTGATTTATGCAGCCTGAGTTTTGGCAGGAGCGTTGGGCCCGCAACCAGATTGGCTTTCATTTGCCCGAGGTCAACCCCTATCTGCAGCGGCATTGGCCGCAGTTGGAGCTGGTGGACGGGGCCAAGGTGCTGGTGCCGTTGTGTGGCAAAAGCCTGGATCTGGTATGGCTGGCCAGTCAGGGCTGCCACGTGATGGGGGTGGAACTGTCCGAGCAGGCGGTTGAGGCGTTTTTCAGCGAGCAGGGGCTGGCGCCGCAGATCAGCCGAAGGGGCGACTTCAAGGTGTACCAGGCGGGCTTGATCGAGGTGTGGTGTGGCGATTTCTTCGCGCTCGACGCACAGATAGTCGCTGGTTGCAGCGCCCTGTATGACCGCGCAGCGTTGATCGCGTTGCCGCCGCTGATGCGCGCCCAATACGCCGAGCGCCTCACTGCCTTGCTGGGCCGTGGTTGCCAGGGCCTGCTGGTTACGCTCGATTACGACCAGGTGCAAAAGGCCGGGCCGCCTTTTGCCGTCAGCGATGCTGAAGTGCGCGTATTGCTGGGCGAGCACTGGGCATTGGACAGGCTCGAAGAGCAGGACATTCTCGGCGAAAGCTGGAAGTTTGTTCAGGACGGCGTCACCCGCCTTGACGAGCGGGTTTACCGGTTGACCAGGGCCTGAATCACGCCCGCAAAAAAGGGGCGATTCAATCGCCCCTTTTGTCTTGCCCGATGCTGTCAGCCGCGACGACGCAATGCGTCAATCCGCTCTTCCAGCGGTGGGTGGCTCATGAACATGCGCGCCAGGCCTTGCTTGATGCCACCGTTGATACCAAAGGCGGTCAGGCTGTCCGGCATATGCACCGGCAGGCCTTGTTCGGAGCGCAGGCGCTGCAGTGCGCCGATCATCGCGCTGGTGCCCGCCAGGCGTGCGCCGGCTTCGTCTGCGCGGAACTCACGTTTACGCGAGAACCACATCACGATGGCGCTGGCCAGGAAACCCAGCACCAGCTCGGCGAAGATGGTTGCCACGAAGTAGGCGATACCGCGGCCTTCTTCATTCTTGAAGATCACCTTGTCGACGAAGTTGCCGATGATCCGTGCGAAGAACATCACGAAGGTGTTCACCACGCCCTGTACCAGCGCGAGGGTGACCATGTCGCCATTGGCCACGTGGCCGATCTCGTGGGCCAGCACCGCTTTGACTTCGTCCGGCGAGAAACGCTCCAGCAGGCCCTGGCTGACGGCGACCAGTGCGTCGTTCTTGTTCCAGCCGGTGGCAAAGGCGTTGGCCTCGTAAGCAGGGAAAATCCCCACCTCGGGCATTTTGATGCCTGCTTCTTGAGACAACTGCTCCACGGTTTGCATCAGCCATTGTTCATGGCGAGTGCGTGGTTGAGTGATGATCTGGGTGCTGGTGCTCATTTTCGCCATCCACTTGGAGATGAACAGCGAGAACAGCGAACCGGCAAAACCAAAGACCGCACAGAAAATCAGCAGCTGATTGAGGTTCAGATCAACCCCGTTGGCCGCCATGAACCCATTGAAGCCAAAAAGGCTCAGGGTGACGCTGGCAATCAGTACGACTGCCAGGTTAGTGGCCAAGAACAGCAGGATGCGCATCATGGTTGTAGAATTCTCCTCATGCTTAATATGTCGCTTACTGCGGGGTATATAAGGTGCGGCCTGGGGTGATTCAACCGGGCGACTATTTCAAACTGTGTCCTACAGCGAAAATGTAGCGCGTTGAAGGGATTTTCCCACATCCAATCCCCTGTCGATTAGCCGCCAGGCGTGTCGAACAGCCCGTTAACACTGGGGCAGGGCGGCTGGCGCGGTGCCATCGTCGGCGCCGAGGCCGCCCTTGCCAAAGAAGTGTTGCCAGATAATCGCTGTACGACCAAATGAAGGTCGTACAGCCACATTTTCCTTACTGGCGATAGGACTTGAGGAAGTTGCCGATGCGACCGATGGCCATATCCAGCTCATCCACGCGCGGTAGGGTCACCACGCGGAAGTGGTCCGGCCACGGCCAGTTGAACGCGGTGCCTTGCACTACCAGCAGCTTTTCCGACAGCAGCAGGTCGAGCACGAATTTTTCGTCGTTGAGGATCGGGCAGACTTTCGGGTCAATCCGCGGGAACGCGTACAACGCCCCCATGGGCTTCACGCAGCTGACGCCCGGGATGGCGTTGAGCAGCTCCCAGGTACGGTTGCGCTGCTCCAGCAGGCGCCCCTGGGGCAGGACCAGATCGTTGATGCTCTGGTAGCCGCCGAGGGCGGTCTGGATCGCGTGCTGGCTCGGCACGTTGGCGCACAGGCGCATATTGGCCAGCATGTCGATGCCTTCGATATAGCTCTGGGCGTTGTGCTTGGGCCCGGAAATGGCGATCCAGCCGGAGCGGAAGCCCGCGACGCGGTAGGACTTGGACAAACCGTTGAAGGTCAGGCACAGCAGGTCGGGTGCCAGGGAAGCGGTGCATACGTGGACGGCGTCATCGTAGAGGATCTTGTCGTAGATCTCGTCGGAGAACACCACCAGGTTGTGTTGGCGTGCCAGTTCAAGCATGCCCAGCAGCACTTCCCTGGAATACACGGCACCGGTGGGGTTGTTCGGGTTGATGATCACCAGGGCCTTCGTGTTCGGGGTGATCTTGGCCTTGATATCGGCCAGGTCAGGGAACCAGTCGGCACCTTCGTCGCAGAGGTAATGCACCGGGTGGCCACCGGCCAGGGTCACGGCGGCGGTCCACAATGGGTAGTCCGGCGCGGGCACCAGCACTTCGTCGCCGTTGTTGAGCAGCGCCTGCAGCGACATCACGATCAGCTCGGACACGCCATTGCCCAGGTAGATGTCCTCAATCCCGACACCTTCCACCTGCTTCTGCTGGTAATACTGCATCACCGCCTTGCGCGCGCTGAACAGGCCTTTGGAGTCGCTGTAGCCCTGGGCCGTGGGCAGGTTGCGGATCACGTCCTGGAGGATTTCGTCGGGCGCTTCGAAACCAAAGGGCGCCGGGTTGCCGATGTTCAGCTTGAGGATGCGGTGGCCTTCCTCTTCCAGGCGTTTGGCGTGCTTGAGCACCGGGCCGCGAATGTCGTAGCAGACGTTGGCGAGCTTGTTCGATTTGCTGACCTGCATGGCGATGTGATCCTGAAAATGAACGATCCAGACGGCGTGGGCACTACCGTACTGTGAATCCTGCGCGGCCCGCACCTTAAATACGTTTGAATGCCGGTGGCGCGGGTGCCAGACTGGCGTTTTGAAGAGGCGCAATCATACGTGCCGCCTGATCCACGGAAAAGACACAGATCAGGGTTTTTCAGTTGCCGAGGTGTACCCATGGAAAAGCTGCAGAAAACCGTTGAAGAATGGAAAGCCATGCTCGATCCGGAGCAGTACAACGTGTGCCGTCTCAAAGGCACTGAGCGACCTTTCAGCGGCAAGTACAACGAAACCAAGACCGACGGCGTGTATCACTGCATTTGCTGCAATGAGCCGCTGTTCGATTCCAAGGCCAAGTTCGATTCAGGCTGCGGCTGGCCCAGCTTCTACGAGCCGATTGCCGACAGTGCCATGGTTGAGATTCGCGATGTCAGCCACGGCATGATCCGCACCGAAGTCACCTGCGCCAAATGCGATGCACACCTGGGGCACGTGTTCCCGGACGGCCCGCCGCCGACCGGCCTGCGTTACTGCATCAACTCGGTGTGCCTGGACCTGGTGCCGCGCTGAGAGAACACGTGTTCGGCCACAATGTGGGAATGCCAGTCCGTTAAGCGTACATCGCCCTTTGTAGGAGCGAGCTTGCTCGCGAAAAATGTCGACGATAATGCGTGCTTTCTGAATGAGCGCGGTGACTGTCAGTTTTTCGCGAGCAAGCTCGCTCCTACAAAAAGCCTTTATTGACTGGCATTCACATTGGGGGCTGGTTGATGGGGCGTCATCATTCCCGCTTATTAGTTTGTACACAATTCAATTGCGTACTATCTTTCTGCTTCCCCTTTGCCAGAGTCACTGCCATGAGCGACAACCTGCTGAGCATCCCTTGCACCACCATCAAGGGTGAGCAAAAGACCTTGGCCGATTTTGCCGGCAAGGCCATCCTGGTGGTCAATACCGCCAGCAAATGTGGTTTCACCCCGCAGTACAAGGGCCTGGAACAACTCTGGCAGCAATACAAGGACCAGGGCCTGGTGGTGCTGGGCTTTCCGTGCAATCAGTTCGGCAAGCAGGAGCCGGGCAACGAAGGCGCGATTGCCGAGTTCTGCGAGCTGAACTTCGGCGTCAGTTTCCCTTTGTTCAAAAAGATCGACGTCAACGGCAGCGACGCCCACCCGCTGTTCGTGCAGCTGAAAAAGCAGGCGCCGGGGCTGCTGGGCTCAAAGAATATCAAATGGAATTTCACCAAGTTCCTCATCGGGCGTGATGGCAGGCAGGTCAAGCGTTTTGCACCGACCACCAAGCCTCAGGATCTGAGCCAGGAGATCGAAGCGCTGCTCAAATGACCGATGCCGGCCCCAGTCAGAGGCTTGTCGTCTCAGGCACCCACAGGTCCAGCAGGGCTTTGAGTTCTTCACGGCGAAACGGCTTGGCCAGGTAGTCATTCATCCCCGCCGCACGGCAACGTTCACGCTCTTCGGCGAGGGCGTTGGCGGTCAAGGCAACGATCGGCAGGTCTGGCCAGCGGCCGCTCCGGCGAATCTGCCGGCTCGCTTCGTAGCCGTTCATCACGGGCATGTTGCAGTCCATCAACACCAGATCGAAACGCTGGTCCTCAAGCCACTTGAGGGCTTCGCCACCATGGGCGGCCACAATGACCTCGCAGCCAAGCTTGCCGAGCATGCCCTTGGCCACCAGTTGATTGACCGGGTTGTCCTCCACCAGCAGGATACGCGCGCGATGGCTGAGTGACGTGGCGTCGATGCGGACAGGGTCCGCCATCGGTTGCGTGTCGCTGTGCAAATTACGCTGCAGGATCTGATAGAGCGCGTTACGGCTCAGCGGGCGTGCCTGTTGCTGCAGCGGTGCCAGCGCCGCGACTTCTTCGCCGGGCATGAAATTGCCATAGGCCGTTACTACCAGGATCGGCGCGGTAATGCCCATCCTCAGGCGGAACAGGCACTCCGGGCAATCGGTGATCAACAGGTCGGGATGCTGTCCGCTCAGGTCGTCTTCCATGGAATAACAACGCGGCGCCAACCCCCAGTGGGGCAGCAGCAGGGTGAGCAACTCTCCCAGGCCACTGCTTGGGTTGGTAATGACGATCACGTCGCCCGCCAGTGGTACTTGAGCCACCGCCGGCAAGTGGGTGGGCAGCGGCAGGTCGACGCAGAACTGGCTGCCGAAGCCGACCTCCGAACTGATACTCAAGCGGCCCTGCATGGCATCGCACAGGTTATGGGTCAATGCGAGCCCCAGGCCCGTGCCGCCAAATTGGCGCGTGATACCGGCGCCGGCCTGGGTAAACGGCTGGAAAATCTTCACCTGCGCGTCCTGGGCAATGCCGATGCCGGTATCGCAGACCTCGATGCGTACGCCATCACCGTGTTGGCTCAGGCGCACATCGACGCGGCCGAAGCGGGTGAACTTCAAGGCATTGGACAGCAGGTTACTGACGATTTGCCGTACCCGCGTCGGATCGCCAATCACCTGGGCAGGAAACAGCGGGTCGATCAGGCAGGTCAGTTCCACGCTGGGTGCGGCGTTTTGCGACAGCAGGTTGGCGGTGTCTTCCACCAGTGAGCCCAGGTCGAACGCGATACGCTCAAGCTCCAGTTGACCGGCGTCGAACTTGGACAAGTCGAGGATATCGTTGAGCAACTCCACCAGGACCTTGCCGGAGTCATGGGCGATGGACAGTTGCTGGCGCTGCTCGGCATTGAGCGAGCTGTCCAGCGACAGGGCAATCATGCCCAGCAGGCCATTGAGCGGGGTGCGGATTTCATGGCTCATGTTGGCCAGGAACGCCGCCCGCGCCTGGGCCATTTCCAGCGCGGTCAATCTGGCAGCCTCCAGTTCATCATTGAACTGGCTCAAGCGTTGGTTGCTGGTCTTGAGCTCAAGGGTGCGCGCAGAAACGATGTCCTCAAGCTGACCCAGGTATTCGGTGAGACGATTCTCGGCATGGCGACGCTGCTGAATCTCGGTTTCCATGTTTTCGAACTGCTGGTTGGCAACGTTGACCAGCACACCGATTTCGTCATGCTCATGTCCCGGCGGGCAGTCCAGGCGCGCCTGTCGGCGCGTGCTCAACGCTCGAATAATGCGCACCAGCGGCTGGGTGAGCATGACGTAGAACAAGCCCAGCAGGATCCCGGTCAACAGCAGGCTGCGGATAAAACCGTTGAGCAACGTGACCTCGGCGCGGCGCAGGAAGCGGCTGCCGAACGCGTAGGTGTCTACATCCAGGCGCAACACGCCGAGGGATTCGTCGGGCATGTGGCTGAGGTACAGACGGTCCTCGAATGGACGGTTGGCGCCAAACAGAAAATCGCTGACGGGCCGATAATGGCTTTCCTTGCGCGGCCGGTCGACGTCGGCCAGCACCACGCCGTTGTTGTCGATCAACTGGGCGTGAACAATGGCAGGGGAGTGCAGCAGGCCCAGGGTCAGTTCCTGGGCGAGTTCGGCATCAATGTTATAGGCGATGCGCGAGGCGGGGTTATGGCTGATTTCGATCAGCGAGCGTATTTCGCGGTTGATGGATGCGTCTTCGCTGGCATAATCAATGCCGATTTGGATAAGACTGAGCAAGGTTCCCAAGACGAAACCGACCAGCACAGTCAATCTGGCTTGTTTATAAGACAAGCGGTGGGCGAACTTGATATCCATCGAGTGTTGAACCACTTCACGTTTCCCTTCGCCCGGCAAGCATAGCTGAACATCCACCAATGCTGACTTGCCCGGCATGAATCGAATTTCGCAGCCTTGTGCGGTCTGCCGCTGGGTTGCCAATACGCCATCTTTTACAAGAACTTGCCAGAGGAATAGACGTGGATTCTCGATTGAATGCCTTTCTTGAGCGGGCTGACGCAGTGCTCGCGCGCCTGGAACCCCTCTTACCCGCGCCGCGCCAAGCCATTGACTGGAATCACTGCCTGGCCGCGCGCTGGCAGCGCGAAGGCCGCACAGGCTTCCTGTTGCCGCTGCAAGTGAGCCTGGACATGCGTCTGTCGGACCTGATCGGCGTCGACAAGCAACGCGAAACGCTGGCGCGCAACACCCAGCAGTTTCTTGACGGCTTACCCGCCAACCATGCGCTGCTATGGGGTTCGCGTGGCACCGGCAAGTCCTCCATGGTCCGCGCCTTGCTCGCCCAGCATGCCAAGGCCGGCCTGCGCTTGATCGAAATTGAGCGTGACCACCTGGCCGACCTGCCGCGCGTGGTCGAGCAACTGCTCAAGCTGCCGCAGCGTTTCATTCTGTTCTGCGACGACCTCTCGTTCGAAGCAGGCGAAGGCGACTATCGCGTGCTCAAGAGTGTACTGGATGGTTCCCTGGAGCAGGCGCCGGAAAACGTATTGCTGTACGCCACCTCCAACCGCCGTCACCTGGTGCCGGAGAACCAGAGTGACAACGACAATTGGAAGCGCGTGGATGGCGAACTGCACCCGAGCGAGGCGGTGGAAGACAAGATCGCCCTGTCCGACCGTTTTGGCCTGTGGCTGTCGTTCTATCCATTCACCCAGGAACACTTCCTGGATGTGGTGGAACACTGGATCGGTGAGCTTGCAGGCAAGGCCGGCCTGCAGTGGCAGCGCGATGAACAACTCGACATTCTCGCCGTGCGCTGGGCTACCGGCCGCGGTAACCGTAACGGCCGCTGTGCCTATCAGTTCGCCCGTTACTGGGTGGGTCTCAAATTGCTGGAGCGTCAACCATGATCGATTTGCAACAGACCGGCACCGGTCTGGATGGCTATGCGCTGCTGTGCGCGCAACTGGAATCGCTGCTGGCCGATGAGCGGGATTTCATCGCCAACAGTGCGCAATTCTCCGCGTTCCTGTTCAATCAACTGGACGACCTGAACTGGGCGGGTTTCTACCTCAATCGCAATGATGAGCTGGTGCTTGGCCCATTCCAGGGCCAGATTGCCTGTGTGCGGATCCCTTTCGGTCGTGGTGTGTGCGGCGCCGCCGCCGCGACCCGGCAGACCCAGCGAGTGGAAGACGTGCATGCGTTTGCCGGGCACATTGCCTGTGACAGCGCTTCAAACAGCGAATTGGTGGTGCCGCTGGTCAAGAACGGCCAATTGATTGGCGTCCTTGACCTCGACAGCCCGTCGCTGGCTCGTTTTACCCCCGAGGACCAGTTGGGTATCGAACAGCTGGCGGCTATTTTCCTGCGCTTGACCGATTGCTGAGCGAGCGAGGCGGGGAACGCCAGTCAGTTAAGCGTATACCGCCCTTGTAGGAGGGAGCTTGCTCGCGAAAAATGTCAACGATAACGCGTGCTTCCTGAATGAACGCGGTGCCTGTGAGTTTTTCGCGAGCAAGCTCGCTCCTACACTGACTTATTGGCTGTCCAGTTCATGCAGTTGAACTTGCAGCGCCCGTTCCAGCTCGAGCATGAGCTTTTCCAGGGATTTGATCCCCGCCTCGACCACTCGCCGATCATCGTCGCGGGAACAGGCTTGTTCCAGGGCTTCGCATTGCCCGGCCAGGGCATTGGCTTGGACGATGCGTGCGGCCCCCTTGATCTTGTGGGCTTGTTCGATGATGTCCATGGGCGACGCCTTGCGCTCCAGTAGCGCGGTGAGTGCCTGACGATCATGAACGCTGCTGGTCAGCAGTTCTTCGAGCAACCGTCGGCTCAATTGCGGATCGCCTCCCGTCAGCGCGTCCAGGCACGCCAGGTCCAGGCGCTGGCTCGTGGGCTGCGGTGTGATCTGCGCCAGTTGCCGCTCCAGTATCGTGAGACTGATGGGCTTGAACAGGCAGTCGTCCATGCCCGCTTCCAGGCAGCGTTGTCTTTCTTCCGGCTGGGCATTGGCGGTGAACCCCAGTACCACGCAGGGTGCCAACTGTTCGCGTTGCTCGTACTCACGAATGGAACGGCTTAACTCGTAGCCATTCATGATGGGCATGTTGCAGTCGGCGATCACCAGGTCGAACTGTTCCTGGCGCCAGGCCTGGAACCCGGCGGCACCGTGCTCGGCGGCGGTGAACTGATGGCCCAGGTAGCCCAGTTGCTGGCACATCAGCAGGCGGTTCGCCGGGTGGTCGTCTACCACCAGCACATTGAGTACCGGGGTAGAGGCCGGCTTGGCGGGTGCATGCTCGCCCACGGTCGTCACCGGGTGCAGGCGCGGCATTTTCAGGTTGACGTGCACCTGGGTGCCGACCATGGGCACGCTGCTCAAGCTTAACTGGCCGCCCATCATTGCGCAGAGGCTGCGGCAGATCACCAGGCCCAGGCCGGCGCCACTTCTGGCCAGGTGCCCGGAGTTGTCGGCCTGGGCGAATGGCTCGAACAGGCGCTGCTGGTCTTCCCGGTTGATGCCTATGCCGGTGTCCTCCACCACCAGCTTCAGTTCGACCTGTTCCGGTGTCTGGCTCGGTTGCACCTCAACCTTGATCTTCACCTGCCCATGTTCGGTGAACTTGATGGCGTTGCTCACGAGGTTGGACAGCACTTGCTTGAAGCGCAGCGGGTCGATCAAGACTTCGATGTCGCTCGGATCGGGCTTGAATTCCAATAGCAGGCTGAGGGTTTTCTGGCGGGCAAGCCCATCGAAGACACGCACCACCGACTCAATCACCTCCCGCAGATTGACGCGCTCCGGGGCCAGGCTCAGGCGCCCGGACTCAATACGCGCGTTTTGGCTTTTACTCCAATATCAGGCCGTAATCGTCAGCGGCCATACTACATATCCCTTTATTAAATCTTTTGCCCTTGATCTTCACCGTTTTTCCAAGGTTTTCCCGAAAACTCGCACGGTCGATGGCTATTTTCTTCCACGACCCAACCAGAAATCGTTAGATTATCTACCTGCCGGGGAGTGAGCCTAAGATGAGTTAACGATCCGAGATGAAGTGTTAATGTCAATCATATTTAACAAGCAGTTGGAGCGGCAAAGATTTAGTGACAGACTATACGTAAAATGCATCAACATAAAGTTAATAGTTATGAGCTTGAGTTATATGATGCGTCTAACATAAATATGGCCTGTGAGATTTTGTAGTAATAAATTTGATGTCAGAGATGAGTGCCTAGGAGATATGTTCTTGCTTCGTAATGAGATGGGTGCTGATGACAGGATTCTGAAACGCACTTTTATTCTGGAGCGCATATCTCCAGATGTGGGGGGCTCGTTTTTCGCCTCGTACCAGCTTAACGATCTGCTGGTAATAGCTCATTCAGTCGAGAGTGTGTATGTGATTGTTGAGAACCTACAGATATATACTTACAAGTGTTGTGTGCTGGAGTAGTGCGGCTAGCCTGCCTGCAATTGAACGGTGCCAATCCCCGGAGGGAGATATGTTAACTTCCTAAGTCGAGCGACTTATCATGGCACATGAAAGGACGGTGCGGGAGTGGACTAGCGAGGGACCTCCACGTGCTAGCAGGCGAGCCGTATTTGGATCTACCTCAAATCCGACAGAATCCTTTCTGCAATATTATTATTGCTATATCGATCCAGACGTTTTGGAGCTGCCCCCCCCTCAAGCATCCTAGGAGTCGAAACCAAAATCCCTGCTGAAGGTCTATGCTCGGCGATGTGTGTAACAAGAGAGTCGCCACCTGTCAATTATCGTCAGCGAGATCGTAAATCCCGAGTCCCTCTGCGCCCTAAACCCCGAATGCTTCCAGATCTGTTTTGATCCTGGTCATCATGTCCTCAGGCGTATTCCCCTCGAAATGCAGGTACGTGAGCGTTAGGAGAGTCAAGGGATGCAAGCCCAGCTCGCGGGATATTTCATCCACCTTCCCTATGGTTGGCATCTTCTCACCCCTTTCGAGGGCACTAAGGTACGTACGGCCGCTCACCCGCTGTGCTAGTTCGAGAATGGACAAATTTTGGCGGAGGCGAGCTTCCTTTAGAACGACTCCCAACGCCTTACGTAGCTCTTCGTCTGCCGATTCCATCGTATTTTATGACCGCCCAAAAGCGAGCATAGGGCCAGATATCGAAAAAACTTGCGACACCCTATAGGGTGTTTTACTATTTGAGTTCTTAACTGAAGTGATGTATCTTTCATCCGTCCGGTTAATTTTATTTTCAATTTTGCGTGTTGCGTTCAACTTTTGCACCTCAAATAACGTGTACGCATCCGCCGCAGCGTAGATGCGGGCTTCGCAGGTGCATGATTTCGATTGGTGTTAATTTTATTTAATTCACGTCAATGTCATTATCGTTAGAGGAGATTCGAGTGAAAGAAGAGCTTGAAAGAACCCTATTGTCCAAATTTCCAAAAATCTTCGGTATCAAGGATTCCGATCCTGATGATTTTTTGTGGGGCATTCACTGCGGAGATGGTTGGGCTCCATTGATCTCTGGAATGTGCCGCCAACTTCAGACGCACGTTGATTCGACGGGCATGCCTCAGATTGTTGTCACTGAGATCAAGCACAAGATGGGAATTCTGAGATGCGTATTTAATGGAGCTGACGACTACAGCAAAGGCGTGGTTGATGCGTTGGTCGGTATGTCATTCGTAACATGCGAGACGTGTGGCAACAAGGGCGTTATGGCTCGTAGCTCGGAGGGATGGATCCAAGTGCTGTGCGATCGGTGCCGCGTTGGGAATCCTAGCTGAAAAAGTCTGGTCGTGCATCCATTCACAATTTCAAGAATTGAGGATTCATCGTGTTTCATATTCACTCAAAATTAAATGGTGGTTTATACGACCACATCTCGCATGAGTTGGATGACAATATATTTCATGCCATAGCATGTTATGTCGGCCCGTCGCCTCTAGATTTTCCAGAGCGCCGGATGATGATGACCCCAAGCCTCCTGGTGCTCGATCAGGTGTTGAGTGGGAAGGAGAAAGGCGTATCAATCGACAAGATCCAGATTTTGGCCCCAAGCGATGCTGGCTCTGTGGAAGAAGGGGCTTACCGCTTAGGTCGGGTCACCCGGATAACTCGGTTCAACGCCTCGGCGCAAGGTGTGCCGCGTTATCTGGTTGAGAGCACTGTGGGCAATATTTTGGATGGTGACGTGGATGGGCGTTGGAGCAGCTACAAGCGAACTGTGTTGTTTGATGCTGGCGGCGCCAAGCGGTTTGCTCCAATGGGCCTAGCTGAGGGCGGGGCCGCAGAGATCGGTGGTGTTAAAACTGACATTCTCGTTTTTACCTTAGATCTCTATGCCATTGATGGAGAGAAGACTGCACATTGGTGGCAGCAGACGCATCCGGAATTGGACAACAAAGCGCCCAGCGAGCTAGAGACATTAGCTGAATACCAGAAACTCCTAGTACTTCTTCGAGGGCTCAAGCAAATCGTGCTAAGCAAGGGCGAGACACAGGATGATTGATTACTCAACGCTCATCATGGCTAACCATCCGCACCTTTTGCCTCGACTTCGTCAGCATTTCAGTGAGGAATACACAGTGGATAACGGCCGCACACCCTGGTGGGTGCTGCGCTCCATAGTTTCGTCACCGCGTCTGGCGGATGTGTATGTGAGGGGATTTGATCCCGCAGGTTTTACTGAAGTTGGGGACAGCTTTTTGGAGAAGCACACCATGCTCGCGGACCGACCTCAGCGGACCTATGGAGTTAGCCTTGAGCGCTGGGGACAAATCTCGGCGTCGCTCAATGTTGTGGATATCATCCCGTTCAGAGACAGTGCCATCAGCCGAATCCAGGTTTGGCCATTCGATCCGCTAAGTCTGGCGCCTGAGGCGATGAAGATTGCTGTCGCCGTGTCATATACCGCACTGGAACTGATCAGGGAACCGAGGCTAGTCGGAGCGATCAATCATGTGCTCCATGCATACGACTTCCAAGCCGATCCGCACGAGCGCTAAGGCCACAGCGAGCACTCAGCTAGCAAGTCTTTGAAATCTGATTGTTGTAACTGCTGGCTGAGATGAGCCGCTAGGACCATTCTTGCCCATGCGGCCGAATACATCGAGCGTGGATAGTAGTCAGTTACTGCCATTCAAAGTCTTGGTGGCATGTGCGCTTTGTTGATACGACGATGTATGAGCGACACGACACGATGCTGAGAAGATCTTCGGCGTCTTCCTTAGTCATTTCCCAATGCACGCGAGCATAATGTGCGATGGGATTAGGTAACATTCTGAATGTGCATCTTACGAGGTTTGCGAATCCGCTGTGTTCGCTTTACCCGCTGACTGTCGAACGTGGGTTGACCACCAGGAGCGTCGGATCGCCTCCAAAGACGCGATCCACTAATGTTCCACGGTCGCCCAGTTGCCCGCCAAAAGCTCTGCGCGACAAAACCTTAGCACATCCAAATGAATGCCCCGTCCCTTTAGATCCGCCCGATGATAATGGGTTCGCCGCTGAGCTTCGGGCAGGGTATCAGCGGGCGGATCGCGGTCAGCGTATCTCTCATACCATTCATGATAGCGGTCTGATACTGTCGGCATTTTTAGGCAGGGAGCTTTACGACGTGAATGCAGTGAGTACTTCTCCAGTAACGGTGTTGTTTCAACCAGAAAACCAGAATAAGAAATATGAATCTCTTTTTTTGGAAATTGATACGGGTCAGATTAAGCTTCCAATGTTTCAGAGGGAGTTTGTTTGGGAGAAAGAGCAGTCGGCAAAACTGATTGACTCAATACTTAAAGGCTTTCCTATTGGGACCTTTATATTTTGGAAAACTCGCGAAGAGCTTAGAAGCTATAAAGAGGTAGGGAACCACGTTTTGCCGGACACTCCAAAAGGAGATTATGTCCAATATATACTGGATGGGCAGCAGCGAATAACCTCGCTTTATGCTATTCGAAAGGGGCTTCGGATCAGCAAGGATGGTAAGGAAATAAATTATCAAGATATTTTCATTGACCTATCTGAAAATTTAGAGCGTGAAGAGTCTATAGTCAAAACATCGCGCCTTGAGGGAGAGTCGAACCTCATATCTGTTCACAGGCTTTTGACATGCAAGTTCACTGACCTAATGGACGAGTTTACAAAACCTCAGCTAGAACTGATAGAGTCTTACAAAAACAGCCTTACAAATTATGATTTCCCTACAATAACCATTCGTGATTATCCGATAGAAGTGGCTTGTGAGATTTTCTCCCGAATTAACACCGGAGGAAAAGCACTGACCGTTTTCGAAATAATGGTCGCGAAAACCTATGATGAAAGTAAATCTTTCGATCTGGCAGAGCGTTACCAAATTTTGAGGGATGGTTCTGAAGATGAAAAAACATGTCTCAGGACCGCCAAGTACGAAACACTTCCTCCGTCTTTAATTATGCAGTGCGTAGCGGCTATCACGACACGCGCCGTGCGTGGGCGGGACATTTTAGGGATTAAGCGAGAAAATTTTATCGCGAGCTGGGCACCTATGAGTGCCTCTCTCTTTACAGCAATAGATTTTCTTCGCACAGAAATAAGGGTTCCCGTTTCTCAGCTACTACCCTATCCAGCTTTGCTGATCCCTCTAACTTACTACTTCCACTCCGCCAAAAACCATAAGCCAACAGCTCCACAAGCTAGGCTGCTTGAGCAGTTTTTTTATTGGGTTGGATTAACGGAGCGATACGGGTCGTCTTCCGACTCTGGAATCACTGAAGACTTCAATAAAATGGATATTATATTGGCCGGAAAAACGCCGGACTATCCTCAGTCAGAGCTTCTTGTTGAAAGTCAGGATATAGCGCAGACTTATTTCTCATCTGGCAATTCCTATTGTAAGTCCATACTCTGTTTATTGGCATTTAACCAGCCAAAGTCTTTCGATACAGATGGTGTCGTAATACTTGATAATAGCAATCTCAAAATTGCGAGTAGCCGAAACTATCACCATTTCTTTCCTACCAGATACTTGGCCACTGTCATGCCGGGTAGGGATGCAAATCTGGTGGCCAATATAACATTGATTGACGGTTATTCTAATAAGCATCGCATCAGTAAAAAGGCGCCGAGTGAATATATCTCTGCTTTTTCATTGGAGAATGGAGCCATACAGCATACACTCATAAGCCATTTGATTCATGATGTTGACGGCTATGGCGTGACGTCGGATGACTACGACAGATTTATTGAATGCCGGTCTAATGCTATCGCATCTGCACTAAACGCAAAGCTGCTCGGATCATACTAACAGTAGAGTTTAGTGTCTTTTGTTGCTAGAAGGCCTTGCCGTCTCAGCGAGGCCAAATCTTGGCTATCGACCTTTGTTGTAAATTCTTGCTTGCCCGCAGGTTGAAGGTATCTAATGCTCAGCGGTGCATGCAAAATGGGGAATTAGCGATGCAATCATTATGGAGCAGTACACAATTGCTGGGTGCAAGTGCCATAAGGCATCAGGCACCAGTCTTTAACCGACTCACCACACTTTTCGCAGCACTTAAAGTGTCCGCTGTTAGCCGATAGCTGTAAGTATGAGCCATGTGGGCTTAGGATGAAGGCTCTTTCAGGGTGCTTCTGACGGCGGTTTCGCCAGAGTCGTGCGAATGACAGCTCCTGGCCCAGACTTTGTAAAAACGCTTCGTCAAAATTAAAGTCCGCGCGTCTATGCGAAATCTGAAAAATTTCCGCTACTTAGCTGATCTGGAATTTTCGTAGAAGCGCGTTTTTCAGTCCAACACTGGGCTCCAATTGCGCTGAAAAACCTTTTTACACACCCTCGGCCGATAGCTGACGGTCACAGGACATGAAGCTCGACGGCTCACTTTAACGGTGACCTTGCTCGCGAAGCGGCTCAGCCCAGAGGCAAGCGCAGGAGCCAGGCGCAAAGCCACTCACAACCTCCTCGGCGGCCTCGCTTGCTGTCAATCCACGGCTCCGAATGGGCGGATACCAGTTGCCTGTTGCTGCTTCCAGCTACTCAGGAATTGGTGATATTGTTCTGAGATCACACAGAGGTGGTGGACATGCTCAAAGGACTCGATCAGCTTCAACGGCAACTTAAGGAAGCAGGAGAAGTAATCAAGAATCTGGACGGTGATTTATGCGCGGTAAATTTCGACCCCAGCGATCCTGAAAGCATTGAGCAGGCCATTCAGCAGATTGAGGCTGCTATCGATGAGCGCACAGGACGCTACGCTTCCAACCCGTTCATTGGACCGCTTGCAGCGGAAATGAAAGAACGCTATCGCGCTGAAATTCTAGAGCGTGCCGCCGCTGCAAGACTGGAGACAGACGAGTAATGCACACCGATCTTTTCAAGCAATTGAATAACGCGTTGTTAGATCTCCAAGGTGCGAATCTTCAAACCTTCGAGCGCCCTCTAAAAAAGATCTCGACCCTCCTAAACAATCCTGATCTGGATGCCTTCAATAGCTCACTTAAACGAGGCGTCGATCTGGACGCGTTTTTAGAGGCAAGTGAGCGTACAGCAGGAAGCATGGTTGGTAGTGCTTCTCTTCTCTGGCCCGAAAATCATGAAGACACGTTGGGGCTTACGCTGCTTTTGATTGACAAGATGGCCGCAGATCCTGGGTTTGCTACCAGCTTTGGGCATCATTTCTTCTATGCGGGTAACAAGGTCATCGCAGGCGTTCGCGAATTAACTAAGCAGCTTCTGATCCCTTTCATCAGGGACTACAAGCTCTACGTTGACTCCAATGGAAATGTGAAGCCAAAACTGAAATTGCCCCTATCCAACAAAATATTCATTGTCCATGGTCACGATAACGGGGCGCGCGAGACGGTCGCGCGCTTTCTTGAGCGAATCGGCTTTGAGGCCATCATCCTGCATGAGCAGGCGAATCAAGGTCGTACGGTCATTGAGAAAGTTGAGGCCCACGGAGACGTCAGCTTCGCGGTGGTACTCCTTACTCCAGACGACGAAGGGAGAGTGAAAGGCGGCGAGCTAGAACCTAGGGCACGGCAGAACGTTCTCCTGGAGCTTGGTTACTTCCTCGGGCGGCTTGGGCGAAGCAAAGTCTGTGCACTTAAGCGAGGTAAACTGGAAATTCCAAGTGACTTTGCCGGTGTAGTCTGGGAGCAAATGGACGACGGTGGAGGCTGGAAGCTGTCCATTGGACGGGAGCTAGAGGCGGCGGGACATCTGATTGATTGGAGCAAGTTGTCCCGGGCGTGAGACCTAGGGGAAGTCGTAATTTCTGTACAGTAGGTGACTCGCCAAAGCGGTCCGACACATCGAATTGAACGACTGACTCTTCGTCACGTTGCGAATCAATGAGCAGGTTCACGAGTTCTACTTCGGTGGAGATTTCCAAAGATGGCTGAACCTTGTGTTTTGACCAAATCCATCGGTCGTCTCATGCAGTAAATCAGGTCAAAGGTGAGGGAAACTTGGTAGATCATAAAAAGTGTGCGCTTTGCCCAAACACCTTATCAGCCAAGAATAGGACGAAAGAGCACATCATTCCTAATGCGATTGGAGGCAGAAAAAAGACGACAGGCTTTATCTGCAACGATTGCAACAACTACTTTGGTGAGCGGTGGGATGCTGAGCTTGCCAGGCAACTCAATTGGTTCTCTTTGGCTGTAGGGATCAGCAGAGAACGGGGTGAGCCGCCCAAACAGATCGTACAAACCATCGATGGCGAAAGATACTGGTTGCTCAGTGATGGATCCTTTACACCGGAGAAATCTTCTTATTCGGAAGAGGATCTTGGCGGCGAGACCAGAATAAATTTGACAGCGAAGACCATTGACGAGGCGAAGCAGCGGCTCAAAGGTATTGCTAGAAAGCATCCGAAATTCGATGTTCAGAAGGCTCTCAATGAATTGAATGTAACGACCAACTACCTTGCTTCGCCCCTTCATGTCAACTTGTCTCTAGGTGGGCCCGATGCAGGCAGATCGGTGGTTAAGACGGCCTTTGCCTTTGCATCTGAATGTGGCATCACACATGAGCAGTGTGAAAAAGCGCTTGAGTATCTGCTGAATCCAAATCTCCAGACCTTTCCATTTGGTTTCGCTTACCTGTCCGACCTCCTCGAAGACAGGCCAACGGATAAGATTTTTCATTGCGTTTCGTTGCATGGTGACCCAAAGAATAAGCGTCTGTGGTCCTACATAGAATATTTCGGGATGTTCAGGCTCGTTGTTCTTCTGAGCGACGTATACGACGGCCCCTATAAGAACGAGGTATACGCAATCGATCCTATCAAGGGAGAACGGATTGCCTTGAAGATAACAACGCAAATCAGTGAAGCAGAATTCACAGCACTGATGGTGGGAGAAGGCTTTGATCAGGATAAACACAAGGCAGCTGCGGACTACGCTCTTCCAATCATAATGGATAGGGGTAGGAGCCGAACCTTGGAGCGGACGGTAAAAGAAGGCTTTGAGCATGCCGCAAACCGGCTTGGAATAAAAGATGGGGAGATAGTTCCGAAGGAGAAGGCTGCGGAATTTACCGGGCTGATGATGGAAAAACTTTCTCCGTTCATACAACACTTGGTTCGAAATGGACGTCGGAACGGTCGTTCGTAAGCAGCCCGCTCGTCTGAGGGGACTCTATACCGAATGCAGCAGAAGATATGGGGCGGCTGGTCGATGCCTCCACTGTCACCAATCGGCTCCGTTGCCTGAGTACAACTGAGCCTTCCCCAATGTCAGCTATGGCCGATAACTGCGTGTTGAGTGTCGGGCGGATTTCGGTGTAGACCAGCCGTTCGAGTGTTTTTCCTATGACTCAGGCGGGTGGCATAAACGGGCCGACATCTGCTGCTTGAAAGGAGGTTGGCTGGACCAACGTGCCTTCACTCCTGGATAATTTTGCGAAGCGGTCTACGCCCTACAAAAAACGCTTCGCGGAATTGGTCCGGATGCAGCTACCGACCCATTGCTGCCATTCGTGCGGCCGATGATGACTACAAATCAGCTCAACGCAGAGGGCTATGATGTTAAAATGATTGCGCTATAGACATGCTGAAGATAAATTGTTACGAATATCAAATGGACAAGGATGGTACACGATGGAAGCTGAACAGCTAATTGCACATGACAGCTACTTTGGTTATACGGATGAGCCACTGCACCTGTGTTTTGAAAGACTTACACTCCGGCATGACAGCGTGAAAGTAGTTCTAGATAAGCTTCCTTACCTAAAATCTTCAGTTACGGGGCAGGTATTCTTTACCGCTCCAGCTGTCCAAATAATTGAAACAGAAGTGGCCTATGCCAAATCTCAGGGTAAAGAAAAAACTACGATAAATCAGTTGGGAAAGTTTAATCGTGGGAAACTTCCTATTGCAGGCGATACGAACTTTAAATACTCACTTGTAGAACATTTTTTTATCCCAGGACTGATCAGGAGCATTCCTTCGGACGGATACTTGACTCCTGTATATTTCAATCAGGACGTGCTGATCAAATTCGAGCATAGTGAAAGCTGTAATCTACTAAGATCGACACCTACCTCCGGCCTTATAACTACCAAAGATAACGTTCAGGTTCCATATGGAATTAACTTGTCTGGCAGCGTGGTGATGTGGTTGGGAGATATCATTAATCTCTCGGAAAAAGAGCACCTTTATCTTTACTCCGAAAACATTGACCCTCAATACGACTTACACTCAGACTTTTACCGAAACCAAATCCTAGGGGAGTGGCTTGGCTGAATCTCGCTTTTGAGAACTATTCTCCAAAGCACTTAGCTTGTTTCTGCGGTTCTTAATTGACAGGAATCGGTCAATATTTGCCTATCGCTAATGACTGCTTCTGGCCGGTAGCTGCCACCTGGAACCGGCAGTTTTTGATCCATAACGGATTGCCGAGTCGGGGTAAACCGG
Source organism: Pseudomonas sp. 44 R 15 (assembly GCF_900004965.1). Classification (NCBI taxonomy): domain Bacteria; kingdom Pseudomonadati; phylum Pseudomonadota; class Gammaproteobacteria; order Pseudomonadales; family Pseudomonadaceae; genus Pseudomonas; species Pseudomonas sp. 44 R 15. Next base: position 45,489 of record NZ_CVTU01000110.1, read on the forward strand.
CTAGGGTGGACTTGGCGTCTTCTCGCCCAGGTCTATAAGCTGCAATCATTAGTCCCGATTACCTTCCGTAAGAGGCAAGCCTGTGTCTACAGATCCGCCATGTCTCGTTTTTATACCGCCGCTTGTATCCCTGCTTAAAGCGGCGGAGGATCGCAAAGGCACACAACTCAGCGAGGTAGAGGTGCTTGAGATTCGAGATCATGCAACCGCGACAGCAGTGCCTTTCAGTGCCGCCTTTGCGATGGAGAAAGAGCGGGGTTATAGAGACATCGTTCCGGAAGAGTGCTGGAAGGAATGGCAGCGGGTACGCTCATCGCTCTGAGTGACCGTGGGCTTCTCCCGTAGGGTTGGAATCCAAGAGATCGGATACTGAGCGGCGTTTGCCTATGGGCAGTAATCGACTCATTGCGACCGCTCAAAAACCTGCGAAAGTGCCAACGCTTCTGGTGGACGCAATGATGCCGGAATCAATGACCTGAATGATCTTTCCTGTCAATGATGCACAATCCCATACAGTAGGCTAGGCAAGCGTATCATGGGCGAGATCATTAAATACCTAGACGCCAGTATTCTCAGGTGTTATCGCGGATAGCGAAGCGCAGGAAAGCCGAGCGGAGTTGGTTTCGTGTATATTAAATAATTTATCTAAATAGCACCCAGAATGCATCAAAGCTAGCAAGTCGAACCAAAAGCTTGATGTTAGGGATAAGCTAGGTGGCATGAGTAAGTGCCGTCGTTCCTGACTGAATTCTTCGTGCCTAGGCTAACGGCGCTCGTAGAAAATCATCAATCCAAATCAAAAATACATTTTGGCACGTTTAACGGTAGGGTAAATGAGTAAGTTTGAAGAGCAAAAAAATAAACCGGTGCTTATTCACCTTTCCAAAAGCCCGGTATCAGATTTTTCAAGCGGGACATTTAGGGTCAGAACAGGGGGGCGGGTGTACGCGATGCGCTTAGCGCCTGGTATTCTAGACAGCCCCACTATAGGATTTCAGGTTAAAAGCGCACTGGTGTTCAAAGACGCCGCCGCACTTAAATTTATTAAACACGAACTAGAACCTCCCTTCTTTTTTAAACGTATATTTGGGCAATACGTTTCCTCCCAAATAGGGAACATCGCGTGGAATCAAGCAGATGCTCGCATAGCGTCTGATGTCCTTGAAATCTCGGATTTCACATTTGAAACCATTTCTGATGATGATGGAGAAATTATTCGCAAAAGAAATTCAAAAGCAAAAATTTTTAATTGGTGCTGCGTTTCTTTCATAATCCTCCTTGCCACAGTATTAACACTGTTTGCAATTTGGGGGAATGCAATAACTGAGTATCTTCCAATATTGAAAAGCTTGGATTCTATTTTGTGTAAGGCTGCTAGAGTGGCGAGCATGATCTGGTACTGGGTAATAGCAGCGGTTATCGCCTGCATCGGATCTGTCATCATTTATGGTAGGCTTAAGAAATTGCCACCTGGCGTGCTCTGTGGTCTCAAAGAGCTGGGCTATACCTCCTCAAGATAAAGACTGTTAATGAGGTGATAGTTATTTTCATATTCTCTGCCAACGAGTATCGAAATGAATGTGATATCACATTGACAACGTCACGGCCAATCCTTGGCTTGTCAATACGAGCAGTCACGGTCCTCTAGTAGACAATGCCGATCCCCCAGCATTGGTCGACAGTCGACTGGTGTGAAGGGCGTGGTTGGGTCTGGTGTCGCCAGTCGCAATAGACGCCTGTCGACCCAAAGCTGCCTATGACGAAAGAAAAAAACCGGCCAACAGCTGCCGTGCAGTCCAGCCAGAATGACATCGGGTCCCTAATCGAATTGACCAGCGACTGCAACAGCGCCGCTCTGATGATATGAAGTTGATTTACTGAGGGAGCCAGCCCCCTTAAGTTTAGGCAATGTGCATATTTTGCACATTGCTTACCTCTCCGCAATTAAGCAGCCGATCTAAAGCTAATCTTTAATTATAGAATGCTGAACCAAGCATCTATGGACACCAACTGGTATTTCAAAGCCGTAGCTTGATTTCGCGAACGTTTAAAATATAGGTAATAAGATCAAAAATTCAAACACGCTAAAAAGGTAGGGAGTACTGATGATTATAGTTTTTCAGAATGAAAGTGGGCGGGTTTCTTTTTCCCGCCTCAGAAATTAAAAAAATATTTTTACGTGCTCTAGACATTATGACATAAAGCAATTTATTCGCACTTTGCAACTGCTCCGGATCTTTATAGTGGGGAACCACGCCTTGCAACAGAGAATACGCGATGATGTTATCAAATTCGGCACCTTTAACTCCATGAATAGTTGAGATAGTTATCCCTGTACGGGGTCGAAAAACGCGCTTAAAACTTTCGATATTTTCAAGAAGCTCATTTCCATCTTTTTTTGCTCTTTCGATTTTTCGATTTGCGTGTTCAAAAAAAGAAAGATAATGATTTTTTAGGCCTGGGAAATGATCAATATCTATTTTCATCGCGCATAAGAACTCTTCAAAGTAAGACGTTAAATATGCCATGCCTTTTTTTTCATGAATTTTAATTTTATTCAAAAGCTTCAGTAATTCGCTTTTAGAGTGGGAGCATTTGAATCCTTCAATGTTTAATGCACTGAGTACCTCGGATGACCAGCGAAGCCGCCTGATATACATATCAGGGGCGGGCTCGGACAAGCAAATCTTACTCAATTTGTACCAGAAATTATCTAATTCCCGTCCAAATGGCACCATGCCCGGACCGTCAAAATCGCATTGGGGAAGGCGAGCCATTAATCTGCGAGTTAATTGGGCTAGAGACTGCCACTGGGGACCTATGATACAGATCTGGCTTTGTTGAATATTTAAATCATTCATACTGTACCTAACAAGCCTCACTATCTCGTCTTCAACGAATTTCGCTGAAATCGTAGTGTTGTACGTAATCAGACTCGGGTAATCCTTGTCTTCAGAAGCAGCGACCACATTGACGTTGCTCAAACTGAAGTGAGCGTAATAATCAATAATCTTACTGGATGATCTGTAATTCTGAACCAATGAAAGCTCTGTAATCGCCAACCCGGATAATTCACGGAAGTGCTGAACTTCGATTGGATACCCGCCAAGTGTTTTGAAAATTGCTTGATTTGGGTCTCCTACAATGAATGCCTTTGTTTTGCCCAAGCCAGCTTTAAAAATAGAACAAACTATTTGATACTGAATTTCTTTAGTATCTTGGTACTCATCTATAAGTACTAAACGAAATAATGCTGACAGTGCTGAAGCTATCGGCGGGTGCTCTCTCAAAAGTTTAGCGGCAAAATATAGAATCAACTCAAAATCTATTTTTCTAGTTTTGCGCAAAGTCCTGAAATATTTTTTCAAAACCAGCTTTATACTCTCATGCTTTTCCTTGTCGGAACTGATAGGGACGGGCTTGTCATTTTGAAAAAAATAGCCACAGTCTAAAGAAGTGATTTTAGGTCCATTAAGATCTTTGCAAATATCATCAAGTATCGCATCAGCATCTGGCTGATTTATAAGATTGAATCCTGATTGCAAACGAGGCACATATATTGAGTACGGCTTCAAGATCCACTCCAGACAAAATGAATGGATAGTGCCCACCCACAGCTGCTTGGTTTCCAAGCCTAAATTTTCTACGCGTTCCATTATCTCATCAGCAGCCCTATGGGTATAAGTAATGGCGACTAAAAATTCTCGGTGCGAGGAGATTTTTTGTAATTCGACGGCAATCTTGTATGTAAGAGTCCTTGTTTTACCGCTGCCGGGGCATGCCGTTAGAAAAACACTTCCTGGATAGTTTGCCGCGAGAATTTGCTCGTCATTTAGTTTCAAGAGGCTGAACTGGTCCATACTAAAGGCCCACAAGTTTTTGTATCAATTTATCAGTTGGAAAAAACAGTTCCAAAGCATTAATTAAGTTTTCGTAGTCTATAATTCCATCTTCTAAAGCCTGGATTTGCTCTTCAGCCTCATATACGGCTGCTGCAAAGTCCTGAAAGTAGTTAAACCGTTTAAAAGTGCTAATTCTGTACTGTAAAATTCGAAGCCTCAAGCTGTCAGATATACTTGGCTGCGCATCAAATATAGCATTTAGGATATAGTCTGGGATGGTAGTACAAGGGCTGATTTTATCGGCAAGTTGAATGGCAAACCAGCCCTTGCCAGCGTAAGTCGCCATAGTTAGAGCGCGCTTGCCATAGACAGAGACCCTTCCGGACATAATCTCTTCTCTGGAAAGAACCTTGGTGTCATCGTCTTGGTAAATTTCATCAACAACATCATGGACCTCTTCCTCATTGCCGCTTTTTATAAAGTCGACTTCAAACGTATGGCTTGCATAGTGAACACTTAAATAAATATTACCTTTACAAAAATTGTCCAGACGGACTTTACGTGCCACCCCAGCTTTTTGAGAGGCAGCCATTTTTTTCTTATATCTTACCAGTGCAGGGTTATCAAGATCGTCTTTATCCGTGTTCGCGATAGCTGCATCAAGATCAGTGATAATACTACAGTAGCGCCTAATTCTAGACTTATGAAAGACACAAGCTACGTTTTCAAACCCAGTGCTTCTGATGTTAATTAAACTGATTCCCAGCTCGTCCAAACTGATACCTAGCACTTCCCTCACAAGGGCCGGGATCATAATTTCTTCGGCATCGCCTTCTATGAGTATGACACCCTTGGCGAAGAGCAAACTACTTCTGGTTGCATCCAGATACCGTTGTAGGTTTCTAATTTCCTTTGGATCAAGCCCTGTAGCGGGTTGATACGACTCGCACAATCTACCCTTTCTAGCAAGGACGTTTACTTTTTCTATATTGCTAGCTTCTGATATATGAGTCGAATGTGTCGAATAAATAATCTGAGTGTTTTCGTATTGTATATTACCGAACAAAGTCTTTTGTATGTGCGTGTGGATATGCGCTTCAGGCTCTTCGATTATTAAAAAATTAGCTACTGACTCTTTTTTTCGTTGATACTTGAACTCTAATAGTTTCAGGGTTAAATATATTAAGTTTGCACCGCCCAAACTTAATTCCGAAATATCGCCAGAGTAGCTTTCGTCATTTTCACCAACAAATAGCTTGAGTGACTGGAATAACTTTTCGGCTTCAGTCGGTAAATCTGATTTTATATGAAGCGCTGCGGGTGCATACGCCTCACCTGCCGTTTCGGCTATCGTATCTATAATATCAAAACGAACATCTTGAACATCGGGTAAAATTTCAATATCAGCATTTAGAGCCTTGACTTTATCAGTTATCAGCTTGTATTTTTCAATATTAATCTCTTCACTTTTACGTTTCAGCAAATTAAGCAACGGATTTTGTCTATTTCCAGAGAAATCTGATACCACGTCTCTTAAAGCCTTAACAAAAGTGAACGAAACTTCTTTTGCTACAGATAGCTGATTTGGTATCGGCGAACCGATGAGGTGCGATGAAACTGCTGGGAACGTTACCTTCTTAAAATCTCCCACTATATTTCGATATACCGCTACATCAGCAAAATCAGCAATGCTTCGACCCGTAAAATAGGACTCATAATCAGTTATTGAAATTTGCGCCTGAAGTTCCCTTAGCGAATCATTATCCCCTGGAGCTAACTCTGAGAGTCTCATTCTGATAGATTGATTCGGGCGAAATATCAAATTATAGGTTGCTTTACCTACTTTACTACCATCAACAACTGCGCCCCGATGCAAAAATAGAGACTGAATTGCCTCATTTTGATCAACTTCATCGAATTCTAAACTTATTATTATCCAATGTCCTTTCCAGCATTCTTTCGTTCTGAAGAAATCTGTTTCCTCCATTGCGTATGCTGATCTATAAATGTTGGCGTCTAATAACAACCTTATCGCCCGGAATAGATTGCTTTTTCCCGAACCGTTTTCACCGATTATGGTGTTAACGCCTTTTCCAAAAATAAACCGCGCTCTTTCAAAATTTCGGTAGTTTACTAACGTTGTTTTTGAAAGGTACATTGGCACATTCCTTTGTATTTAGAGCACTGGCGATGTACGCCTAAAAAGTACGCCTAGTATCCGAGTAAGATATCAGAGTGGGCTGCACTATGTCTTCATCATATCCAAAGCTAATCCAAGCAAAACCAGCTGTGTATGCCCAAAGGCTGTGCAGCTGATGGTCCTGCATGACAAAACAATTGAAGCATTCGCTCTGCGTTAACGCCCAAAAATGGCCAGAGAATTCCTCCGTCTGACTGCCTGCACTTTTTTACACGATATATGATCTGTTAACCCAATTGACGAAACCCAATAGACATCTACTGGGCGCGTTCTTAAAACAACATGTTTACCCATAAACTTGGCATAAGGTACTGCCTACAGGGCTAAACTCTACCAAGCCCGCTGAAACCTAGCAGCGGTCATTGCGATATGCCCAGCGAAGGTAGTGACGAACGTGTTTAAACTAGTCAACGCGGACATGGCACCATATTCTCCGCTGTCTACGGCGGAACGGGGCGACGTGATCAAGGCAGTCGTCGTGTACAATTGCTCTTGCACCAGTCGTTGGCAAAGGACATCATATCGTTTCAAATATGAAGCTCCTTGGAACTCACGAAATACAGGGAAATGAGGCGACGCATCACGCACCGGGGAGCGCGATTTAGGTTCGTCCTCGACTAGCATCAACCAACCTATAAACGGACGCATTTGCTGGCCAAATGCTCCTTCCCTATAAGCGACCCATAGGTCATGTGCCGTTCCAATCGCTTCCTCTGTCCGATTATTAAAATTGTTACCGAATGATGGACCAACTTGACTCTTTAACTCAATGGCCGCAATTAACTCGCCCTTGTATATCACGATTAGATCCCATAGTTTTGTAGGACGAAAATAACCAGGCAGCGTTAGGACGGCTCTACTTTGATGTATTTCTGCATGTGATAAGCCGTTTGCTCGAAGTAGTTCAAGCAGCAAAACCATAAAACCATCCATGTTTTTGCCGCCTGTTACACCCGCTCTCTCACCTTGATCCAGAACACCCGCTTCTATTTGCTTAGCTCGGGCAGCGGTCCGGTTACCCCAGAAAGCTCTAACGGCTTCCGAAGCTAGCTGTTCATAATTCGCCAAATCTAAAGACATTAATTCGTGCCTCCTAGCACTGATTTTTCTTCGTTCGTTAGAGAGTAAAGCTCAAAGACTGCCGAGTTACACTTGTTAATGTCTCTACTAATGCCAGCTGCGATTAACTGTGTCTTCATTTCCTTAGAAATCTCTGCCCAGATGGGCAACCTTATCCTTCTAAGATACTGCGCCTGAAACCTCAGAAATCCCCCGCGCATTTTCGTTGAATATGTTGCGATGAATAAGCGGGTCACGGCAGAAAGCAAAACCGCCTGTAACGCGTGAAGATTCCAAGAGTCGGACGTTATATAATATAAATTATGATGGGGGTAAAGACGCCCTTCTTCATAGACAATATGAGCTTCGCCTTTAATATCTGGTATCAACAGTTTAGGCTTTAGTGCGATTGACGGTGTAATACGATCAATAGTTTTATACCACTGTGCCGGATTCTTCTGCGCGCAGTGCCTTCCTAATATAATATCCCGATGCCTCTCCAGATACTTTTCAAGTAAAGGATAGTTTTTCAGGTCTACCAACCCACCTTCGTCTCGGTAAGGGTTGATTACTCCTTGGCCCGTCCAATTCACGGTTCCCGAGCGAATATCTTTGGTTGTTACCAGCGGTAATTTTCGGCTAGGCTCAACCTCCAAGGCGGCGTAATCGCCTATAAAAACTTTGTCAGCACCAGTTGCAACTCCGATCCCTACCTTGCATCCAGCGTCCTCTAAAGCAGGAAAAATAGTTTCCAATCTCCGTATGATGGCCATTTGGTCAGATGACTCCAAAAGCCATGGTTCTACCCCTGACATCACACCGGTGATTTCCTTAATCCCTGTACTCGGCTTCTCCGCACGAAGTGCATCTGACAATAATTTTAAGCTTTCAACGCTGATATTCGGCCGATGATAAATACGAGTGGGTCCCGATTTTTCTCTAATTATCGTGGTAATGGCCGGATAAGCGACAACCTCGGAGTAAAATGCGGGGCAGTCATACATATCGATATAGTATTTTAGATTGAAATCTTTATCTACCATATTGCGGAGTGGGCCGCCGTAGCGATTTTTCATCCAGCGGTCAGCGCAGATAAATGTTAAAGAACCTTTTTTCGAGAGTAAGCTTAATGACCGTTCTATAAATGGAACATATAGATCTGCGCGATCATAAAGTGTTTTATATCGACGCCGATATTCACTCAACAGGATTGGCTGTATTAGTTCCTGCCTGACATAAGGGGGGTTACCAATTACAAAATCAAAACTTCCCTCTAGTTCACAGAGAAGAAAGTCATCCTGAGTCATCCAGAGATTTGCTAACCCAGACGCCTCAGATGGTTCCATGCCTGCGGCGGATAGCTTTTCTATAACCGCTGCACGGGTTTTCGCAAAGGTAGCACTGTGTAGCTCTACTGCCCGAATTGCACCTTGTAGATCGTTGATGGTAGGCGGGCAGGTGCTGACGTTACTCCATGCGGAAAGTAGCCGTTCTACAACCGGAATGAGGAAGCTGCCGCCCCCGCAAGAAGGTTCAAGCACCCTGTACTCGTGTAAGGGTGCATTGTCCGTGTAGCCGCACAGGTCTAGCATGAAGTCAACGACTTCTGGGCGGGTGTAGAAAGCGCCTAGCTCCTCCAGCCCACCACGACTTGCAAGCGCTTCTACTGCACCCGAGAGGTGGCTGCGATCCACATCAAATAAACCGGACGGGGACATTTCAGAAACTATCATTCAGGACCTCAAGCTGCTCGTGCCACCGCGTCAGGTTCAGGCACATCGATAGGTAGCGAGCCTACCGTACCAAGCGGTGCTTTGACAGAAAGACGATGCGAAAGTCAGCTTTGGGGTCATTAATTTGGGACATTCCTTAGCCCTTTCCTCGATTCCTTTCAGGCCGTTTCCCGGCTAGCCATCTCAAGCTTTACGAAGGTCAGCGAGCTTCATTTTTAAAAGATCTCTAAATCCTCGAACTCCACTTCCGAGACCTCTGCCGCAGGGGGAGGTAATCAAGATTGGTGCATAGTGATGAGACAACCTGTTCAGGAACCTGTGACAGGAACGAAGGGCATTCATCGGGAGTTCCGTTCGAATGAAATTGCACCCCCTGGACATGCTCGAATGTGTGCCATAGTGCACCATTGGAGGTAACTGGAACGTTAGGTATGCCTTGGGGCGCATACGGAATCCTTAGCGGCATCCGCTCGGGTATCTCCGAGCTGCGATCAGCGTCTCGCGAGCGCTGAAGGCAATCCGCCGAATGCCCACCTGGTAAAAGGCCAGGCAACCAGCCGTAGGCAGTTGGGACGACCTTCGATCAAATTCACGTACGCATCGGTGATGCCTGAAGCGGAGCGAAAGGCGTTACTGAATTTTCGATACACCAGAAGAACTGGGGCCTGTCGCCACTATGCATTTACACAGTCTGACCTTGACCAATGTTCGGCAGTTCGAAAAACGAACTTTCGAGTTTCAACCCGGCTTCAACTTGCTAGTAGGTGAGAATGGAGCCGGCAAAACAACGATCCTTCGCGGGCTGCTCGCCGCATTGGGTAGCACACGGCAACTGGGGCGCCGCCCAAGATTGGAAGACGATGATATTCGATTGCGCGCGGATCGAGCGGAGGTTACTGCGGTAGTTCAATCCTCGGACGACCAGCTGGACCAATTTAGGTTTCAGAAGACGCTTTGGCAGCGTGCTAATCGCTCAGCTCGTCGAGGTAATCTTCCATTGATTCTGCTCTACTCATCGAATGAAGCCATCTGTTCCGCGATGAAGATGAGACGTGCCACCAAGGTCCGGGAGGGCGGCAGCGATCAATTTCGGAGCGATGAAGAATTTTTATACGCGATTGAGAGGGATTTCTCTCACGGCTCAGCGGAAGTTGACGAGCGCCGGTTCGGGAACAGTCGGTCGGTAAAAGAGTTTGTTGGAAAAGTACTGTCAACATTTTCTCCTGATATGAATGACTTCTATTGGCACTTCGAGCCCTATGACTGCTCTCTCGTACCTCCGAAGGGAGCAGAAAAGAACGGGGGTCTGGATGAAGATACGCAAAAGCAGGCACGAAATTTTGCTTTGCGCAGGTTCCAAGAGGCCCAGATACAAAGGCGAAAGCGGCCCTTTGATTGGCCTGATCAAGCAAAGCTTCTCCTAACACCCGAGACGCCTGAGCATAAGCGCGACGACAGAAACCTCCCCAATCTGCGTGAGATTTGGGAAGGCATGAAGATTTCGTCAGAGGCCATGCGAGAGTTCCTTTTATCGTGTTCATTGGAAGTAAGACTCACTCCTCGAATCCTTCTAAGGCGTAAAATAGGCACGCTCAGTCTCAAGCAGCTTTCCGACGGCGAGCAGCGGCTTTTTTCGCTATTCGTTGACATTGGAAGACAGCTGTCTGTCAATCGCCCCAGCGATGCATTTGGTGACGGTGAGGCGATCATCCTTATTGATGAAATAGACGTACATCTTCATCCTAAGTGGCAACGCCGAATTGTTCCAGCATTGGAGGATCTGTTTCCCAACTGCCAGTTCATCGCCACCACTCACTCGCCGTTTGTGATTCAGGCGGCCGGTCGCCAACGGATAACCTTTATTGAGCCGCATTCAGCAGTGAGGCTTTTGGACGGGGGTAATAGTCTCGAAGATATCGCAGAAGATATTCAGGGTATTTCCCAACCTCAACGTAGTGTGCGAGCAGAGATACTAGGTATTGCTGCGAAACGGTACTTCACACTCCTAGAGCTGAAAGCGGTGGACGCGAAGCAGGTGGCCCCAGCCGATTTGCGCGACGCTGAAAAATCATACCGGGAGGCGAGCGAACCATTTACCTCAGACCCCGCTGTACACGCCTTGCTTAAAGTACTGATGATGGAGGGCAACGCCCAATGAGGCCTGTTACAAGGGGGCTCGCACCGAATGTTTATGGGAAGTATCAGGATGCAATTGGAGATCTAGAAGATTGCTTTGGTCGGTATTGTAGTTACTGCGAACGTCGTTTCCCTGCGCTACTAGCTGTAGAGCATGTTTCTCCGAAGAATTCCGACGCTGCGCGTGCGACCGATTGGACCAATTTTCTTCTTGGATGCGTTAACTGCAACTCAACGAAGGGGCATACGCCGACAAACGATCAAGACTTTTTATGGCCGGACAAAGACAACACCCTAACGGCCATCGAATACAGAGAAGGTGGGCTAGTCGAACCTGCGTCAGGGCTTGATCCGATGGTTGTGCCAAAGGCGGCTGCTCTTATAGACCTCGTAGGGTTGGATCGCCATCCTGGCCAGCCTGCGGAGAAACAGCCCACCGACCGAGATAAGCGCTACCTGGATCGTGAAGAGAAGTGGAAGCTTGCCCAAGACATGCGCGTCAGGCTAAAACGTAACGATAATGACGACTATCGGGAAGCACTGGTCAACTTGGCTAAGGAATCTGGTTTTTTCAGTATCTGGATTGCCGCCTTTGACGATGACCCAGACATGCGTCGTCGACTGGTTGAGACTCATGTCGGGACCGCGAGAGAATGTTTCGAAACTGACTGGACTCTCAAAGCCAGAGTTGGCGGCCATATCTAGACGCGATCACCACGCGCACACGGCTTTCAACGATCAGTTCAGCTGATTAGGGACTGAGTGTTAGGCTCTGTACGTAAAGTGGCTGCGCTCGGTGATGCTGCGTTAAAAACAGGCTCGGAATGCTCATTTACAACACGTAGATTCCGCTTCCTCGTCTGTTTTTGCCTTGCCTGACCTTCGCTCGCCGACTTTTCGTACAAAACCTAGAGTTGGCCTATCAGTACTATCACGTTCAACAGGCGGGCCTGGGAGAGGTGTTTGTCTGGCAACCCGAAGGCGATGTGGGGGTCGACATACCATGTCCCCGTGTCGGCCAATGTGAAGTTGCGCGTTCTATTGAAGAAGTTGCAGCAGAGAAGCTGCGTATTGCTGCGAACGTCACTAACGCGGCTGACCAGCATTGGAGGTGACGCAGTTGTTCGGGGTAAACGGCTTACTGGGACGGCTCGGGAGTGGATAGAACTGATCCTGGACACGTAGCTTATATTCCGTTCGTGGAGCTAGGCAGGCTCCGCGACGTCAAGCAGATGTAATTACGCGGTTACGATGCTGCGTGAAGAGGACCGCCCAACCCATAGGCCGTTTTTCTGCGAATGCAGGTAGTAAAACTATTATCTACCCGCACTCTACAGGTTGCCGCGGGCGCGCCGAGAACTCCAGAGAGCTGCATTCGGTAGGAGTCAGGAATTTTTAGATGCACGAATGGCGGCGATCTTCAATTCAAGAAATTCTTCGAGTTCTTCAGGAGTCATTTCAGATGTTTCTTCCATGAGAGAGTTTATAGCCGTATTCAAAGCTGGCTTTAGTTGTTTAACATTAGTGGCTCGCTCGACCAGCATATTGAAGAGCTTGCTTTTGATAGTCTTGACGTAAGTGTCAAGCGAAGCACGATCTTTGTGCCCTGAGTATTGCATGATCTCCCAAGCCACTGCGGCCATTATCGTATCAAGAGAACGTAGCGGGCTGGTACTGGCGCCAATAGCATCGAGTACAAGCTCTTCAAATTTCTTCGAAATATACAGGTGGCGAAGTTGGTGGGCATGAGCCTTTTCAGTAATCCCTGCGGCTTTTTTGAGCTTGTTAAAAGTCGTAGTGATATACTTAATCGAAAGCGGTTGCCCCGTTCTCTCGCTGATGAATAGCATATCACAGGAAAGCTCAGGGATTTTTTTGATATGAAGCAGAGTTCGGCGCTCAGTCTCGATGAAATCCCACACATCTTCTAAAACATGCCGATCAACAGGAATCTCACGTGTAGCGTTTCTCAAACCTTTCCTGGACTGCATCGTGACATGGGGCTGAAGTTCGTTGGTTGCCATAGCCATCCTTATCTTTGATACCAGAAAATTGCCTGCCTCGGCACGCCGTCCCCCTGTATGTTCAAGCAGCATAACTAAGACTTGAGTACGCCGTCTGATGAACCCATTTTTGATCGTATCAATCTGAGCTTTCAGCTTTTCGAGCGTATCATCACCCATGGCATGCCCAGTTCGAGATCTTCCATCGTCTTCAAGCAAGCAAGAGTGTGACCAGGTGTAGATTAATACGGGTGCGCCGGATACACGCCTTCTAGAAACCTTGATGATTCGCTCCGCTTTGATTACCCCCGTCGCGCTCACAAACTCAGGTTGGCCAACTGACCTCCCTACAAAATGAAGGAACTCCAAGTTAAATAGCAGTATTCGATTGATTCGCCGAACTCCAGTTTTTCTGCCACGGTAGCGGCGGGCCCTAAGCCAATTTCTAAAATTTTTGAAGCGTGAGTCTGTCATCTCCAAGAGATTGATCTGGCTGTCGTAGACGAAGTTCAGAAGAAGAGACATCTGATTTGCAAACTCGGTTAGACTGCCACCACCATCCACGATTGAGTAATTTTGATCGTACAGGTGAAGGATATATAAATTCCCGAAGAAGCAGGGGTGTCCGTTAGGTGAGGTGACGAATGGAATATCAGGAGCATTACGGTGGGTCAGTTTTCCTCGAAAATCGACCGTGTCCGGTAATGTGAAGTCCGAGCTTAATGACTTAACTACCTGTGGTTTGTAGCGAGACATTTAAACGTACTCCAGAACAACGCCTAGCCCTGCAAGAATTGAAAATATTTCGTTCATGTCAAGCGCGTGTCTCTCTTTGACCACGCTTGGCGGTAACGAGGCCAGTGTTTGATAGCGGCTCTGAATTTCGCGGATGACATAGGTGAGATGCATATTATGCTCACGCAATTGAGTAAGTTGCTGCTGTAAAGCTTGCGTTTTTTTCATTAGTTCTACTTTAGAGTCTGATCTCGGGGCATCAGAGTCTTTTGCCGGAGTGCATAGCTTAATTAACGCCTCCTTACGCATAACATCAAGATACTCGAAACCCCCATCGATTATCTCGTTGGCGGTATTTTTGAGGTTATTTAACGAAATCGCGTGTAGAACCATCTCGGGGAAGGAACATGCTGCAAAGGTAGCCTGGGATTCTAGGCTTGCGAGGAAAGATAAATGCGAATTAATGGGCGACTCGGATTGTAAGATGTCCTTGAGCAATTCATGCTTACGAAGGACAATTTCTACGCTGATCAGTCTTATGCTGCTCACAGATTCTTTACCTTAAGTGCCAGGTTGAAATGAAATACGGTGCTGCCGTCCGGATCTTTCACCTCAAAAAAATCAGGTTCCAGCGTGATTTTTCCTTGTTCAAGATAGTCCAAGATCTGACCTTCACAAGAATGCGAACGGAGGTAGTCATCAAATTCCGGTTGTGTTTGAATGAGACCTTGGGAGTGCATCGCATGCATGCTGCCGAAAATATCGCTGTAAGTTTTGATCTGAACTCGTCTCACATTGTGCTCTTTGCGAAGCATATCAATAAGCTCGTCAAGGCCAGCTATATCACGGTTGCCCTTAGTGAGGCTTGCCTGGATCCTGTTGGCTTTTGCCTCCTTAAGAATTCGGCCAGTTACAAGCTCAGTAACATAGTGGTAAAAAAGTTTGGCATCTGTGTGTCCCAGCATGTAACTAAGAGTTTGGAAATCGGGATTGTCTGTGCCCCAAAAAAAAGCAATTGCGAAAAAACGCCTAAGTTGATGCTGGCGGATGTAGTAACGTTTCTCAGTGCCTTCATCAATTATGGTGGGAAGCTTAAAATAGTCACATGCTGCATTCATACAGTTGTACTGACTATAGCGGTTGCCCTCACTCACTGTACCGTTAAGTCTGCCAATGCTTTTGAATAGTCGGCCGGGCGAGTTGATAGCCCCTATTGTATAAAGGCGCTGATTGAATGTTTTTAGCTTCCATATGAAAGATGCGGCTATGCGGAGCAGTGGCCTTTTCAAGGTTTCGCGCTTCCCTGAAGCTCCAGTCTTTTGTCCCTTGAAAACTAGGTAATATCGCGTTGCACAGTTTTCTGGCAAATTAGGGTCGGTTGAAGGTTCTAAACATGTTTCGCTGTCCAAGAATGCGATTTCGTCCCTGCGCCTCGCCATAGTGGCACCGATCACAGTATGAATGGAGCCTATCAGCACTTGATGAAGGTCGACTAGGGTCGAATTGCTTCGTACTTTCTCGTAGTAACCCGTTTCAGACCTAGGAATCGCCCAGTAATTTACACCTTGGGCTAGCGAAGTCTCACTAAATCGGCCTCTAGCAAAATCCTGGAAATTTTGGCCATAATCATCGGATTGAAGCTTAGCTTCGATGATCTCGTAAAGCTCTTGAAGGATCCAGTCAGCGTTCACGACGGGGAACTCGATACTGCTCCGGAGAGCTTGGAGTACTACCTCAATAGGAGCAGTCCGATAACGACCTGTCTGCTTGTAGTCTTTCCCCGCTATGACGCGATCCTTTGTGATCCGCTGCAACATTTCTTTGTCGATGCCGGTGGAGCACTCGTTGATCAAACCAATTTTACGGAAGGTCTGAATATAGGATGATAATCTGCGATGTGATGCACCATCATTCGCTACGGCCCTCACCTCTACAGGGGGGAACTCGCCCCTGTATCGCGTTTCACCTAAGTCCAGTTCAGGGAAGTGGTCCGGTTTTATATTGCGCCCGTTGAAGGTATTTTTATATATGTCAGCGATTATTGGTGCTGCGCGTAACGATTGGGCACCGGACACGCAAGTATAAAAACCCCTATTTTTTAAAAGTATTCGTGCGCGAATAACTTCCTCATCAGTGAGATCCAGCTCTCTCACAATGTCAGTAATATCAGAGCACAATTCGCCAGCGTGAATCGCGCTGGCTACTTGCTCTTCTTGAACTTCGTGGATACGCTTTTTTATCCATGTCGTGATGCGGCTGGAATAATCATAAATTGCTTCGCTTATCGGCTTTTTTGTGATCGCATCTAGCAGGCTGAGAACGCTGTTCTCATTGATTAGAGATAATCCAACTTCACATATTTTGAATCGCTCGCCGTTTAATAAAATCCAATCGGCAGTCTGTAAAGCCCAAGTCATATTTAAATAAGCTACATCAGGGCTAAAAGGCTTACCGC
Source organism: Pseudomonas sp. 44 R 15 (assembly GCF_900004965.1). Taxonomy (NCBI): domain Bacteria; kingdom Pseudomonadati; phylum Pseudomonadota; class Gammaproteobacteria; order Pseudomonadales; family Pseudomonadaceae; genus Pseudomonas; species Pseudomonas sp. 44 R 15. Next base: position 61,652 of record NZ_CVTU01000110.1, read on the forward strand.
CGGTGTAGCGTGGGTGGATTTGGTAAGCGAAAAAATATGCAAACGTTAGTAGAAGGTTGTGGTTCTTAGCGTCGAGTAGGTTGGATCCGTCATAGAGTTCAATATCGAAGTCGATGACTCTATTCAGCGGTGGACGATTCTCAACTGGGATAATAAAATCCCATCTTGGCATGTGGAACTCGGTATCTGGTGCAAACCAATAGGGCTTTGTTAAACTACTCCCGATTGGCATATGAGAAAATACAAAATCTCTTAGCGCACGTGCGTCGTCCAACGGGTCGTCAGTTAGCGATCTGAAATTCGCCAATGCCTCTGGTGTTAGTTGACTCTGTTCGACAGATAAGCTAGGCATGTACGACGTCCTTGATCTTTTCCAGGAGTTGTTCACTAGGGTTAGCTTTGGAAAACAGTGCTAATACGCTTCGTGAGCAGTAGCTTGACAGAGTACCCTCTTTATGAAGATGCACGGCTCGGTATAATAGTGTTGCGATTGGGTACCATCGCATTGCCGCTGCGACTATCTCTATACCGGTTTTTAGGGCCGCGTAAATAACCTCATAGATGCACAATAAAACCTCTAGTTTTGCGAGATTAAGCTCAATATACATGCGGTCATGATCGGCGACTTTTAACTCGGTGCCAAATTGATGAGTGACGGATTCATTGTCTGGTATTACTTTATAATGCTTTTTGTGTGTGTGCAGAAACTCGTCGAGTTCCTCAAGAGTGTTAAAGTCCACGGCATGAAGCAGATAAGGGCTGTCTTTCATCGCTTCATATACGATGGCATTCTGGAAGAGTCTGATCCAGCGGTCCATCATATAAAAACGAAGGGCGGAAGGAATGTAGACTTCGCCCGACTCTGCATTCCCAGGCGCATGTCCTAATGCCACGGCAACGGCTTCCATGCTAATAGTTCGTAAGAACACCTGAATCGCTACTGCATCACGCAGTGAGCGGAGCGAAAGCCGGTTGATGATTCGTCCCACGCGCTCGTTAGAAAAGGTTTCGCTGACGTTACCCACCATCACCGCACGCATAAAAATGTCAGAATCCATCCTCCCTACTGGAGCGATAGTATCGATAGGCGCTGGTTTCTGAAATCCCCTTCCTCCGCTTAGAAATAGCCGTCGATATGAGTCGTCTCCGATTGATTTAAGATAATCACGAGCATCTTTCGTGAGCAGGATGATGTCATCAAAAATTTGTTTTGTGACCTTTGTAAGCACTACGGACTGTTGCTCATGACCTTTTGCGCGAGGCTTGAAGCTTGTTGCGATCCAATTCTCACCTGACTGCGTGTAGTTAACCTGCTGACCAGAACTATCAAATAGCTCAAACTCGATGAGCCACGGCGGGGTAATGATCGGGTGATGCTGTACCAAGACATGCATGAAAGGAAGCAATGTGTTCGCTCTGAGCGGCTTGGCGATCTGAAAAAATTCACCTTTCGTTATGACGCTGAATATCCCGGTATCGGCTATGTTGTATTTATATTCTAGCCAAGTGCGGCAGACATCGTATGTGGTAAATTCGCTACGAGATTCTAATTTGCTAAAGTTAGAGATGACTTTCCCTAACTTTGCGTTCTCAGTAATCTCATTGTAGTTGTTGATTTCAATTGAGCACGCACTAAAGCAGCACTTCTCGATGAAAGACAGCTCATCGTTTATTGCTGACTCAAATGAATTGAAAGCTTGCTCGTCCGAGAAAGTTAAAGGTGCATCAATGAATGCTTTCTCGAAAATTGTCTGATCTTCTTTTACGTCATGCTCAGATGCGGTGGCATAAGTAGGGCACAGCAGCGGCCATTCCGGCTTAGACATTATTACCGTCCCGGTTAGCATGTCGTTGAATAGCCCTATTGTCATAGGCCATCCATAGTAGAAGCTTTTGAGATCGAACCCGTTGGAGATAGTGTAGGATGTAAGGTTCGTAAACAATATTTCTACAAATTCGTTTACGTTTTTTCCAGCTTGCAGTAATAGTAACTTTTCTTTGTTTTGATAGAGCGTACACATCATTTTTGTGATTCGCTTTAGATGCACTAATTTAGTATGGCAGGTGTTATGAGAGAATTTTATTAAATGGCTTTTGATTAGATCTAGGATTTGATCTGTAAGTTGCTCGCCGTAGCAACCGTAAAAATCAATCAGGTTTGCGAATTTTATCTTACCGTCTCTGCATTCAATCCACCAGCCTGAGTAATACCTGAGAAGAGCATCAGACTTTGCGTTAAGTTTATAGAAGCTGACGCTTACTTGCTGTCTTGCTGTAATTGTATTTTTAACGCCATGATTCTCTCTGGTCCACTTCACGCCAATTGTCGCAGCTAATAAAACCTTCGCTTTGGTGCGTATCTGCGCGACAAATATATTTGTGAAGTTTGTGGTGGAAAGCAAAAACCCTTCAAGTCCGTAGAGGGTTTCATCAATTTCATCGATAGATGAAAATGTATTGTCATCAAGATGGATGCCCACAATGTGAAAATAGCAATTAAGGTACGCAGTGATAGCAGGCTTGACTGCTAGCCGATTATTAGCGCTAGCGAGTTTTTTTTGCATCCCAGGGGCGATGGCTAGCAGCGGGTATTCTAAGAGGCGTGAGGTGACAATCATGATTGTGCGTGTTTTAAGTTGGTGCTCTATTTGAAGTGAATTATGCGAGTTAAGTCAAGAGTATTTTTTTAGATTGTTGTTAGTGTTTCGGGAGACGAAAAGTGGCCCGGTGCTTGCTTTAGCATTTAACATTTTCGATTATTATTGTTTGGTTTTTTTTGTGCATGTAATTTTGTGTTTTCAACAATTCTTCAACAGGGTAATTCAAATGCTCGTTCGTCCTGATTTACTGGTTCGTAATTCATGCGTCTTCAAAATTTTGTATTGATATCAGTTTTTTTGTATATGCTTACAGTATATGTATAATTTTTCGAATGCTTGTGTTTCTACTGATGATCATCAGAATGTGAAGGATGATCATGTCTATGTCCTACTAAGAGTTGTGCTTGTTTGACGACTGGTGTAAATAGCAAAACCCTTGATATCGAGAATATCGCCGATCAGCTCCAGTAGATCCTTGGCCGAGTTGTACGCCACTTCTATCGCCGGCCGGTCGAGATGGCCCTGGTCGGCGCGCTTGAGCGTCAGTTCCAGCATGCCGATCACCGCGTTCATCGGCGTGCGTATCTCGTGGCTCATGGTGGCAAGGAAGGTGCTTTTGGCGCGGTTGGCCTCATCGGCGCGTTCCTTGGCGGCACGCAGCTCATCAAACAACTGGCGCCGTTCACTGATGTCGATCCAGCCGCCAATGATGCCCTGGACTTCGCCGATGGAGTCGCGGTAGGGCAGGATCCAGTGGTAGATCGTCAGCTTCCTCTCATGGATATGCAGGGTGCGGTCCAGGATCAAGGGCGTGCCCTCGGCCACCACCCGCAGGTAATCGGCATGGTACTGCGCTGCTTCGGGCGCCAGGGCCATGTTCATCTGGGTCACGCTTTTGCCGATCACCTCCTCTCGCTTGACATCGAATGTCTGCAGGTAGCTGTCATTGCAGGTTTGCAGCAAGCCGTTACGATCGCGTACATAGATGGGGTGTGGCGTTTCGTTGACCAGCGCGCGCATGAACTCGAACTGGTCGTTGAGGGCGCGCTCGGCCATTTTTCGTTGCCTGATCTGGCGGCGCATGTAGGCGTTCCAGGTCAGCGAAACCAGGAGCAACAACCCGGTTCCGATGACGATCCTGGCAATCAGCTGGTTGTAATTGCGCCAATAGCTGTCGGACTCGACGGTGTAGCCGCGCCAGCGGCTGTTGATCACGCCCATTTCATCCGGGGCGATACTGAGCAGCGCTTTGTCGAGGATCGAGCTCAATTCGGTGGCATGGCGGGATGTGGCCAGGGCGAACGTCGCCGGGCTGGTGCCGATGGTGGTAGTGATCTGCAACTTGTCGCGGAACACTTTCGAGGACAGGAAGTAGTTGGCGATCAGCAGCGTGTTCACAGCGCCGTCCACTTGCCCTTGTGCGAGCAACTCGGATGCCCTGAAGGTATCGCCGGTTTCCACCAGTTGAATGCGGGGATAGTCCTTGCGCAAGGTATCGACCAGTGGGGTACCTTGGGTCACCGCCAGGCGCTTGTCCGTCATCTGCTCCAGGTTCAGGGGCGCTCCAGGCTCTTTGCGGGTCAGCAGCACATAGGAGTTTTCCAGGTAGGGGCGGCTGAAACTCAACTGCGCCTCCCGTTGGTTACTCGGCACGATGGCCCCGATGATGTCGACATTCTGTGCGGCGACCTGCTCGATCATATCGTCGACCTCACGCCCGCGCTGAACCGCGAAACGCAAGCCGGTCCGCAAGCGAATGAGTTCAAGGAGGTCAGCGGTGATACCGCGAAAGTTGCCCTCCGCGTCGAAGAAGGTGAGGGGGGCAAAGGTTTCATTGACGACAACCTTCACAACCGGATTGGCCTTCAACCAGCGTTCTTCGCGCGGAGTCAGTTGCAGTTTCTTGTCGGTCAGCAGGATATCGCTGCCGGCGCTCCAGCGCTTGGCGATGCTGTCGCGTTCGTTGATGGGCACAGCCGCCAGCACCGTGTCGACAATGCTCAAGAGAATCAGGTTGTCGTGGCGCAGGGCGAAGCTGAAACCGTAAGCCTCATGCTTGCCGAAATTGGCCATGCGAATGTTCTTGAGGTAGCCCTTGTTAATCATGAAATGGGTGGAAATGGTGTCGCCCAGAAACACATCTGCCTGGTCGAATGCCACGGCATTCAGCGCATTCTGATAAGAGGGATAGGGGCGGATATCTGCCTTGGGGTACAGCTTCTCCACCTCGTCGAGGGGCAGGTAATGGTAAACCAGGCTCAAGCGCAACCCTTCCAGGCCATTGCCGAGACTGCGGGTTTCTCCTTCGCGAGTGACCAGTACCGGCTGGTCCACGGCATAAGGGGCCGACAGTGTGAGATGGGGGTTTGCGGCCTCAAAGCCATTGGAGGAGCCCAGCAAGTCAATGTCGCCGGCTTCAAGGGCTTCAATGGCGGACAAACGGGAAGGGTAACGCAGGACCTTGACCGGTATGGCGAGCGCCTTGGCCAGCAGACCCGCATAATCTGCCGTGAGCCCCTCGTAGTCGCGGCCACTGGAGGTGAGGTCGAACGGCGGGTAGTCAGGCGCGGCAGTACCCAGTACCAGCTCGCGCTTGTACTGCAGCCACTGGCGCTGGGCCCTGTCCAGTCGAGTGTCCAGTTGAACGGTTCCCGCGCGGCTCAATAAGGTGAAATGTTGTGGGGGGATGGAGGAGTCCGCGAGCACGGCGGTGCTGAAGTACAAGCTGGCACTCAATATGATCAAATAGTCCTTGATACGGCTGGGCATCCGTTTTCTCACACTAGCGCGTTTCGTTTTGCCATCTCGATAAGCTCAACTAAAGATTGGGCTTTTAGTTTTTGCATTAAACGCTTTTTATAGGTGCTGACTGTTTTATTGCTCAGGAACATGCCTTTGGCTATTTCCTTATTAGTGCGACCTTGTGCAAAAAGTTGCAGGACCATGAGTTCCCGGTCGTTAACGGCTTTGAACAGTTCCAGCTCCTGAGTGTCCGCGCCTTCGGTTCCATTTGCATTCAATGCCTGGCTGGGGAAGTAGTTGTAACCGGAAAGTACGGCACGAATGGCGCTCAGCAGTTCGGTCAGGTCGCCTTCCTTGCAGACATAACCGTCAGCGCCGGAACGCATGCAGCGCGTGGCAAACAGGGTTGGGCACTGGGCCGTGAGCACCAGGGTTTTCATCGAAGTGTTCATGGCGTTGAATCGGCAGAGCACTTCGAGGCCGTCAAGTTTCGGGATGCTGATATCCAGGACTACCAGGTCGGGCAGGCATTCGCGGACCATTTGTATGGCATCGCATCCGTTATCCGTTTCTCCAACGACTTTGTAGCCTTCGTGTTCCAGTAACATTCTGATGGCAAGCCGTATAACGGGGTGGTCGTCGATAATAAAAACGGTGTTCATAATCAAATTCCATGCAGGTGCAAATAAAGCGGTCACATTAGCTCAGAAGAAGCGGCAGCAGCATGAAGCGAGAGGTGAACAAGTACAAAACAGGAAGTTTCCTACGTCAAAAAAGGTAGAATCCTACAAGTCGATCGGTAATTGTGAAACTTGATGTTTGGGCTTTCAGGGTGTCTGGCATGGCCAGCGGTCAAAAGCGTTTTGCGACGATGATTACGTTATTTTTCGCAGTTGATAAGGTTAAAGTTCTTACTTTGACAGGGGTTAAGTCAAGACCATTAAACTTGCAAGTTCATCTCTGTTTAACGGTTTTGACAAACAGCCCAGCAGTGGAAGGTTGCGCTGCGCAGCTTGTGTGGTCAGTTTGAGCAGTTCCGTCGCTGGGAGACTGCTCAATAGAATCGCACTGGTAATAAATTGACCGCGGCTGGCGATTTCCACCAGTTCCAGACCGGGCAGGTCAGGCAGGCATTGGTCGCATAACATCAAGTCGTAAGAGAACTTGCACTGAGTCATTGTGCGTATGGCCTGCTCCGCATTTTCCACGGGGGTGAGCTGGTCGAAACCAAAGCTTCTCAGCAGGCACTGGGTGGCCAGGAGTTGAAAGGGATGATCCTCCACCAGAAGAATACGAAGGGGGTGTCTGGGCATAAAGAGCACACAGTAAGTCAAGCATCGATGGGAGCGTGGGGGTTGCTCGTCTGGTTCACGGCGGCGTGCGTGATTATTCCTCGGGAATATGTACGAATTCGATCAGGCCGCTCTGTTCCCATCGTAGGGCAATTCCTTTAGGGCGCAGGGCGGCGTGGTCAGGACGTTATTGAGGACTGGAGCGCCCGGTCATTTCCCGCGCCATCTCGGTGGCATAGCTGTCGGTCATGCCGGCGATGAAGTCGATCATGCGCAGGAACGAGGCATGTAACGACCAGGCGGGGTCCGGCGCGCTGTTGCCCAGCAAGTCGAGGATGCGCCGGTTCTTGAACGACGGCGTGCGCCCGCCGTGTTGCTCCAGGGCCGCACCGCAAAATGCGTTCAGCAGAATCTCCAGGGTGGTGTAGGCGCCGATTTCATGCAGGGTCTTGCGCTTGTCCTGGAAGATTTTCTTGCGCGCCATGTCCTTGGCATCCAGTACGCAACGCTTTGCCGGACCGTGCATGTGTTCCACCAGATCGCCAGGCAGGGTGCCGGCAAGCAGCGCGTCCTGCTGTTCGACGAAGGCACGCGCCGCCGCGTTGGTCAGGTGCTCAATGGCCTTGCCGCGCAGGATTGCCAACTTGCGACGGCGGGAGTCCGACGCGCCTAATTGTCGATACGTCTGCGGCAGGTCATCACCCACCAGGTCGAGCAGCAGTGACTCGACTTCGGCGTACTCCAGCAACTCCATTTCCAGGCCATCTTCCAGGTCGATCAACGCATAGCAGATGTCGTCGGCGGCCTCCATCAAGTACACCAGCGGGTGGCGCGCCCAGCGTTGTTCCTCCAGTTGAGGCAGGCCGAGTTTTTGCGCGATCTGCTCCAGAATCGGCAACTCACTCTGGTAGCAGCCGAACTTGTGTTTCTTGTAACCCAACGAGTCCGCGTGGCGGGCAGTCCAGGGGTACTTGAGGTAGGTGCCCAAGGTGGCATAGGTCAGCCGCGTGCCGCCGTCGAATTGGTGATACTCAAGCTGGGTCAGCACGCGGAAACCCTGGGCATTGCCTTCGAAGTTGAGGAAGTCATTGCGTTCGGCACCGCTCATGTCATCCAGCCAGCCGCGCCCGGCGGCCTGCTGGAACCAGTGGCGAATCGCATCTTCGCCGGAGTGCCCGAAGGGAGGGTTGCCGATGTCATGGGCCAGGCAGGCCGATTGCACCACCATGCCCAGATCGCTCGGATCGCACCAGTCGGGGAGGGCACCGCGCAGCGTTTCGCCGACGCGCATGCCAAGGGAGCGCCCCACACAACTGACTTCCAGCGAGTGGGTCAGGCGCGTGTGGATATGGTCGTTGCTCGTCACCGGATGCACTTGGGTCTTGCGGCCCAGGCGCCGGAAAGCGCCAGAGAAAATAATGCGGTCATGGTCTTTGTGGAAAGGGCTGCGGCCCAGTTCTTCAGGGCTGTGCAGCGGCTTGCCAAGACGTTCGCGGGTCAACAGGGTGGGCCAATCCAAGGCGGGTACGCTCCGTACGGTAAATGACAGTTGCAGCTTCCCGTTTCCACGCAGGCGGGGCAAGCGCAAATGTTGAAGTCGATTGTTTCGACAGCGATGAACAACAAGCCCTAACCGCCGTTGCGCAAATGGCCCGGCGGTCAGGACGTGGTGTTGAACGAGCGGGGCTTATCGTTTGCGCGAGGCGCCTTGCATGGCCAGCTTGATCAGCGGAATCAACCCGGCCCCCAGCCGTACCAGGCGCGTTACGCTGCTGATACTGCCGCCCTTGGCGCCTTTGCCGGTAAAGAACCCCATCAGGGTCACCGCCGCCACGCCCCACAGCGGCGCGTGCTTGATGCCCAGGCTGTCCTGCCAGTTGTGACGCATGTCGCGCACTCTGTGCAGGGGCGCCATGAGTTGCTGGGATTCATGACGGATTTCCTGACGGTGCATTTCCATGCGCAGGCGAATCAACGCCTTGCGCATTTCCCGACGGGACGTGTTTTGCGGTTCAGGCAGGCTCATGGCAACAGGCGCTCCCGGTCATTGGCCAGTTCTTCGAGGGTGGCATGGAAAGGCGTGGACTCATCGAACACCGCCGCTTTCAAGCGTACCCCGCAGAACGCTGCGGCCAGGGTGTAGAACACACACAGACAGATGATGCCGGTGAGGCGGTAGCCGGTGTCCCACACCAGGATCATGACCAGTGTCGATAACCCTACCAACAGCAGCAGGGCAAACACCAACGCCAGGCCGGCGAACAGCAGCAGGCTGACAGTGCGTGCCTTCTGCTCCTGCAACTCGATGCCGAAGAGTTCGACATGGCTGTGCAATAAGCCGAGGACGGCAGCGCCCAGTCGGCGGGAAGTGGTACCTGCGCCCTTTGACGAGCTGGATTCGTCGATAGCCATGATATTAGCGCCTGGTAGCCAGCAGACCGATCAAAAAGCCTACGCCGGCAGCGATGCCGACGGACTGCCACGGGTTGGCCTGCACGTAGTCTTCCGTTGCAGTGATAGCCGCCTGGCCGCGCTCACGCAGGGAGTCTTCGGTCAACTGCAGGGTTTCGCGAGCCTTGAGCAGGCTTTCATGGATCCTGGTACGCAGCTCATCGGCCTGGTCACCGGCCAGGACGGCGGTGTCGTCGAGCAACCTTTCGGTATCGGCGACGAGGGTCTGAAAATCCGCCATCAGTATTTCTTGAGCAGTCTTTGCTGATTTACCGGCCATGGTTATCTCCGTGTGGCTGTTCTGTACGTGTGGTTTCGAGTCGCGGGGTTTGCCGAAGGTTCACTGCGATTGTGTGGTACCGCTTTTGCTTTGCCCTGGTGCGCACGCCCTGGGGGCAAAGCTCAATCCGGGCGGTCGCGGCGCAAGCCTTGAAAAACCTTACTCTAATTAACTCAAACTCGCGCAAATAGGTACCGCCTTTGGCGTCGCCGTCGCGCTGGTCGGCGGCCTGCGGGTATATGGCGTGATCAAGCGCCTTTGCGGGCCGCGTTGGGCTTAGAATGGTGAGGTGTTTTCCATCCGAGTGCATTTGCCATGCTTGCTGAATGCCAGCTGTTCGGCACCCTGGGTTGCCATCTGTGTGAAATTGCCGAAGCCGAAATCATGCCGCTCGTCGAGCACGGGTTGCTCGTGGAGCTGGTGGATATCACCGATCCCGACGACCTGACCGAGGTCTACGGCCTGCGGATTCCGGTGCTCAGGCGGGTGGACACGGGGGCTGAGTTGGACTGGCCGTTCGACACCGAGCAGGTGGTTGCCTTCCTGCGCTGACGTTTATGCGATGGCGAGTTTCCGAATATTACGTTACTGTATGTTTGTACAGCGATTGAATAGAGGGAACGCCCGTGGTGAATGTCGAACAACTGAAAAGCAGCGTCAATCGCATGTCCGCCGACATCGTGCGCGATGCGGTGAACGAGCTGCGCCTCGATGGCCTGGTCACGGAAGGCAAGACGCCCTTCAACAAGGTGCATTTCAACACCTGTTTCGCGGAAATCGAAGCGCTGTTCCAGCGTGCCGGTTATCACAAGCAGCTGGATGTGGTGGGCTATCAGGGCCTGCTCTACGCACTGTACGACCCGGGCCGTTGGGAGGCCGTGGACGTACTGCGCTGGCTCAAGGAGTTTACCGAGGCGGCGAGCGCTTCACCGGTTTTGCGCGTGCAACTGGCCAAGGTCTGAGATCTCTCCTAGGCTCAATCCCGCGCCATGCGGGATAATGCCCGCCTGTTTATTTCCAGGCTTTGAGCATCTGCATGTCCACTTCCGGTTTTTCCCCTTCACAGCACCAAGCCAGCACCTTGTACCTGCCGCCTGGTCCGTGGGCAACGGTGCTTGATTGCCTGTGCGAGCATTTCCCGGCGATTGCCCGTGAACAATGGCTGGACCGCATTGCCCGTGGCCGGGTGCTCGATGGCAATGGGCAGCCCATCAGCCTGGGTCTGGCTTACAAGGAAGGCCTGTGCATCCATTACTTTCGTGAAGTGCCCAACGAGAAAGTGATTCCCGTAGAGGAAACCATCCTGTACGCCGATGAGCATCTGGTGGTGGCCGACAAGCCGCATTTCCTGCCGGTGACCCCTGCGGGCGAGTATGTCGAGCAGACGCTGTTGCGCCGTTTGATCCGGCGCCTGGACAACCCCGCCCTGGTGCCCCTGCATCGCATTGACCGGCATACCGCAGGGCTGGTGCTGTTCTCGGCCAATCCCGCCACCCGCGCGGCTTATCAGCAACTGTTTCCCACGCGGCGTATCGATAAATTCTACGAAGCCATTGCCCCGGCCTTGCCTGACCTGACGTTCCCGCTGGTGCACAAGAGCCGGCTGGTGGACGGTGAGCCTTTCTTCCGCATGCAGGAAGGCCCCGGTGCCAGCAATACCGAAACGGCGGTGCAGGTGCGCGAAAAACACGGCGATCTATGGCGCTATGGCCTGTTCCCGGTCACCGGCAAGAAGCACCAGTTGCGTGTGCACATGACCGCGCTCGGCGCGAGTATCTGCAATGACCCGTTCTATCCCGAGGTGATCAAGGACGCCAAGGACGATTACGCCAACCCGCTCAAGTTGCTGGCCCAGGGCGTGCGTTTCATCGACCCGGTCAGCGGCCAGGAACGCAGCTTTCGCAGTGAACTCACCCTGGACTGGTAAGCGCCGCAAACGACAAGGCCCGCGCGAGGCGGGCCTTGTGGGCAAGCGGTAAGGCTTACAGGTCTTTAACGGTGCGAACCTGATCCTTGTTGATGCGGGTGCGCTTGCCGTCAAGCTGTTGGAATTCATAGAAGCCCGAATCTTCGTCAAATTTCGGGGTGTCGACGGCCTGGATTTCGCGACCGTCATTCAGGGTGATCACTGTCGGCGAGGCGCAACCGGCGAGGGTGGCGAGGCCCAGTGCAAGCATGAGAGCGGCGATGGTCCGTTGAGTCATGAGTTTGTCTCCGAGAGAATGCTTTTAAAATGCTGACCTTGTGACGTGTGCAACGCCGGCAAAGTTCCTGATGCAAGACTCATTCTGACACGCCAGGCCTTGTGTGCAACAGGTCCGGTGTATTGAGGTTGGCCAGGCGTGGGTCATCGGCCGCGCATTCCAGGCCCACGGCGCCCAGCTGCAGCAGGATTTTACGCGGGCTGCGTTCGCCAGCTTGCCAGGCCTGCTCCACCTGATCCTTCAAGGCGACAGGGATGATGCACAGCAAGGGTTCCCAGAACTCGCCATGGCGGACCATCACCGGAACCTGCCGGTTGAGTCGTGCTGTCGCACGCAGGTCGGCCAGCAATCGCCCATCGATGTGCGGCACATCGCAGGGCAGGATCAGCAGATGCCCATGGCGTGCGGCGAAGAGTCCCGCGCGGATACCGGCAAGTGGTCCGGGAAAATCCGCGCTGTCGTCGCTCACCAGTTGATCGGCATAGGCTGCATACCGCTCATGGTTGCGGTTGCACGAGATGATCAGGTCGTCCGTGAGCGGCCGTGCCAGGCGTTGCAGGTGCGCAATCAAGGGCTGGCCGTGCCACTCCAGCAGGCCTTTGTCCTGGCCGCCCATGCGCTGGCCACGACCGCCGGCCAGCAACAGAATCGAGCAGGGCAGGGGTAAGGATTCAAGGGGCATGAGGGTTCCGCTGCGGCAGGTAAACAGAGGCTTGTGATATAACATCGGGCTGTTCCTTCGACAACCGGACCGTGCCATGAAAGCCAAGGCTGATGCGCCTTTCGTACCTCTGAATATCGCTGTATTGACCGTCAGCGACACCCGCACCCTGGACACAGACACCTCGGGCCAGGTCTTCGTCGACCGCCTGACCGCCGCCGGCCATACCCTGGCCGAGCGCGTGCTGCTCAAGGACGACCTTTACAAAATCCGCGCCCAGGTCGCCCACTGGATCGCCGAAGACGTGGTGCAGGTGGTGCTGATCACCGGCGGCACCGGCTTTACCGGCCGCGACAGCACACCCGAAGCGGTGAGCTGCCTGTTGGACAAGCAGGTCGATGGGTTTGGCGAGCTGTTCCGCCAGATATCGGTGGCCGATATCGGCACCTCCACGGTGCAATCGCGCGCCCTGGCCGGCCTGGCCAATGGCACCCTGGTGTGCTGCCTGCCGGGCTCCACCAATGCCGTGCGCACCGGTTGGGACGGTATTCTGGCTGAACAACTGGACAACCGTCATCGGCCGTGCAATTTCGTGCCGCACCTGAAGCAGGCCCAGCCCTGTGAAACCCGTGGATAAGCCCGGCAAAACCGGCGCCTTGATGCCGGTGGAAGCGGCTTTGCAGCGTTTGCTGGACATGGCCGACGCCGCGCCGATCCGCGAGCACGAAACCGTGCGCCTGGCCGAGTGCGATGGCCGCGTATTGGCGCAGGACCTGGTCTCCACCCTCGACCTGCCACCCTGGCCCAACAGTGCCATGGATGGCTATGCCCTGCGCGTCTCAGACTGGGCCGGCGCGCCGTTGCCGGTCAGCCAACGTATTTTCGCCGGCACTGCGCCTGAGCTGTTGGCGCCCGGCACCTGTGCGCGCATCTTTACGGGGGCGCCGGTGCCTCAGGGCGCGGACTGCGTCGAAATGCAGGAAAACGCGACCGTTCACAGCGACGAGCGCGTGAGTTTCAGCGAGCCGTTGCAAGCGGGTCAGAACATCCGCCCGCAAGGCCAGGAAACCACGGTCGGCGAGTTGGTACTGGCCGCAGGTACGCGCCTGGGCCCGATTGAGCTGGGCCTGGCTGCTTCGCTTGGGCGTGATCGCCTCGAGGTGGCGCGACGTGCGCGGGTGGCTGTGCTGTCGACCGGCGATGAGCTGATCGAGCCTGGATTGCCCCTGGGGCCGGGCCAGATCTACAACAGCAACCGCCGCGTGCTGTGCAGTTGCCTGACGCGCATGGGCTGCGAAGTGATCGATGCTGGCATCCTGCCCGACGACCTGGAACAGACCCGCACGCGGTTGGCCGGACTGGGCAGCGTCGACTTGATCCTGTCCACGGGCGGTGTGTCGGTGGGCGAGGCGGATTTTTTGGGCATTGCCCTGCGTGAAGAGGGCGAGCTGGCGCTGTGGAAACTGGCGATCAAGCCGGGCAAGCCGCTGACCTTCGGGCATTTTCGTGGCGTGCCGGTGATCGGCCTGCCCGGTAACCCCGCGTCGACCCTGGTGACATTTGCGTTGTTGGCTCGGCCTTACCTGCTGCGCCGCCTGGGTGTGGAGGATGTGCAGCCATTGCGGTTCGACGTGCCGGCCGGGTTCGTCTGGGCCAGGCCCGGCAACCGTCGCGAGTACTTGCGCGGGCGCATCGAGCAGGGCAAGGCGATCATCTACCACAACCAGAGCTCCGGTGTGCTGCGCAGCGCGGCGTGGGCTGAAGGGTTTGTGGAAGTGGTGGAAGGGACCACGTTGGCCGTCGGCGACCGGGTCAATTTCATTCCCCTGAGCGAAGTTCTGAACTGACCTGGATCTGAATGTGGGAGGGGGCTTGCCTTAAGGCTTTTTGTAGGAGCGAGCTTGCTCGCGAAAAACTCACAGGCGCTGCGTTCATTCAGAAAGCACGCGTTATCGTTGAGGTTTTTCGCGAGCAAGAGCTAGGCGCCCCCCTCGCTCCTACAGACGGCGATGTACGCTTGACTGGCCGGTAGCTTGTGGATTACTCAGTAATCATCCCCACGCTCGGTGACATCGCGCTCCACCGGCCCCGCATCCGGGTCGTACCCCACCGGGAACTTGCCCTTCAGCGTCCACGCGAACGCAATGATCTCCGCCACCGTGCGGTACAACTCCTCTGGAATACTGTCGCCCAGCTCCATGCGCGCCAGCAGCTTCACCAACTCGGCATTTTCATAGATGGGCACTTCGTTTTCCCGCGCCAGCTTGAGGATCGCTTCAGCCAGGGCCTCATCGCCCTTGGCGGTCAGGGTGGGCGCTTGTTGGCCATCGTACTTGAGGGCAATCGCCTGGCGGGGAGGGGCAGCGTTCTTCATGCGGTTTCATCCACCCAGCGTTGTTCCAGTCCGGTTTTTGGCCCGCGCGGCGGGCTGCCGAGGTGGCAATCCAGGTCGCCGACGTCAAGCCCGGATGCCACCAGGCGCTCGCGTAGGCTGCCCAGGTGATTTTCGATCAGGCTGGCGGTGAAGGCACGGGTGGCCCACAACTGGCTGGAGAGTTTGCCCTGGGTCAATTGCGCCTGCACCTGCAACGGCCCCAGCGGTTCCATATCGAACGCCAGTTCGACGCGCCAGAGCATGTGTTTGGCGTCTTTGCGGTCTTTGTGCTCGGGTTGCTCCTTGTCGGGCGCCGGCTCCTCGCGCTGGAACTTCACCTGCAATGGGACGATGTCCTGCAGGCTGCGCATCGGGATTTCCAGTTGCCAGGTGGTTTGCAGGCGGCCGTCAGCGGTGGTGCCGGTCTGTTCCAGGCTCGACAGCTGATGGCTCTGCAATCGGGCGATCGCCCCGGCGGCCAGGCGCAGCAGGTTTTCCAGGTCGCCTTCGCCTTCAAGCTTGGCCATCAGCCGCTCGGGCAGTGGAAAGCTGACCGGGGCCTGCCGCGCGCTGACCTGGCCCAGCGTATTCAGTGGGCTGCGCACAAAGTTGGGCAATACATGGGCCAGCGTGTTGGCCGCAAGAATGGCGTTCAGGTTGGTACTGGCGGGCAGGGCGGGCAGTAAGTCCGCGACAAGGCGCAGCAGTGCGCCCTTCATGTCCAGTGGCGGTATCTGGGGATTCTGCCCAGCGAGTAATCTGGCTTCCAGAAAGGCGCCGCTGTTCTGGATCACTTGAGCCAGGACTTTGGGGTTACTGACCTGTGCCAGGTCGGGCAATGCAGCGAGAAGACGGTCGGCGGCGGCGCGCAGGTCGGCGGACGTGCTGTCGCCACGGGGCAGGTTTTGCAGGGCGGTGAAGACCGCATCCAGGGAGCCCTGGCGACTTTGCTGGGTCGACAGTTGCTGGGTGACCGCCAATTGATCCTTGAGCCCGCTCAGCGGCACGAAATTGAGGGTCTGCGCGTTCTGCACCACTGCGCTGAGCAAACTGCCCACGCGCAGCGGTTGTGGGCTTTCCACCGTCAGTGTCGCGCCCGCCAAGGCGTTATTCAGCACCGTCACCAACGAACGATAAATCGCCGGTTGCGCCGTGCCCTGAGGCAGCATCTGGGTGGTCAGTACCTTGGCTTGCAACAGCGTACCTTCCGGGACCTTGGCGGTGTCGATGCGGGTGAGGGCAGCGATGTTGGCACTCAAGGCCTGTTGCAGGCTGAGGGTCAGGTTGCCCGCCGGCGTCTGGCTCACCGCCACATTGCTGCCCAAGGGCAAGGGCTGGGCGCTGCTGGCCTGCACCAGTGTCTGGCGGCCGCCGTCCAGGGTCAGCTTGAGCAGCAACTGAAAGGCTTCACCGCCTTGTTTAAGGGCAATGACTTCAGCATTCGCGGTTTTCCCAGGGTCGATCAGCCCGGTCTGCGGCTCCAGCAGTTTGAGCAGTGCCCCGGGCGCAGGCGCGGGGCTTTGCCCGGCTGACGGGGTGGGAGGAAGCGTAGGAAGGTTGATCTCGCCGGTCATGGTGCGCATCGTCTCTGGGGAAATTGCTCTCTCTAGCGTAGGGCATCGCATGTTAGCGTGGGGCATCGCATGTATAATGCCGCCCGTCTGCAAAGAGAGCGGTAAAAACCTCACAACTATTTGATCCAGCTCTCTAAAATCGGTCGCCAAAGCCGTTATTGTGCTCCTTTACTATAACGGCCGCTGCACCGCCGACTTGAACCGTAAAGGCCCGCGATCTCTTGACCAGCCCTCTTCTTGAAGCCCTAGCGCTCTCCTGCGAACGCGACCTGCGCCTGCTGTTCGAGCACCTCGACCTGCGCCTGGCGGGCGGTGACATGGTGCAGGTCAGCGGGCCCAACGGCAGCGGCAAGACCAGCCTGTTGCGCTTGCTGGCCGGGCTGATGCAGCCGACGGCCGGGGTTGTGCGCCTCAACGGCAAGCCTCTCGCCGAACAGCGCACAGAACTGGCGCGCAGTCTCGTGTGGATCGGTCATGCCGCCGGTATCAAGGACGTGCTCACGGCCGAAGAAAACCTCAGTTGGCTCAGCGCCCTGCATCACCGCGCCAGCCGTGACGCCATTTGGCAGGCCCTGGCTGCCGTGGGCCTGAAGGGCTTTGAAGATGTTCCCTGCCACACCCTGTCCGCCGGCCAGCAGCGCCGGGTGGCCCTGGCCCGTTTGTACCTGCCGGGCCCGCCGCTGTGGATCCTCGACGAACCCTTCACCGCGCTCGATAAACACGGGGTCGCCCAGCTCGAGGAGCACCTGGCGAGGCACTGTGAGCAGGGCGGTACGGTGCTGCTCACCACCCACCACAGCCTGACCCGCCTGCCCGCCGGTTACCGTGAGCTGGACCTAGGGCGGTGGTCGGCATGAGCGTATTCGCCCTGTTGGTTGCCCGCGAAGCACGCCTGTTGTGTCGTCGCCCGGCCGAACTGGCCAACCCGCTGGTGTTCTTTGCCATCGTGATCGCCTTGTTCCCGTTGGCGGTCGGTCCCGAGACTAAACTGTTGCAAACCTTGTCCCCGGGACTGGTGTGGGTCGCGGCGCTTTTGTCCGTGCTGCTCTCGCTGGACGGGCTGTTTCGCAGTGATTTCGAGGACGGCTCCCTGGAACAGTGGGTCCTTTCGTCGCACCCGTTGCCACTTCTGGTACTGGCCAAGGTGCTGGCACACTGGGCTTTTTCCGGCCTCGCGCTGGTCTTGCTTTCGCCGCTGCTGGCGCTGATGCTGGGCTTGCCCGTCGAATGCTTGCCGGTGCTGCTCCTGTCCTTGTTGCTCGGTACGCCGGTGCTCAGCCTGTTGGGGGCGGTGGGCGCAGCGTTGACCGTCGGTTTGAAGCGCGGTGGCCTGTTACTGGCCCTGCTGATTCTGCCTTTGTACATCCCGGTTTTGATCCTCGGCAGCGGTGCGTTGCAGGCCGCGCTGATGGGGATGCCGGTGACCGGTTACCTCCTGTGGCTTGGCAGCCTGGCCGCCCTGGCGGTAACCCTGACACCCTTTGCCATAGCGGCCGGCCTGAAGATCAGCGTCGGCGAATAATGAGGTCTGGCCAGGCGTTACACGCTTGGCCAGTAAAGACCCTACGCTTCTTGCCATGACAAGAAGCAACCGTGAGAAACAGCAATGAACTGGACCTGGTTTCACAAGCTCGGCTCGCCCAAATGGTTCTATGGCATCAGCGGCAAACTGCTGCCGTGGTTGAGCGTCGCCGCGGTGCTGCTGATCGGCATCGGCCTGGTCTGGGGCCTGGCCTTTGCGCCACCGGACTATCAGCAGGGCAACAGCTTTCGCATCATCTATATCCATGTGCCCGCCGCCATGCTGGCGCAGTCCTGCTACGTGATGCTGGCGGTTTGCGGCATCGTCGGCCTGGTGTGGAAGATGAAGCTTGCCGACGTCGCCCTGCAATGCGCTGCACCCATCGGTGCGTGGATGACCGCCGTGGCGCTGGTCACCGGCGCGATCTGGGGCAAACCCACCTGGGGTTCGTGGTGGGTGTGGGATGCGCGGCTCACGTCGATGTTGATCCTGCTGTTCCTGTACTTCGGCCTGATCGCCCTGGGCAATGCGATCAGCAACCGCGACAGCGCCGCCAAGGCCTGCGCGGTGCTGGCGATTGTCGGCGTGATCAACATCCCGATCATCAAATATTCGGTGGAGTGGTGGAACACCCTGCACCAGGGCGCCACCTTCACCCTCACCGAAAAACCGGCAATGCCGGTGGAAATGTGGGCACCGCTGCTGCTGATGGTGCTGGGCTTCTACTTTTTCTTTGGCGCCGTGCTGCTGCTGCGCATGCGCCTCGAAGTGCTCAAGCGTGAAGCCCGCGCCAGTTGGGTCAGGGCCGAAGTGCAAACCTGCCTGGGAGCGCGTGGATGAGTTTTGCTTCTTTCAGTGAATTTCTCGCCATGGGCCACCACGGCCTGTATGTCTGGACGGCCTATGGCATCTGCCTGGCGGTGCTGGCCCTCAACGTCGCCGCGCCGCTGCTGGCGCGCAAGCGTTACCTGCAACAAGAGGCGCGTCGTCTGCGCCGGGAGACCGAAAAGTGAATCCGCTGCGTAGAAAGCGTCTGTTGATCATTCTCGCCATCATGGCCGGCGTCGGCATTGCCGTGGGTCTGGCCTTGAGTGCCTTGCAGCAGAACATCAACCTGTTCTACACCCCGACCCAGATCGCCAATGGCGAAGCGCCGGTCGATACGCGCATCCGCGCCGGCGGCATGGTCGAAAAGGGCTCCTTGAAGCGTTCCGCAGACTCCCTGGATGTGAGTTTTGTGGTCACCGACTTCAGCAAATCCGTGACCATCACCTACCGTGGCATCCTCCCGGACCTGTTCCGCGAAGGCCAGGGCATCGTCGCCCTGGGCAAGCTCAACGCCAGTGGCGTGGTGGTGGCCGATGAAGTGCTGGCCAAGCACGATGAAAAATACATGCCGCCGGAGGTGACCAAAGCCCTCAAGGACAGCGGCCAATCCGCCCCAACCCCTGCCAAGGAGGGCTGAGTCATGAACGCCGCTTTGTTTATTCCCGAACTCGGCCAGTTGGCGATGATCCTCGCCCTGTGCTTTGCCATCGTCCAGGCCGTGGTGCCGTTGCTCGGTGCCTGGCGCGGTGACCGCCTGTGGATGAGCCTGGCGCAGCCGGCCGCCTGGGGGCAGTTCGCGTTCCTGCTGTTCGCCTTCGGTTGCCTGACCTACGCATTCATGACCGACGACTTTTCCGTCGCCTATGTCGCCAATAACTCCAACAGTGCACTGCCCTGGTACTACAAGTTCAGCGCCGTGTGGGGCGCCCACGAAGGTTCGCTGCTGCTGTGGGCGCTGATCCTCGGTGGCTGGACCTTCGCCGTGTCGGTGTTCTCCCGCCAGTTGCCGCAGGTCATGCTGGCGCGGGTGCTGGCGGTGATGGGCATGATCAGCATCGGTTTTTTGCTGTTCCTGATCATGACGTCCAACCCGTTCAGCCGCATCCTGCCGCAGATCCCCGTGGACGGGCATGACCTCAACCCACTGCTGCAAGACATCGGTCTGATCGTGCACCCGCCGATGCTCTACATGGGCTATGTCGGCTTTTCCGTGGCCTTTGCCTTCGCCATCGCCGCCTTGCTCGGCGGGCGTCTCGATGCGGCCTGGGCGCGCTGGTCGCGGCCATGGACCATCGTCGCCTGGGCCTTCCTCGGCATCGGCATCACGCTCGGTTCATGGTGGGCATATTACGAGCTCGGCTGGGGCGGCTGGTGGTTCTGGGACCCGGTGGAAAACGCCTCCTTCATGCCCTGGCTGGTCGGCACCGCGCTGATTCATTCGCTGGCCGTCACCGAAAAACGCGGCGTGTTCAAGAGCTGGACCGTGTTGCTGGCCATCGCGGCATTTTCCCTCAGCCTGCTCGGCACGTTCCTCGTGCGTTCGGGCGTGCTGACGTCGGTGCATGCGTTTGCTTCCGACCCTGCGCGCGGCGTATTCATCCTGATCTTCCTGCTGTTTGTCGTCGGCGGTTCGCTGACCCTGTTCGCCCTGCGCGCGCCAGTGGTCAAGAGCCAGGTCGGCTTTAACCTGTGGTCGCGGGAAACCTTGTTGCTGGGTAACAACCTGGTGCTGGTGGTGGCGGCGTCGATGATTCTGCTCGGCACCCTCTACCCCCTGGTGCTGGATGCCTTGAGCGGCGCCAAGCTGTCCGTCGGCCCGCCGTACTTCAACGCCTTGTTCATTCCGTTGATGGGCCTGTTGATGGTGGTGATGGCGGTCGGTGTGCTGGTGCGCTGGAAAGACACCCCGGTGAAATGGCTGGCCGGGATGCTGATGCCGGTGCTGCTGGGCAGTGTGGCCCTGGCCGTGATCGCCGGGGTTGCCTACGGCGACTTCAACTGGGCGGTGCTCGCCACCTTCCTGCTCGCGGCCTGGGTGTTGCTGGCCGGCGTGCGCGACATCGCCGACAAGACCCGCCACAAGGGCCTGATCAAAGGCCTGCCGACCTTGACCCGCAGCTACTGGGGCATGCAGATCGCCCATATCGGCATCGCCGTCTGCGCCCTGGGCGTGGTGTTGTCGAGCCAGAACAGCGCCGAGCGCGACCTGCGCCTGGCGCCCGGCGAGTCCATGGACCTGGGCGGTTACCAGTTCATCTTTGAAGGCGCCAGGCACTTCGAAGGACCGAATTTCACGTCAGACAAAGGCACCGTACGCGTGGTGCGCAACGGTAAGGAAATCGCCGTGCTGCACCCGGAAAAACGCCTGTACACCGTGCAGAGTTCGATGATGACCGAGGCGGGCATCGATGCCGGTTTCACCCGTGACCTGTACGTGGCGTTGGGTGAACCCCTGGGCGATGGCGCCTGGGCAGTGCGCGTACATGTCAAACCGTTCGTGCGCTGGATCTGGTTCGGCGGCTTGCTGACCGGGTTGGGTGGTTTGCTCGCAGCGCTGGACCGGCGGTATCGGGTCAAGGTCAAGAGCCGGGTGCGTGAAGCCCTCGGCATGGGAGCGGCGGTATGAAGCGTGGATTGATGGTGTTGCCGCTGGCAGCGTTCCTGGTGGTGGCAGTGTTCCTCTATCGCGGCTTGTACCTGGACCCGGCCGAGTTGCCGTCGGCCATGATCGGCAAGCCGTTCCCGGAATTCTCGCTGCCCACGGTGCAGGGCGACAAGCAACTGACCCGCGCCGACCTGCTGGGCAAGCCGGCGCTGGTCAACGTGTGGGGCACCTGGTGCATCTCCTGCCGCGTCGAACACCCGGTGTTGAACAAACTCGCTGAGAAAGGCGTGGTGATCTATGGCATCAACTACAAGGACGACAATGCAGCAGCCTTGAAGTGGCTGGCCGAATTTCACAACCCGTACCAGCTGGATATTCGCGATGAAGACGGCAACCTCGGCCTGAACCTCGGCGTCTATGGCGCTCCGGAAACCTTCTTTATCGACGCTAAAGGCGTGATCCGCGACAAGTACGTCGGCGTGATCGACGAGGTGGTGTGGCGCGAGCAACTGGCTGCCAAGTACCAGGCGCTGGTCGACGAGGCCAAACCATGAAGCGTCTGTTAGTCGCAGCTGTACTGGCGCTGGGCCTGGCCGGTGTGGCCCACGCCGCCATCGACACCTACGAATTTGCCAATGACGGTGATCGCGAGCGTTTCCGCGAGCTGACCAAGGAACTGCGCTGCCCCAAATGCCAGAACCAGGACATCGCCGACTCCAACGCGCCCATCGCCGCCGACCTGCGCAAGGAAATCTTCCGCATGCTGGGGGAGGGCAAGGACAACCAGCAGATCATCGACTTCATGGTCGACCGCTACGGTGATTTTGTGCGCTATAAACCGGCGCTTACCGGCAAGACCGCGCTGCTCTGGTTCGGCCCCGCCGGGCTGCTGCTGACCGGCGTGGTGGTGATGGCCGTCATTGTGCGTCGTCGCCGCGCCGCACCTGCCGATGGCAGCGACGCGCTGTCCCCCGAAGAGCGTAAACGCCTCGACCAACTGCTGGACACCAAGACCGATGATTGATTTCTGGCTCGCAGTCGGCCTGCTGCTGTTGATTGCCCTGAGTTTCCTGTTGATCCCTGTGCTGCGCGGCCGTCGTGCCCAGCGCGAGGAGGATCGCACCGCGCTGAACGTGGCGTTGTACCAAGAGCGCGTCGCCGAACTGCAAGTGCAGCGCGACGACGGCGTCCTGGATGCGGCGCAACTCGATACCGGCCGTGCCGAAGCTGCGCGTGAGTTGCTGGCCGATACCGAAGGCGTAGAAAAACCGCGCGAATCACGCCTGGGCAAGCCGCTGCCAGTGTTGGCGGCGTTTCTCGTGCCGGTGCTGGGCGTTGCGCTGTACCTGCATTACGGGGCGAGCGACAAGGTCGAGCTGACCCGCGAATTCTCCCAGCCGCCGGTGTCGATGGCCGACATGACGCAACGCCTGGAACGTGCCGCAGTGGCCCAACCGGATTCAGCTGAAGGCCTGTACTTCCTGGGCCGCGCCTACATGGCCCAGGATCGCTCCGCCGATGCCGCCAAGGTGTTTGAACGCAGCGTTGCATTGGCCGGTCGCCAGCCCGAGTTGCTCGGGCAGTGGGCCCAGGCGCAGTATTTTGCCGACAACAAACAGTGGTCGCCCAAGGTTCAGGCGCTGACCGACGAAGCCTTGAAGCTCGATCCAAAGGAAGTCACCAGCCTCGGCCTGCTCGGTATTGCCGCCTTTGAAGGCCAGCGCTATCAGGAGGCTATCGACTACTGGAATCGTCTGTTGGCGCAACTGCCGCCCGACGACAATTCCCGGGTGGCGCTGCAGGGCGGTATCGATCGCGCTGCGCAAAAGCTCCGGGAGAGCGGCGGCACTGTTGCGCAAAAGGCGGTGCTGAAAGTGCGCGTGGACCTGTCCGCCGACGTGAAAGCCAAGGCTCTGCCGGGTGACAGCGTGTTTATCTTCGCCCGCGCCGTCAGCGGCCCGCCTGCGCCGCTCGCGGCCAAACGGGTCACCGTTGCCGAACTGCCCGTCACCGTGGAACTGAGCGATGCCGACGCGATGATGCCGCAGTTGAAACTGTCCAACTTCCCTGAAGTCCAACTGGTTGCGCGCATATCCCGGGCAGGTGTTCCAACCGCTGGCGAGTGGATCGGCCGCAGCCAACCCTTGGCCAGCAGCATGACTGCGCTGCAGCAGCTGACCATCGACAGTCCGGATAATTAATTGGAGGAAAGGCCCATGAACGCATTTGCACGTATGACCCTGCTCAGCCTCGTCGTGGGGCTGAGCGCCTGTGCGGTTCACCGGCCACCTCCGGGCCCCACCGGCCCGACCATCCCGCCATCGGGCCCGTCGACCCAGCCCGACAGCAAACCCTCCGGCCCGGTAACCCCGCCGCCAAAACCGCTGCCGAGCAAATCGCCGACCTTCGCCCCACCCCCAGGCGCCGCCAGCCACTGGGACGGCAAGATGCAGGTGTACGTCCTCGACGACCAGCCCGACACGTTCTACCGCCAGCGCACCTACTACCGCTGGAGCAACGGCTGGAGCCGCTCCATCAGCCCGAACGGGCCGTGGGAAGAGACCAGCGTGCAAGGCGTGCCGCCTGGATTGAGCAAGCAATACGCGCAATGACAAAAGGCGACCTTCGGGTCGCCTTTTTCTTGCCTCTGATTGATCGTTCCCACGCTCGGCGTGGGAATGCATCCCGTGACGCTCCGCGTCACCAGTGCGCAAAAAGCAGGACGCGGAGCGTCCAGAGCGGCATTCCCACGCGGAGCGTGGGAACGATCCTGGCTGGCTCAGCCGTTGCGCCGTCTGAGTGGTGACGAGTAAGCAGCGCAGCCATCCACCGCTGTCACCGCTCACCCTTTCCCGGTAAGGTGACCACCGCCGGCCTGGTTGCCGGGCAATCGCTGGATATACTCTGCGGTACCAGGCAAACCGGGCCAGGGGCCAACCCGTGCGAAAACAAGCAAAGAGAGTGGTGTGATGGCAGGCAGGTTGATCTATCTCATCGGACCTTCAGGTTCGGGCAAGGACAGCCTGCTGGATGCCGCACGCCCCCGGTTGGCCGAGCGTGGTTGCCGCATTGTGCGCCGCGTGATTACGCGCTCGGCGGAAGCGGTGGGCGAGGCGGCGCAAGGCGTGAGCCCGGCGCAGTTTGCAGCGATGCAGGCGCAGGGCGCGTTTGCCCTCAGTTGGCAGGCCAATGGGTTGTCCTACGGCATTCCCAAGGAGATTGACGAGTGGCTGGCGGCCGGGGAGGACGTGCTGGTCAACGGCTCCCGTGCGTACCTGGTGCAAACCCGCGAGCGTTACCCGACGCTGCTGGTACTGCTGCTGACCGTTGATCAAGCCGTACTGCGCCAGCGCCTGGTCGCGCGCGGGCGTGAGGCCCTGGTGGACATCGAGGAACGCCTGGCGCGCAACGCGCAGTTCACCGAGGCGCTGATCGCCGCCAATGGCGCGGGTTTGTTCGTGCTGGATAACTCCGGCCCGCTGGAACACACGGTCGCGCGCTTGCTGTGTTGCCTGGACCACGCGCACTCGGCTTGAGCCTGAAGCGGCGCCGAACCTCTCATCAATATCCGGTAAAACAACCGTCAGTCAGCCCCGGCGATTCTGTGCTTGAATAAATATAACTCTAGGGTTACGTTTATTCAGTCCGAGCCAAGGAGGCGACGGTGCAAAGCAGGCTATTGATCAAGGAGTTGCTGGAAGCAGGCTGGGTGCTGGATAGGGTCACCGGCAGCCATCACCTTTTCACCCACCGCTATAACCCGTACACGATACCGGTGCCCCATCCGAAGAAGGATCTGCCTATGGGCACTGTGAGAAGCATCAGGAAACGCGCCGGGCTGTTTCAGTTTTAAGGAGAGCATGCATGCAATACCCAATCTGTATCGAATGGGGCGATGATTTCACCGCCACCGGTATCCAGATCCCCGATATTCCGGGCGCCGTCACCGCCGGGGACAGTTTCGAAGAGGCCTACAACGCGGCCGTGGAAGTGGCGCACCTCATGCTGCAGGAGATTGCCGCAGAGGGCGGGGTGATTCCAATGCCAACCTCGGTTGCCACTCATCACGCCCATGAAGACTACGCCGGTATGGGCTGGGGCATGTTGGAGCTGGATATCTCGCCCTATCTGGGCAAGACCGAGAAGGTCAATGTGACCTTGCCCGGTTATGTGATCCAACGCATCGACCGTTACGTGCGTGAACACAACGTCAAAAGCCGCTCGTCATTTCTGGCGGATGCGGCTTTGGAGAAGTTGGTGCGTTCTTAAGCGTTGGCGACCGCTACCTGCCGCGACGCACTGAGGAACCGCAACAACGCCACCAGCGGGAATGCACTGCCCACCAGCATCACGCCCAGCCAACCGCCGTGTTCGTACACGCTGCTGGCAATCGCCGAGCCGAAGGCACCGCCAATGAAGATGCTGGTCATGTACAGCGCGTTCAGGCGGCTGCGACTATGGGCGTCGAGGGCGTAGACGGCACGCTGGCCGAGGACCATGTTCATCTGCACGCAGAAGTCCAGCACGACGCCCGTTACCGCCAGGCCGATCACGCTGTACAGCGGGTGCACGAAGGCCGGCAGGAAACTCAGCGCACCCAGCAGCATCGCCAGCAACGAGGCGCGGTGGGTGTGACCGGCATCGGCCAGCCGCCCGGCGATAGGCGCAGCGATGGCACCGATGGCACCGACCAGGGCGAAGATCGCGATCTGGGTCTGGCTGAGGCCGTGGTTGCGCACCAGTTCCAGTGGCGCGGCGGTCCAGAACAGGCTGAACGCGGCAAACATGCAACCTTGATAAAACGCACGCTGGCGTAACACCGGCTGCTCACGCAGCAAGGTACCCAGCGAACCCAGCAACTGACCGTAACTGGCGCTGTGCGTCGGTTGGCGCTTGGGAATGGTCAGCATCAACACCACGCTGATAAACGCCATCAATGCCGCCGCCGCCATGAACATCGCCCGCCAGCCGAAGTGGTCCGCCACCACGCTGGACACCGGTCGCGCCAGCAGAATGCCCAGCAGCAGGCCGCCCATGATGCTGCCGACCACCCGGCCACGGGATTCGGCAGGCGCCAAGTGTGCGGCCAACGGGATCAGGATCTGCACCGACACCGAACTGAAGCCGATCAGCAGCGACACCAGCAAAAACAGGTTGGGCTGCTCGGTGAACGCGGCGCCCAACAAGCTGGCGATGGCCACCACCGTGGTGATGATCATCAGCCTGCGATTTTCCAGCAGGTCCCCCAGCGGCACCAGGAAGAACAGGCCCAGGGCGTAGCCGATCTGCGTGAGCGACACGATCAGGCTGGCCATTGCCGGCGTGAGGCCGATGTCCGGCGCGATCAGTTCGATAATCGGCTGCGCGTAGTAGATGTTGGCGACGATGGCGCCGCAGCAAAACGCAAACAGCATGACCATGCCTCGGGTCATGGTGCCGGCAGCGTGGGGGGTAGCATTCATGGGGTTCTCATGCAGGCGAAGGACGATGGGATGAGAGAGTAAAGACATCGGCCGGCGCTGAGTAGGCCGCTTGTGGTGATAACGGTCATGCCGCGAAATAATGATTCAACGCCAAACCAATGTGGGAGGGGCCCCCCTCCCACAGTTCTGACTGTGTTTATTCAGCCCGAACGTTTATTGGCCGGTGTAAATCTGGTCAAACACCCCGCCATCGTTGAAGTGGGTTTTCTGCAC
Source organism: Pseudomonas sp. 44 R 15 (assembly GCF_900004965.1). Classification (NCBI taxonomy): domain Bacteria; kingdom Pseudomonadati; phylum Pseudomonadota; class Gammaproteobacteria; order Pseudomonadales; family Pseudomonadaceae; genus Pseudomonas; species Pseudomonas sp. 44 R 15. The sequence goes on from NZ_CVTU01000110.1 coordinate 88,481, forward strand.
GGTGCGCCAGTCACCAAAGGTCTTCTCCACCGACAGGAAGTCGACTTTCGGGAAACGGTCGGTGTACTTGGCCAGCACGTTCGGGTCACGCGGGCGCAGGTAGTTGTTGGCGGCGATTTCCTGGCCTTGCGGCGACCACAGGTACTTCAGGTAGTCTTCGGCGGCGGCGCGGGTGCCTTTCTTCTCGACCACTTTGTCCACCACCGACACCGGCGGCTCTGCCTCGGCGGACACGCTTGGGTAGATCACTTCGAACTGATCACGACCGAATTCACGGGCGATCATTTCCGCTTCGTTCTCAAAGGTCACCAGCACGTCGCCGATCTGGTTGGTCATGAAGGTGGTCGTCGCGGCCCGGCCACCGGTGTCGAGTACCGGCGCTTGTTTGAACAGCTTGCCGACAAAGGCCTTGGCTTTTTCTTCGTCGCCGCCGTTCTTCAGCACATAGCCCCAGGCCGACAGGTAGGTGTAGCGGCCGTTACCCGAGGTCTTCGGGTTGGGTACGATCACTTGCACGCCGTCCTTGAGCAGATCCGGCCAATCTTTCAGGGCTTTCGGGTTGCCCTTGCGCACGATAAAGACAGTGGCCGAGGTGAACGGCGCACTGTTGTTCGGCAGGCGGGTGACCCAGTTGTCCGGTACGAGCTTGCCGTTGTCGGCCAGGGCGTTGATGTCGGTCGCCATGTTCATGGTAATCACGTCCGCCGGCAGGCCGTCGATCACCGAGCGCGCTTGTTTGCTGGAGCCGCCGAAGGACATCTGCAGGGTCAGCTTGTCATTCGGGTGCTCGGCGTCCCAATGCTTCTGGAAGGCCGCGTTGTAGTCTTTGTAGAAATCACGCATCACGTCGTAGGAGACGTTGAGCAGAGTGACCGGAGCCGCCTGGACGGCGCCGGCCAGGGCCAGGCCGGCGGCCAGGAGGGAGGCGCTGAGGATGTTTTTCACTGCTCATTCCTTGTTGTTCGAGAGGAGGGGGGAGGCACAATGCCAGCGACTATAGCCGGGGCTGCATAGTCGCTTAAAGATTAAAAAGAACTTTGCTTATTCCACTTTCTTAAACAGGTTGCTGCCACAGCGTGAACAAAACGCCGCATTCGGCTCATGGCTGTTCTTCTTGCACACCGGACAGTCGGTCTGCAGCTGTTCACCGCGCATGGCACTGGCCAGCTCGGCGGTGAATATCCCGGTCGGCACGGCAATAATCGAGTAGCCGGTAATCATCACCAGCGAGGAAATCACCTGGCCCAGCGGGGTCTTGGGCACGATATCGCCAAAGCCCACGGTGGTGAGCGTCACGATCGCCCAATAGATGCCCTTGGGAATGCTGGTAAACCCGTGCTCCGGGCCCTCGATCACGTACATCAGGGTGCCGAACACTGTCACCAGGGTGCACACGCTGACCAGGAACACCACGATCTTCTGTTTGCTGCCGCGCAGCGCCGCCATCAGGTAGTTGGCCTGCTTGAGGTAAGGACTGAGCTTGAGGACGCGGAAGATCCGCAGCATGCGGATGATGCGGATAATCAGCAGGTACTGCGCGTCGCTGTAGTACAACGCGAGGATGCCGGGCACGATGGCGAGCAGATCCACCAGCCCGTAAAAACTGAAGGCGTAGCGCAACGGCTTGGGCGAGCAGTACAGGCGCAGGCCGTACTCGATGGCGAAGATCAGCGTGAAGCCCCACTCGATATAGGCCAGCACGTCAGCGTAGTTCTGGTGAATTTCGTCGATGCTGTCGAGCATCACGATCACCAGGCTGGCGAGGATGATCAACAACAGGATGCCGTCAAAGCGCCGCCCGGCGACGGTATCGCTTTGGAAAACCATCACGTAGAGCCGCTGGCGCCAGTCGTTGTTGCTGTCCATAAATCCCGCTCGAATTGAATATCGGCAAAGCCTAGGGGGATTCGTACGGACTGTCCATGCGCGGCTTGCGCAGTATTCGCTGGCTGGCGCGCACCAGCCAGCAGGTCAGAATGAAGGGCGCCGTCAGCGCCGGCAGGTGCAGGGCGGCGAAGCCGGGGGTGAGCATGATTGCCAGGACGATGCCGATCAGCGGCAACCAGGGCTCGCGGCGTGCCTGGCTCAGTGCCAAGGCGGCGAGCGCCGGGTTATAGCTGTGCAGGCCGAGCAGGGCGCCGCTGGTTTCGCCCAGCAGCAAGGCGACCGGCACGCCGGCGATGGCGCCGGTGAGTGCCCATAAGGCGGCGCGCCGATCAGCCAGCAGCAGGCCGAGCGCAATCAAGGCTCCGGCCAGGGGCTGGTCCAACAGCATCACTTGCGCCAGGCCGGTGAATGGCGCAGCGATTACCGTCAGGGGCTCGGGCTCGCTCAGGGCCAAGGTCGCGGGCGCGATGTTGCCCAGCGACAACCAGCCCAGGCCGACAAAGGGTGTGGTGTAGGCGGGCAGAGCCTGGGGGTGGGCGGCGTATTTCGACCACTGCCGCACCAGCATTGCGCTCAAGCCGCCACAGGCCAGGATCAGCGGCACCACCAGGGCCGACCAGGCAAGGTGCTGGCTGATCAACACACCCAGCAATACGCCGTTGTAGCTGTACAGCCCGGCCTGGCGTTCAGCCTTGGGGTAGCCCCGGCGCTGCGCCGTGAGCAAGCCTGCGACGCCACCCAGCAATGCGCCGCCGAGCAACCCCGGCGCGCCGATCAGGATCGCCAACAGGCACAGCAGGCCGCACAGCGGATGGCGCTGGAGAAAGATCTGGCTGAAGCCGTTGAGCAGGGCTTCGGCCCAGTCGGGGCAGGTTGGATTGTGCATGGCAACTCCCTGTAGGAGCGAGCTTGCTCGCGAAAAACCTAAAGGCGCCGCGTGCATTCAGGATGCCTGCGTCAGCGTTGACGTTCTTCGCGAGCAAGCTCGCTCCTACAGTAGGGTTTCGATACGCAAGGAATTGGTCGACCCCAACTGCCCAAATGGCACCCCCGCAGTAATCACCAACGTATCCCCACGCTGCGCCATGCCCTGAGCCTGGGCGATCTCAAGCGCGGTGGAACACACCTCATCCACCTGCCGAAGCCGATCATTGACCACCGAGTGCACCCCCCACGCCACGCTCAAGCGCCGCGCCGTGGACAGGTTTGGCGTGAGCGTGAGGATCGGCGCCACCGGCCGCTCCCGTGCCGCGCGCAGGCTGGAGGCGCCCGACTCGCTGTAGTTCACCAGCACCGCCACCGGCAGGATGCTGCTGATGCGGCGGATCGCGCAGCTGATGGCGTCCGACACCGTGGCATCCGCCCCGGGCCGGCTGACATCCAGCTGGGCCTGGTAATCCGGGCCGTGTTCCACCTGGCGGATGATCTTGCTCATCATCTGCACGGCTTCCAGAGGGTATTCGCCCGAGGCCGTTTCGGCCGACAGCATCAGCGCATCCGCCCCTTCGGCCACCGCATTGGCCACGTCGGTGACTTCGGCGCGGGTCGGTGCCGGAGAGAAACGCATGGACTCGAGCATCTGGGTCGCTACCACCACCGGTTTACCCAGTTGGCGGCAGGTCTTGATGATGTCCTTCTGGATGTGCGGCACGCTTTCGGCCGGCACTTCCACGCCCAGGTCGCCACGGGCCACCATGATCGCATCACTCAATTCGGCGATTTCGCGCAGTTGTTGCACCGCCGAGGGCTTCTCGATCTTGGCCATCAGGAAGGCCCGGTCGCCGATCAGTGCGCGGGCTTCGCGGATATCTTCCGGGCGCTGCACGAACGACAGCGCCACCCAGTCCACGCCCAGCTCCAGGCCGAAGCTCAGGTCGCGACGGTCCTTGGCGGTCAGCGGGCTGAGTTGCAACAGTGCCTGGGGCACATTCACACCTTTGCGGTCGGACAGCTCGCCACCATTGAGCACGGTGGTGTCGATGGCGTCGGCGTGCCGGGTGATGACGCGCAGGCGCAGCTTGCCGTCGTCCAGCAACAGGTCCATGCCGGGCTCCAGTGCCGCGATGATTTCCGGGTGGGGCAGGTTGACCCGGCGTTGATCGCCCGGTGTTTCATCCAGGTCCAGGCGCAGCGCCTGGCCGCGCACCAGTTGCACCTTGCCCTCGGCAAAGCGCCCGACGCGCAGCTTGGGCCCTTGCAGGTCCATGAGGATGCCCAGCGGGTAATTCAGTTGGCGCTCTACCTGGCGAATCCACTCATAGCGCTGCGCGTGATCGGCGTGGTCGCCGTGGCTGAAATTGAGGCGAAAGATGTTCACCCCGGCCTGCACCAGCTCGCGGATGTCATCGATCCCAGCGGTGGCCGGGCCCAGGGTGGCGAGGATTTTGACCTTCTTGTCAGGCGTCATGTTTGGCGGTCTCAAGGATCAGGATGGCGCGGAAGTCGTTGACGTTGGTGCGGGTCGGCTCGGTGACGATCAAGTCGCCCAGGGCGGCGAAATAGCCGTACCCGTTGTTGTTATCCAACTCGTCGCTGGCGCTCAGGCCCAGGGCTTCGGCACGGCGGTAGCTGCACGGGGTCATGAGCGCGCCGGCGTTGTCTTCCGAGCCGTCGATGCCGTCGGTGTCGCCGGCCAGGGCGTAGACGCCGGGCAGGCCCTTGAGGCTGTCGGTGAGGCTGAGCAAAAATTCCGCGTTGCGCCCGCCACGGCCATTGCCGCGCACGGTGACGGTGGTTTCGCCGCCGGAGAGGATCACGCACGGTGCCGCCAACGGCTGGCCGTGCTGCACGATTTGCCGGGCGATGCCGGCGTGCACCTTGGCCACCTCGCGCGCTTCACCTTCGAGGTCGCCGAGGATCAGCGGGCTGAAACCGGCCTGGCGCACTTTAACCGCCACCGCTTCCAGGGATTGCTGCGGCCGGGCGATCAATTGGAAGTGGCTGCGCGCCAGCAGCGGGTCGCCGGGTTTGACGGTTTCCGAGGCGGGGTCTTGCAGCCAACTGCGCACCGAGGCCGGGATGTCGATGCCGTAGCGCTTGAGGATCGCCAGGGCCTGTTGCGAGGTGCTGGGGTCGCCGACGGTGGGGCCGGAAGCGATTACCGTGGCCAGGTCGCCCGGCACATCGGAAATCGCGTAGGTGTAGACCGTGGCGGGCCACGCGGCCTTCGCCAACCGTCCACCCTTGATCGCTGACAGGTGCTTGCGCACGCAATTCATCTCGCCAATGGTGGCGCCGGACTTGAGCAGGGCTTTGTTGAGGCTTTGCTTGTCGGCCAGGGTGATGCCGTCGGCGGGCAGGGCGAGCAAGGCGGAGCCGCCACCGGAGAGCAGGAAGATCACGCGATCGTCTTCGTTCAGGTCACTGATCAGGTCCAGCACGCGTTTGGCCACGGCCAGGCCGGCAGCGTCGGGCACGGGATGCGCGGCCTCGACCACTTCGATTTTCTTGCACGGTGCACCGTGGCCGTAGCGGGTGACGACCAGGCCGCTGACCTCGCCCTGCCAGCAGTGCTCCACGACCAGCGCCATGGCGGCGGCGGCCTTGCCGGCGCCGATCACGATCACACGGCCGCTGCGGTCGGCGGGCAGGTAAGGTTCAAGGACTTGCCGGGGGTGGGCGGCGTCGATGGCTGTGGCAAACAGCTCGCGAAGCAGGTGTTGCGGATCGACCGACATAAGCGGGCTCCCGGGGGAATTCTTGTTATTAGAGGTGCAACAATCGAGCTATGAAATGAGGGCCCAGTGTGGGAGGGGGCAAGCCCCCTCCCACACTGATTTGCATTTCATTGCAGCTTATTTATCGCGAATCGAGAAATTCGCCATATGCTCCAGGCCCTTGATCAGCGCCGAATGGTCCCAGTTGCCGCCACCAAGCGCGGCGCAGGTGCTGAACACTTGCTGGGTGCCGGCGGTGTTTGGCAGGTTGATCCCCAACTCCTTGGCTCCGGCCAGGGCCAGGTTCAAGTCCTTCTGGTGCAGGTTGATGCGGAAACCCGGGTCGAAGGTGCCCTTGATCATGCGTTCGCCATGCACTTCGAGAATCTTCGACGACGCAAAACCGCCCATCAGCGCTTCACGCACCTTGGCCGGGTCCGCGCCATTTTTCGAGGCGAACAGCAGCGCTTCGGCCACCGCCTGGATGTTCAGCGCGACAATGATCTGGTTGGCGACCTTGGCGGTCTGGCCATCGCCGTTGCCGCCGACCAGGGTGATGTTCTTGCCCATGGCCTGGAACAGCGGCAGGGCGCGCTCGAAGGTCTGCGGCTCGCCACCGATCATGATGCTCAGCGTGCCGGCCTTGGCGCCGACTTCACCACCGGACACCGGGGCATCCAGGTACTGCGCGCCGGTCTCGTTGACCTTGGCCGCGAACGCCTTGGTGGCGGTGGGGGAGATCGAACTCATGTCGATCACCACTTTATGGGGCGACAGCCCGGCGGCCACGCCGTCAGCCCGGAACAGCACGTCTTCGACCTGAGGGGTGTCGGGCACCATGACGATGATGAACTCGGCTTCCTGGGCCACTTGCTGCGGGTTGGCCAGCGCCACCGCGCCGGCAGCGATCAGCTCGGCGGGCGCGTTGCCGTGATGCTCGGAAAGAAACAATTGATGACCTGCTTTCTGCAGGTTGGCGGCCATGGGTTGGCCCATGATGCCGGTGCCGATAAATCCGATTTTAGCCATGATCAAAATCCTCTTTTTATTCGATAGCAGACTTGCTGAGGCCTGCCAGACACTGCCGGTCCAATGTGGGAGGGGGCTTGCCCCCGATTGCGGTGTGTCAGGTGTAGATGATGTGACTGAACCACTGCTATCGGGGGCAAGCCCCCTCCCACATAAGCTGCCGGTGTCTGTTAGATGGCGTTATGGGTTTTGAGCCAACCCAAACCCGCTTCGGTAGTGGTCAGCGGCTTGTATTCGCAACCGACCCAACCCGTGTAGCCAATCCGATCCAAATGCTCGAACAGGAACCGGTAATTGATCTCCCCCGTCCCCGGCTCATTACGCCCCGGGTTGTCCGCCAGCTGGATATGGTTGATGACCTCCAGGTGCGTCGCCATGGTTCGGGCCAAATCGCCTTCCATGATTTGCATGTGATAGATGTCGTACTGCAGGAACAGATTGTCACTGCCCACCTGCTCGCGAATCGACAGGGCCTGGGCGGTGTTGTTCAGGTAGAACCCGGGGATGTCGCGGGTGTTGATCATCTCCATCACCAGCTTGATGCCCGCCGCCTGCAACGCGTTGGCGGCGTACTTGAGGTTGGCGACGAAAGTCTTTTCCACGGTTTCGTTATCCACGCCTTGCGGCGCAATACCCGCCAGGCAGTTGACCTGGGTATTGCCCAGGACCTGGGCGTAGGCGATGGCCAGCTTGACCCCGGCGCGGAATTCTTCGACCCGGTCGGGGTGGCAGGCCAGGCCGCGCTCGCCTTTGGCCCAGTCCCCGGCGGGCAGGTTGAACAGCACCTGGGTCAGGCCGTTGGCGTCGAGCTGCGCCTTGATGTCGGCTGAACTGAACTCATACGGGAACAGGTATTCCACACCTTCGAAGCCCGCATCGGCGGCCGCTTTGAAGCGGGCAAGGAATTCCTGTTCGGTAAACAGCATGGACAGGTTGGCGGCAAAGCGCGGCATAGGGTTCTCCTTAATCGAGCAGGGAAATGGCGGTCGGTGCGTCGTTGCCGACCAGGGCCAGGTCTTCGAATTCGTTGACGGCGTTGATCTCGGTGCCCATGGAAATATTGGTCACCCGTTCCAGAATAATCTCAACGATCACCGGCACCTTGAATTCTTCGATCATTTCCTGGGCGCGGCGCAGCGCCGGCTGGATCTGGCTCGGCTCGAACACACGCAGCGCCTTGCAACCCAGGCCCTCGGCGACGGCCACATGGTCGACGCCATAGCCGTTGAGTTCCGGGGCGTTGAGGTTGTCGAAAGACAACTGCACGCAGTAGTCCATTTCAAAACCGCGTTGTGCCTGGCGGATCAGCCCCAGATACGAGTTGTTCACCACCACGTGGATATACGGCAGCTTGAACTGCGCGCCGACGGCCAGCTCTTCGATCATGAACTGGAAGTCGTAGTCGCCAGAGAGCGCCACCACCTTGCGGCTCGGGTCGGCCTTGACCACCCCGAGCGCCGCCGGAATGGTCCAGCCCAGTGGGCCCGCTTGGCCGCAGTTGATCCAGTGGCGTGGTTTGTAGACGTGGAGGAACTGCGCGCCGGCAATTTGCGACAGGCCGATGGTGCTGACGTAGCAGGTGTCTTTGCCGAACACCTGGTTCATCTCTTCGTACACCCGTTGCGGCTTGACCGGTACGTTGTCGAAGTGAGTCTTGCGGTGCAGGGTGGCCTTGCGCTGCTGGCAGTCATGCAGCCAGGCGCTGCGGTCCTTGAGCTTGCCGGCGGCTTTCCACTCGCGGGCCACTTCGATGAACATCGTCAGCGCGGAACCGGCGTCGGACACGATGCCCAGGTCCGGGGTGAACACGCGGCCGATCTGCGTGGGTTCGATGTCGACATGGATGAACTTGCGGCCTTCGGTGTACACCTCCACCGAACCGGTGTGGCGGTTGGCCCAGCGGTTACCGATACCCAGGACCACGTCGGACTTGAGCATCGTCGCGTTGCCGTAACGATGGGACGTCTGCAGGCCGACCATGCCCACCATCAGCGGGTGATCGTCGGGGATGGTGCCCCAGCCCATCAGGGTCGGGATCACCGGGATGCCCGTCAGTTCGGCGAATTCCACCAGCAACTCGCTGGCGTCGGCGTTGATCACGCCGCCGCCGCTGACCAGCAAAGGGCGCTCTGCCTGGTCGAGCAGGGCCAGGGCCTTCTCCACCTGGATGCGGGTGGCCAAAGGCTTGGCCAGGGGCAGCGGTTGGTAGGCATCGATGTCGAATTCGATCTCGGCCATTTGTACGTCGAACGGCAAGTCGATCAAGACCGGGCCGGGGCGGCCGGAGCGCATCTCATAAAAAGCTTTTTGAAACGCGTAGGGCACTTGGCCGGGCTCCAGGACGGTGGTCGCCCACTTGGTCACCGGCTTCACGATGCTGGTGATGTCCACGGCCTGGAAATCTTCCTTGTGCATCCGGGCGCGCGGCGCTTGCCCGGTGATGCACAGGATCGGGATCGAATCGGCCGAGGCGCTGTACAGGCCGGTGACCATGTCGGTGCCTGCCGGGCCCGAGGTGCCGATGCACACGCCGATGTTGCCGGCCTTGGTGCGGGTGTAGCCCTCGGCCATGTGTGAGGCGCCTTCAACGTGGCGAGCAAGGACGTGATCGATGCCACCCACCTTCTGCAAGGCCGAATACAGCGGGTTGATCGCGGCGCCCGGGATACCGAAGGCGGTGTCCACCCCTTCACGGCGCATCACCAGGACGGCGGCTTCGATTGCTCTCATTTTGCTCATGGTTTTGGTGCCTCTTGCGTTTTGTAATTGTATACAAGTGGTGTCTGTACAAAGTGTATTCACGGCGAGCGGCGTAGGTCAATGCATTTCATAAACTGAGCTTTGCGTTCGTCTGAATCACTTTTTTCGACGTATGGAAGTTTTGTTTGGAAATATTGTATACAAAAACAAATGTCATTGTGTTCTATTTGTTCGATCCGGCATCTGATCAAACAGACGCTCCAACGTATTCCCAATAACAAAAGAAGGACGGCACCATGAGCGCTTTAACCTTGAAGATTGCCACCCAACTGGCCAGCCAGGCCCTCGCTGCGGGCCGCACCATTGCCGCCGCGCCGTTGACCATCGCGGTGCTCGACAGTGGCGGGCACCTGGTCGCCCTGCAACGCGAAGACGGCGCGAGCCTGCTGCGCCCGCAGATCGCCATCGGCAAGGCCTGGGGCGCGATTGCCCTGGGCAAAGGCTCACGCCTGCTGGCGCTCGATGCGCAGCAGCGGCCGGCGTTTATCGCGGCGCTGAACAGCCTGGGGCAGGGCAGTGTGGTGCCGGCGCCGGGTGGGGTGTTGATTCGCAATCAGGACGGCGTGGTGCTGGGGGCGATCGGGATCAGCGGGGATACGTCGGATATTGACGAGCAGTGCGCGATCACGGCGATTGAAGGGGTGGGGTTGATGGCGGATGCCGGGGTGTCCGCTTAAGTATTGAGTGACTGTCAGGGCCTCATCGGGGGCAAGCCCCCTCTCACACTTCACCGATGTTCACTTTGAGAATGCGGTCAAATGTGGGAGGGGGCTTGCCCCCGATTGGCACAGGCACTGCGGTCTATCAGTCCGGCTCACACCCCTTGAGCACCAACCGAATAATGGTCTGCGCCGCCGCCTCATAATCGGCCTCATCCAACTTGGCCTTGCCGGTCACCGCCGAGATCTGCCAGTCGAAATCCGCGTAGGTCTGGGTCGCTGCCCAGATACTGAACATCAGGTGATTAGGCTCGATCTTCGCGATGAGGCCGCGCTCCACCCAGCTCTGAATGCAGTCGATATTGTGCCTGGCCTGGGCATTGAGCTGTTCGACCTGTTCGGCGCTGAGGTGCGGCGCGCCGTGCATGATTTCACTGGCGAACACCTTGGAAGCAAACGGCAGGTCGCGGGAGATACGGATTTTCGAGCGGATATAGTTGCTCAACACTTCCTTGGGGTCGCCCTCGGGATTGAACGGCGTGGAAGCGGCCAGGATCGGTTCGATGATGCTCTCAAGCACCTCGCGGTAGAGGTTGTCCTTGGACTTGAAGTAATAGTAGACGTTGGGCTTGGGCAGCCCGGCCTTGGCGGCGATGTCGCTGGTTTTGGTCGCGGCGAAGCCCTTGTCGGCAAACTCCTCGCTCGCCGCCCGCAGGATTTTTTCTTTGTTGCGCTCGCGAATGCTGCTCATAAACCGGACGTTTCCTTGCCATGACAGGCGGTGGCGCATGGTAGCACCGGCCATCCGCGCGCCTCAACAATGTGCCCGCTCAGCAGTGCGCCGCGCTATGCTCGCCTCATCTCTCACTTAACGGATACCCGATTCATGGCAGGAAGCAGCTTGTTGGTTTTGCTCGACGATATCGCCGCGGTACTCGATGACGTTGCACTGATGACAAAAATGGCGGCGAAGAAGACTTCGGGTGTACTCGGCGATGACCTGGCGCTCAATGCCCAGCAAGTCTCCGGCGTGCGCGCCGAGCGGGAAATTCCCGTGGTGTGGGCGGTGGCCAAGGGCTCGTTCGTCAACAAGTTGATCCTGGTGCCGACCGCACTGTTGATCAGCGCCTTCGCCCCCTGGGCGGTGACGCCACTATTGATGCTGGGCGGCGCCTACCTGTGTTTCGAAGGGTTCGAAAAACTTGCGCACAAATTTCTGCACAGCAAGGCTGAAGATCAGGCCGGACACGCGCAGTTGACCGAAGCGGTGGCCGACCCGGCGACCGACCTGGTGGCCTTCGAAAAGGACAAGATCAAGGGCGCGATCCGTACCGACTTCATTCTGTCGGCCGAAATCATCGCCATCACCCTCGGCATCGTGGCCGATGCGGCGTTGACGCAGCAGGTGATCGTGCTGTCGGGCATCGCCATCGTCATGACCGCCGGCGTTTACGGGCTGGTGGCGGGTATCGTCAAACTCGATGACTTGGGGCTGTGGCTGACACAGAAACCGGGCCAAGTGGCACGCACTATCGGCGGCGCCATCCTCAGTGCAGCGCCTTACATGATGAAGAGCCTGTCGGTGATCGGTACGGCGGCGATGTTCATGGTCGGCGGCGGCATCCTCACCCATGGCGTGCCGGTGGTGCATCACTGGATCGAAACCGTGAGCCAGAACAGCGGGGCGCTGGCGTGGTTGATGCCGACGTTGTTGAATGCGGTGGCGGGGATTATTGCAGGGGCTGTGGTGTTGGTCGTAGTTCAGGCACTTGGCAAGCTATGGCGAGTCGCCAAGCGCTGATTAGTTCGCATCGAGTACCGTTTGAAAAGCTGTTTAAGCTTAGTCCTACAGTTCGGTTTTCCAAGCATTTATAGGATGCGTCACGCTTTTTCATGTGAAGGGGCGCGATAAAATATGGATCGACAGGGGGTTAGGGATGAACTGGTGTTTTCAAGCGGTGAAAAACTATATCAAGTTCAGTGGGCGAGCCTGTAGAAGAGAGTACTGGGCGTTTGTAATGATGGACATCGTGGTGATGTGGGGCTCTATTTTGATAGCGTACCTGGCAGATGTTTCTTCGAGCCCTTGGTTTATCGTCTCATTTGGCTTTTATGTGCTCTTTATGATCCCCCCAGCGGTGTCAGTGACATTCCGGAGGCTTCATGATGTGAACATCACCGGGGCGTATGCACTTTGGCTTTTGATACCGGTCGTTGGTTTTATAATGGTGTCCATCCAGTTGTTCACTCAGGGCGATAAGGGGGATAACGATTACGGTGTGCCTCCTGGTAAAAATGTCAGCTGAGTAACTGAGTAAAGCCAGTGCAATAAAAAAGGCCATTCGATTGAATGGCCTTTTTTGTGGTCAGGAGATGATCGTTCCCTCGCTCCGCGTGGGAATGCATCCCGTGACGCTCCGCGTCACCATTGCGCAGATGCTGGGTTTTGCGCTGAAAGCGGGACGCGGAGCGTCCTGGTTGGCATTCCCACGCGGAGCGTGGGAACGATCTAAGGGGCGCTGTTTACTCGGCAATCTGCAACTTGCGCGACTCGGTGTAGATGTAGCGCACCTTCTCATACTCGAACGGCGAGTTCATCTGCCCATAGCGGAAGCTGGTCTGGTAGCGCCTGTCCACGGCGCGCAGGGCCCAGATTTCCGGGTGGTTGGAGCTGACTTCGGAGACGTTGAGGAAGTTGATCTGCGACTCGGCGGTGTAGTCCACCAGCAGGCCGCCGGTGTCGCGCAGGTTCGACGGGCCGAAGATCGGCAATACCACATAAGCGCCGCCGGGCACGCCGTAGAAGCCCAAGGTCTGACCGAAGTCTTCGCTCTGGCGCGGCAGGCCCATGGCGGTGGCCGGGTCCCACAGGCCGGCGATGCCGATGGTGGTGTTGACGAGCAGGCGTCCGGTGGTCTCCAGGGAGCGATGGCCCTTGAGTTGCAGCAGGCTGTTCAACAGGTTGGGCACGTCGCCCAGGTTGTTGAAGAAGTTGCTTACGCCGGTGCGCAGGAAGCTTGGGGTGACGTAGCGGTAACCGTCCACCACCGGCAGGAACACCCACTGGTCGAAGCGATAGTTGAAGTGGTATACGCGGCGGTTCCACGACTCCAGCGGGTCATACACGTTGAGCGCGGTCAGCGACGAACGTTCGAATTCACGCTGGTCGAGGCCTGCGTTGAACTTGAGTTTGGTCAGCGGCTCCTTGAAGCCGTCGGCATCGACCTTGACCGGTTCGTGGGCCTTGCTGTTGTCGGCATTGGCCACGCCTGCGCACATTAGTGCGGCAAGCAGCAGAAGATATTTAGCCACGGAAGAACTCCAGCATGGCGTCGGCGTTGACGCGGTAATTGAGGTTGCCGCAGTGGCCGCCCAGCGGGTAGACGGTCAAGCGATCGCCGAAGGTTTTACGCAGGAAACCCAGGTCGCCCGGGCCAAGGATCACGTCGTCGGCGTTGTGCATCACGGCGATCTTCGGGCTGGCATGCAGGTAGTCCTTGAGCGCATACAGGCTCACCTGGTCCACCAGTTGCAGCAGACTGCCGCCGTCGGAACGGGCGCGCCACATCGGGATTACCTGTTCGGTGAGGTAGCAGTCGAAGTCGCACTGCAGGGCACGCTTGAGGAACGGCGTGAGGCTGGTGCCTTCGGTGATCGGGTATTTGGGCGGGATGATCAGGCCGCGGCGGTTGATCAGGTCCGAGGTAAAGGCGATATCGGCAGCCGAGAAGCGGAACGAGGTGCCGATCAGCATGGCCATCTGTTCGTTGGTCAGGTGCTGCTTGGACTGTTGGAAGTCGTAGAGCAGGGCGTCATTGAGGTCAATGTAGCCCTTTTGCTGGAAGTAGCGGGTCAGCTTGCTCAACACCAGTTCATAGAAGGTGGTGGTGTTGTTGATGCCCTTGACCTCGGTCTGGACCAGCTTGTCGAGGTTGGTGATCGACGTGTAGAGGTTGACCGGAGGGTTTAGCAGCAGCACTTTCTTGAAGTTGAAGCTGCGACGGGTTTCGTCGAGCTTGCTGACAAAGGCAGCATCCAGGGCGCCCAGGCTGTACCCGGTGAGGTAGAAATCAGTCACCGGCAACGAAGCGTTCTGCGCACGCACGGCCTGCATCACGCGGTACATGTCTTCGGCGTCTTCCTGGGTGATACCCGGAGTGGCGAAGCGCGATGCGGCGCTGATGAAGTCGAAGCTGGTCGGCGATGACAGCTGCACCACGTGGTAGCCGGCCTGGTAATACAGCTTCTTGAGGTATTCGTTGATGCTGCTGTCGAAGCGCGCACCGGTACCGGCGATCAGAAAGATCAATGGCGCGGCGCGGTCCTGCTTGGCGATGCGGTAGGTGAGTTTCTTCACCGCCCAGAAATTGTCCGGCAGGCTGAACTCGCGCTCGGGACGCATGTTCAAGGTGTAATCGGATTGATTGATCTCGTCGTCGGTCGGCAACGTGGGCCGAAGATCAGGTGGAGTGGTGGCAATGGTCGCTTCGAACGGGTTCGTCAAAGGGTAGCCATAGCTGGCTTGGTCGATATCGACGGCCAGTGCTGACGCACTCAAAAAAAGGCTGCCCAGCAAGGCAGCACAGCGCAAGGAACGGAGCATGACTTAATCCCTAAGAGGAAAGGTGCTGAATGAAATTCGCAGGCTATGACCACCGCGTTGCCACCGAAGTGCCAGCCTTCGGCACGAAAAGTCGGAAAAAAACGTCGGAATCGGAGTAATAGCTGGCAGACGATACACTTTGCCACGCATTGATGAACAGATATCTGCGCAGACACCTTGCTAACGGCCGCCGGGGGATTAAGCTGAGCGCCGTTTTTGCCTATCGGAGTGCCCTATGTCCCGTCGTTTGCCATTGATCCTGCTGCTTATCGCCCTGCCATTATGGTTGGCGGCCAGTTATGCCGCGCGGTATGGCTTCATGGAGGATGGGCAGTGGGTCGGCATTTGTGCTGATGAAGCCAGCCGCTGGGAATGCCAGGTGCGTTCGAACCTGGGGTTGATGATTCATTTCAAGGTGCTGGGTTGGGCGGCGTTGATCACGTCGGTGCTGGGGTTTTGCGTGCCGGGCCGTGCGGGGTGGGGCCTGGCGGTGTTGGGGTTGGTGTTCGGGTTGCCGGCGTTGGCGTTGTACAACACTACGTTTGCGGTGTTTGCCGTGGTGATTGCGGGGTTGCGGTTGGTCCGTAGGAGCGAGCTTGCTCGCGAGAATCGTTAATGATAACGCGGGGAGTCTGAGGCCCCGCGTTGCACTGGCGTTCTTCGCGAGCAAGCTCGCTCCTACAGGGGGGGGTTAAGCCTTGCGCACCCGCAAGCAACGCCACAAAGCCACAACCATAAGCACACTCACCACCGCCCACCCCCAAGCCTGCTGATTCAACAAGCCTTCACGGTACAACTGCGGCGCAATGCCGGCACCGATGATAAAGGCCAGCAGCGCGATCTCCCGACGCGGCCCGGTGACCGGGCGCACCAGGTACACCAGGGCCGGCAGTACCAGCGCCGCGCTCGGGAAGCTGCGATAACGCGGATCGAACACCAACGCGAGCATCATCACAGCGCCGGCAAACCCGGCAATCGCCACCAGCCAGCCCGCCCGTTGCTCCAGCCAGTTGAACGCCCGCTCACGCCAGCCATCACGGGCGCCGAGCGCCAGTGCGGCGTGGGCCAGTACCAGCAGGTTCAATACCAGCAACAAGCCGGCCCACACCCACTCATCATTAAAACGAGCAGTCACGCGAGTCAGTTCAGCCCAGGTGCCGATGGAGCACGCCGCGATCGCACCGAGCCATGGCAGTGCAAGGGCCGCGCGGGTTGTACGGACTCGTCCGCCCAGTACCAACGTCCCCAACAGAATCATCCCGCCGACGCCCAGCCATAGCGGCCAGTACGGCACATTGGTCACCGGCCCTGCGAGGATGCCCTTGTCCTGGCGGTCTGCATCGAACAGCCCCCAGTAACCGCCCACGGCCCCTTCACTGGCGCGTTTCCATGGCTGGTCAAAGGCTTCAATCAGGTTGTAGCGCCAGCCATTGGCTTCGGCCATGGCGACAAACCCACGCATGAACCTGGCTTCATTGGCCCGGCTCGGCACGGCGGTTTCGCGCTGGCGTCCTTCACTGGGCCAGCCGGTTTCGCCGATCAGAATGTCCTTGGGCGCGAACTTGTGGCCGAAGGTCTGGCGTACATCGCCTACATGCTTGAGCGCCTGGTCGATGCCGGATGGCTCATCTTCCCAGTACGGCAGCAGGTGGATGGTCAGGAAGTCCACCGCCGGGGCGATTTCCGGGTGCTGCAGCCAGAATTCCCACACATCGGCGTAGGTGACCGGCTGCTTGATCTGGCGTTTGACGGTCTGGATCAGCGTCACCAGCTGTTTAGCGGTGACCTCTTTACGCAACAGCGCTTCGTTGCCGACGATGACCGAGGTCACCACGTCCGGGTTGGCATTGGCGGCCGTGATCAACTCGTCGATTTCCTTTTGAGTTGCCACCGGGTCGCTGCTCACCCAGGCCCCGGCCATCACCTTCAGGCCATGCTTGCGCGCCATCTGCGGCAACGCTTCGAGGCCGGTCATGGAGTACGTGCGAATGCATTCAAAGCGTGTGGCCAGCAGGGCCAGGTCGGCGTCCATGCGCTCGGGACGCAGCTGGAAGGGCTGGTCGAACGGCGATTGGTCCTTGTCGAACGGCGTATAGGACGCACATTGCAGCTTGTGGCTGGCGCTCGCCACATCCGGCAGCACCACCGGCCGGCCAAGGCCATACCAGTAGCCGACAAGGGCGAGCACACCCAGGATCAAAGCAAGAAAATAGGGCAGGGCGGGGAAGCGGGCAGTCGCGGGCATGGTCGGCTTATCTGGGAGAGCAAAGGCGCGCATCTTACCCGGATTTGGCGCGTGCCAGTGCGGCTGCATAATTTTGACATGCAAACTTCGGGCGTGATTCTGACGATAACTCCTACAAAACGTCCTGCTGGCGATGTGATGTCGTTTCCTGCTCAACCAAGGTCGCTGACAGAGCAGGGTAAAGGCCTCGGCAGGTTGATGATAAAACCGTCAGTACTCCACTGATGCCTCAGCGACCGGATCGATGCGCGTGAAGGGGGCGCGGTGCACCGTATAAAAACAGGTTGACGTCGCTCGGCATTCGTCGGGCGCAGCACTTTCGGGGAAGTAATATGAAGATGCGACGACTCTTGGGCGCAGCTGCCACTCTGGTAGTTGCGATGGGCTCCACACTGGCCAGTGCCGACAGCAAAACCCTGAGCATCGGCTATGTGGATGGCTGGTCCGACAGCGTGGCCACCACCCATGTGGCGGCTGAAGTGATCAAGCAAAAGCTCGGCTATGACGTGAAGTTGCAAGCGGTCGCCACCGGGATCATGTGGCAGGGTGTGGCCACCGGCAAGCTCGATGCCATGCTGTCCGCCTGGCTGCCGGTGACCCACGGCGAATACTGGACCAAGAACAAGGACAAGGTGGTCGACTACGGCCCCAACTTCAAGGATGCGAAAATTGGCTTGATCGTGCCGGAGTACGTCAAGGCCAAGTCCATCGAAGACCTCAAGACCGACACCACCTTCAAAAACAAGATCGTCGGCATCGACGCCGGTTCAGGCGTGATGCTCAAGACCGACGAGGCCATCAAGCAATACGGGCTCGACTACAAACTGCAAGCCAGCTCGGGCGCCGCAATGATCGCCGAACTGACCCGCGCCGAAGACAAGCAGGATTCCATTGCGGTCACCGGTTGGGTGCCGCACTGGATGTTCGCCAAGTGGAAACTGCGTTTCCTGGATGACCCAAAAGGCGTTTATGGTGCTGCCGAAACCGTCAACAGCATCGGCAGCAAGGGCCTGGAGGCGAAAGCGCCGGAAGTGGCGGCGTTCCTGAAGAAATTCCAGTGGGCCTCCAAGGATGAAATCGGTGAAGTCATGCTGGCGATCCAGGAAGGTGCCAAGCCGGACGCAGCGGCCAAGGATTGGGTCGCCAAGCACCCTGAGCGTGTAGCCGAGTGGCTCGCTAAGTAAATTCCCCGATGTACCTTGTGGGAGGGGGCTTGCCCCCGATGGCGGCATGTCAGTCACAGCTATTTTGACTGACCCACCGCTATCGGGGGCAAGCCCCCTCCCACATTGATTTTTGTCCCCCGCAAATCTTCCTGTGTTCTCACAATCCCTCGCTACACTCGATCTAAGACTAAGGTCGTCTGGAACCTGTTCCGCAGCCGCATACAGTGGCCATGTTCCAATAATAAAAAAGCTGTGCTGCGAGGATAAAAACAATGAACGACAGCATTTACCTCTCGATTCAAAACAGCCCGCGTTTCAAGGAGCTGGTCAGGAAAAGGGAAAGGTTCGCCTGGATTCTCTCGGCGATCATGCTAGGGCTTTACTCCGGATTCATCCTGTTGATCGCCTACGGGCCCCAAGTGCTGGGGGCCAAGCTCAGCCCTGGCTCATCCATTACCTGGGGCATCCCCATCGGGGTCGGGCTGATTGTCTCGGCCTTCATCCTCACCGGCATCTATGTACGACGCGCCAACGGCGAATTCGACGACCTGAACAATGCGATTCTCAAGGAGGCTGCGCAATGATCCGTCGTCTATTGGCTGTATTCGGCGCTTCAGTCTTTGCGCCCGCCGTTTGGGCGGCCGATGCATTGACCGGTGAAGTGCACAAGCAACCGCTGAATATTGCAGCGATCCTGATGTTCGTGGCCTTTGTCGGCGCGACGTTGTGCATCACCTACTGGGCCTCCAAGCGCAACAACTCGGCGGCCGACTACTATGCGGCCGGCGGCAAGATCACCGGTTTCCAGAACGGCCTGGCGATTGCCGGCGACTATATGTCGGCCGCGTCCTTCCTGGGGATTTCCGCGCTGGTGTTCACCTCCGGCTATGACGGACTGATCTACTCGATCGGCTTCCTGGTGGGCTGGCCGATCATTCTGTTCCTGATCGCCGAGCGCCTGCGTAATCTGGGCAAGTACACCTTTGCCGACGTGGCGTCCTATCGCCTGGGCCAAACCCAGATCCGCAGCCTGTCGGCCTGTGGCTCGCTGGTGGTGGTGGCGTTCTACCTGATCGCGCAGATGGTCGGCGCGGGCAAACTGATCCAGCTGCTGTTCGGCCTCGATTACCATGTAGCGGTGATCCTGGTGGGCATCCTGATGTGCCTCTATGTGCTGTTCGGCGGCATGCTGGCGACCACCTGGGTACAGATCATCAAGGCAGTGCTGCTGCTGTCCGGCGCCTCGTTCATGGCGCTGATGGTGATGAAGCACGTCAACTTCGACTTCAACATGCTGTTCTCCGAGGCGATCAAGGTTCACCCTAAAGGTGAAGCGATCATGAGCCCCGGCGGCCTGGTGAAAGACCCGATCTCGGCGTTCTCCCTGGGGCTTGCCCTGATGTTCGGGACTGCTGGCCTGCCGCACATCCTGATGCGCTTCTTCACGGTGAGTGACGCCAAGGAAGCGCGTAAGAGCGTGCTGTATGCCACCGGCTTTATCGGTTACTTCTATATCCTGACGTTCATCATCGGTTTTGGCGCGATCCTGCTGGTCAGCACCAACCCGGCGTTCAAGGACGCGGCCGGTGCTCTGCTCGGCGGCAACAACATGGCGGCGGTGCACCTGGCCAACGCGGTGGGTGGCAGTATCTTCCTGGGCTTCATCTCGGCCGTGGCCTTCGCCACCATCCTTGCGGTGGTTGCCGGCTTGACGCTCGCAGGTGCCTCGGCGGTGTCCCACGACCTGTACGCCAGCGTGATTAAGAAAGGCAAGGCCAACGAGAAGGACGAGATTCGCGTGTCGAAGATCACCACCATCGCCCTGGCGGTGTTGGCTATCGGCCTGGGGATTCTGTTCGAAAGCCAGAACATTGCGTTCATGGTCGGCCTGGCGTTCTCGATTGCCGCCAGCTGTAACTTCCCCGTGCTGCTGCTTTCCATGTACTGGAAAAACCTCACCACCCGTGGCGCCATGATTGGTGGCTGGCTGGGCTTGGTCAGTGCCGTGGGCCTGATGGTGCTGGGTCCGACCATCTGGGTCTCGATCCTGCACCATGAAAAAGCCATCTTCCCGTACGAGTACCCGGCGCTGTTCTCGATGATCATTGCGTTCGTCGGTATCTGGTTCTTCTCCATCACCGACAAGTCGGCGGCGGCAGAGAAAGAGCGTGCGCTGTACTTCCCGCAGTTTGTGCGTTCGCAGACGGGGTTGGGGGCGAGTGGGGCGGTTAATCACTAAGCTTTTAGAGGGATAAGAAATGCCCCGGTCGAAAGGCTGGGGTATTTTTTTGTCTGGGGGTTTGTGGTGTCTGGTCTGGCCTCATCGGGGGCAAGCCCCCTCCCACATTTGACTGCATCCACACGTTCAGATGTGTGAACCCACTCCAGTGTGGGAGGGGGCTTGCCCCCGATGAGGCCAGCTCAGACGACACAAATAAAAACGGCCTCCACTAAGGGAGGCCGTTCTCAGTACAGCTTGCAGCTAAATGCTTACTTGCGATCTTCCAGCTTGGTGATATCACGCGACTCGTAGCCGGTGTACAACTGACGCGGGCGGCCAATCTTGTACGGGCTCGAGAGCATTTCCTTCCAGTGGGAGATCCAGCCCACGGTCCGCGCCAGGGCGAAGATCACGGTGAACATGCTGGTTGGAATGCCGATCGCCTTGAGGATGATCCCCGAGTAGAAGTCGACGTTCGGGTACAGCGAGCGTTCGATGAAGTACGGGTCGGTCAGGGCGATCTCTTCCAGGCGCATGGCCAGTTCGAGTTGCGGATCGTTTTTGATGCCCAGTTCCTTCAACACTTCGTCGCAGGTCTGCTTCATGACGGTGGCGCGCGGGTCGCGGTTCTTGTAGACCCGGTGACCGAAGCCCATCAACTTGAACGGGTCGTTCTTGTCCTTGGCCTTGGCGATGAATTTGTCGATGTTCGAGACATCGCCGATTTCATCGAGCATGGTCAATACGGCTTCGTTCGCACCGCCGTGGGCAGGGCCCCACAGTGCGGCGATACCGGCGGCGATACAGGCGAACGGGTTGGCACCCGAAGAGCCCGCCAGACGTACGGTAGAGGTCGAGGCGTTCTGTTCGTGGTCGGCGTGAAGGATGAAGATCCGATCCATGGCCTTGGCCAGCACCGGGCTGATCGGTTTGATCTCGCACGGCGTGTTGAACATCATGTGCAGGAAGTTTTCCGCGTACGTCAGGTCGTTGCGCGGGTACATCATGGGTTGGCCCATGGAGTACTTGTAAACCATTGCGGCCAGGGTCGGCATCTTGGCAACCAGGCGGATCGCGGAAATTTCGCGATGCTGCGGGTTATTGATGTCCAGGGAGTCGTGATAGAAGGCCGACAGGGCGCCGACCACACCGCACATGACGGCCATCGGGTGGGCGTCGCGACGGAAGCCGTTGAAGAAGGTCTTCAACTGCTCGTGAACCATGGTGTGGTTCTTCACGGTGCTGACGAACTGGGCTTTCTGCTCGGCTGTTGGCAATTCGCCATTTAGCAGCAGGTAGCAGGTTTCCAGATAGTCCGACTGTTCGGCGAGTTGCTCGATCGGGTAGCCGCGGTGAAGCAGAATGCCATTATCGCCATCGATATAGGTGATCTTCGACTCGCAAGAGGCGGTCGACATGAAGCCTGGGTCGAAAGTGAAACGGCCCGTGGCCGTCAGGCCCCGTACGTCGATAACATCGGGACCAACGGTGCCGGTTAAAATGGGCAGCTCGACGGGGGCTGCGCCCTCGATGATCAACTGCGCTTTTTTGTCAGCCATGTGGCCTCCTATTTATGCTTCAAATCATCAGACAGACCCCCCACGCAGGGCCCGCACCACTATAGTGAGATAAATTCAGATGTCAATTTGCCTAAAGTCTTGCTCCAGAAGGCTTTAACCGTACTTTTTCGTCGAAATTGCCTGCCATTTACGCCTTTTATCCCGTCAGCGCAATCAGCTATTAGGGTGAGGTGTGCGCGTTGTCATTAGTAACCTAACTGTCTATACTCGGCCACCGACCGCCAAGGGCTTTTGGGCTTGCTTTCATTGGGGGTCGCACTCCCTGGGTGGTGCTTACCTGACCAGTCGCACTCCCCAACAACTTTGCCCTGATTGTTAGGGGCTCTTCAGTGTGAAAAAAAGCCGTGAATAGCCAACGACCTGTAAACCTAGACCTAAGGACCATCAAACTCCCCATCACCGGCGTTACGTCGTTCCTGCACCGTGTTTCCGGCATCATCCTGTTCCTGGGCCTGGGCATCATGCTTTACGCATTGAGCAAATCCCTGGGTTCCGAGGAAGGTTTTGCCGAGGTGAAGGCAACCTTGACCAGCCCGCTGGCCAAGTTCGTAGCATGGGGCCTCCTGTCCGCTCTGCTGTATCACCTGGTAGCCGGCGTGCGCCACTTGATCATGGATGCGGGTATCGGTGAGACGCTCGAAGGCGGCCGCCTGGGCTCGAAAATCATCATCGCCATTTCCGTGGTGCTGATCGTTCTGGCAGGAGTTTGGATATGGTAACCAGCGTAACGAATCTGTCGCGTTCGGGCCTCTATGACTGGATGGCACAGCGTGTGTCTGCGGTCGTTCTCGCGGCTTATTTCATTTTCCTGATCGGATACCTCGTCGCAAACCCGGGCATCGGCTTTGAGCAGTGGCACGGCCTGTTCGCCCACAATGCGATGCGAATCTTCAGCCTGCTGGCCCTTGTCGCCCTGGGCGCTCACGCCTGGGTCGGCATGTGGACCATCGCGACCGACTACCTGACGCCAATGGCGCTGGGCAAGTCCGCGACCGCAGTCCGTTTCCTCTTCCAGGCAGTATGCGGCATCGCGATGTTCGCTTACTTCGTCTGGGGTGTGCAGATTCTTTGGGGTATCTGATTCATGGCTAACATTCCAACTATTTCATTCGACGCCATCATTATTGGTGGCGGCGGTGCCGGCATGCGCGCTGCGCTGCAGCTGGCCCAGGGTGGCCACAAGACCGCCGTGATCACCAAGGTGTTCCCGACGCGTTCGCACACTGTATCGGCCCAGGGTGGCATCACCTGCGCCATCGCTTCCGCCGATCCGAACGATGACTGGCGCTGGCACATGTACGATACCGTCAAGGGTTCCGATTACATCGGTGACCAGGACGCTATCGAATACATGTGTCAGGAAGGCCCGGCTGCGGTGTTCGAGCTGGACCACATGGGTCTGCCGTTCTCCCGTACCGAGCAAGGCCGTATCTACCAGCGTCCATTCGGCGGCCAGTCGAAGGATTACGGTAAAGGCGGGCAGGCTGCCCGTACCTGCGCCGCGTCCGACCGTACCGGTCACGCGCTGCTGCACACCCTTTATCAGGGCAACCTGAAAGCCGGTACCACGTTCCTGAACGAGTACTACGCTGTCGATCTGGTGAAGAACGGCAAGGGCGAGTTCGTCGGCGTGATCGCCATCTGCATCGAAACCGGTGAAACCACCTACATCCGCGCCAAGGCGACTGTCCTGGCGACCGGCGGTGCAGGCCGTATCTACGCGTCCACCACCAATGCCCTGATCAACACCGGTGACGGCGTCGGCATGGCCCTGCGTGCAGGCGTGCCGGTACAGGACATCGAAATGTGGCAGTTCCACCCGACCGGCATCGCCGGCGCCGGTGTACTGGTGACCGAAGGTTGCCGTGGTGAAGGTGGCTACCTGATCAACAAGCACGGCGAGCGTTTCATGGAGCGTTATGCTCCGAACGCGAAAGACCTTGCCGGTCGCGACGTTGTGGCCCGTTCTATGGTTAAAGAGATCATCGCCGGCAACGGCTGTGGCCCGAACGGCGACCACGTACTGCTCAAGCTTGATCACCTGGGCGAAGAAGTGCTGCACAGCCGTCTGCCAGGTATCTGCGAGCTGTCCAAGACCTTTGCTCACGTTGACCCGGTGGTTGCTCCGGTTCCGGTGGTTCCGACCTGCCACTATATGATGGGCGGCGTGCCGACCAACATTCATGGCCAGGCCATCACCCAGAATGCCGAAGGCGTGGACGAGATCATTCACGGCCTGTTCGCGGTAGGCGAAGTGGCTTGCGTATCGGTTCACGGTGCCAACCGCCTGGGCGGCAACTCGCTGCTCGACCTGGTGGTATTCGGCCGCGCTGCCGGCCTGCACCTGGAAAAAGCCCTGACCGACGGCATCGAATACGATGACGCCACCGACGCCAACATCGAAGCCGCCCTGGCGCGCCTGAACGCTCTGAACGAGCGCACTGATGGCGAAGACGTGGCAACCCTGCGTCGCGAGCTGCAAAGCTGCATGCAGAACTACTTCGGTGTGTTCCGTACCGGCGAATACATGCAGAAGGGTATCGCCCAGTTGGCCGACCTGCGCGCACGCATCGCCAACGTCAAGATCAACGACAAGAGCCAGGCGTTCAACACCGCTCGGATCGAAGCCCTTGAGCTGCAGAACCTGCTGGAAGTGGCTGAAGCGACGGCGATCGCCGCCGAGGTTCGCAAGGAATCCCGTGGTGCTCACGCCCGTGAAGACTTTGAAGACCGCGACGACGAGAACTGGTTGTGCCACACCCTGTACTTCCCGGGTGACAAGCGCGTGACCAAGCGTGCCGTGAACTTCTCGCCGAAGACGGTGCCGACGTTTGAACCGAAGATTCGGACTTACTAAGGGTGGCTGCCATGTTGAAAGTCAGTGTTTATCGCTACAACCCTGATCAGGACGCCGCGCCGTTCATGCAGGAATTCCAGGTCGATACCGGCGGTAAAGACCTGATGGTGCTGGATGTATTGGCACTGATCAAAGAGCAGGACGAAGGTTTCTCCTATCGTCGCTCTTGCCGTGAAGGTGTGTGCGGTTCCGACGGCATGAATATCAACGGCAAAAACGGTCTGGCGTGCATCACGCCGCTGTCGGCCGTGGTCAAGGGCAACAAGCTGATCGTTCGTCCACTGCCAGGTTTGCCGGTTATCCGTGACCTGGTCGTCGATATGAGCATCTTCTACAAGCAATACGAGAAAGTTAAGCCGTTCCTGCAGAACGACACGCCGGCTCCGGCCATCGAGCGTCTGCAGTCCCCGGAAGAGCGCGAAAAACTCGACGGCCTGTACGAGTGCATCCTGTGCGCTTGCTGCTCGACGTCGTGCCCGTCCTTCTGGTGGAACCCGGACAAGTTCCTGGGCCCGGCTGCGCTGCTGCAAGCCTACCGCTTCCTGGCAGACAGCCGTGACACCAAGACGTCCGAGCGTCTGGCTTCGCTGGATGACCCGTTCAGCGTATTCCGCTGCCGCGGGATCATGAACTGCGTCAACGTATGTCCCAAAGGCCTGAACCCGACTAAGGCCATTGGTCACATCCGTAACATGCTGCTGCAGAGCGGCGTGTAACTGACGTTGCAGTAAAAGCAGGACCGTTGTGCCCGTAAATGCTGCGGCGCAGGCTTCAACCGGCGCCGTAGTTTTAACTTGAGCAGCGACTTACAAAGCCGCGGCTCTTATTTTGAAGAAATGAGACAAGCAGGGGCATTCGGGTTGGTACCCGAACTATCAGCGTGATCCTAGTGGCTTGTTCTGGTCGCTGCACTTGGCCTTTTGCAAGCAAACTCGGTGTTTTCGCCGGTGGTGTCCCCAAATCGAGGGTGACCAAGCATGCAAGAAAGCGTGATGCAGCGCATGTGGAACAGCGGCTATCTTTCAGGTGGTAACGCTGCCTATGTGGAAGAGCTTTATGAGCTCTACCTGCACGACCCTAACGCTGTGCCAGAAGAATGGCGCACCAAATTTCAGACGTTGTCTTCAGACGGCAACGCTGCCACCGATGTATCGCATGCTGCGATTCGCGATCATTTCGTGTTGCTGGCAAAGAACCAGCGCCGCGCCCAACCGGTTTCCGCCGGCAGCGTGAGCAGTGAGCACGAGAAGAAGCAAGTTGAAGTGCTGCGACTGATCCAGGCTTACCGGATGCGCGGCCACCAGGCGGCCCAGCTTGACCCGCTGGGGCTCTGGCAGCGTCCTGCACCTGCTGACCTGTCGATCAATCATTACGGCTTGACCAATGCCGATCTTGATACGACCTTCCGTGCCGGCGACCTGTTCATCGGCAAAGAGGAAGCGAGCCTACGCGAAATTCACGAAGCGTTGCAGCAGACATATTGCCGCACCATCGGCGCCGAGTTCACGCACATCACCGATTCCGAGCAGCGCCATTGGTTCCAGCATCGCCTGGAAGGCGTGCGTGGCCGTCCGGTCCTGTCCGCCGATGTGCGCAGCCATCTGCTTGAGCGCGTGACCGCCGCTGAAGGCCTCGAAAAATACCTGGGTACCAAATACCCGGGCACCAAGCGTTTCGGCCTGGAAGGCGGCGAAAGCCTGATTCCGATGCTCGACGAGCTGATCCAGCGTTCCGGTTCCTATGGCACCAAGGAAGTCGTGATCGGCATGGCCCACCGTGGTCGCCTGAACGTGTTGGTCAACACCTTCGGCAAGAACCCGCGCGAGCTGTTCGACGAGTTCGAAGGCAAGAAGAAGGTCGAGCTGGGTTCCGGTGACGTTAAATATCACCAGGGCTTCTCGTCCAACGTGATGACCACCGGCGGTGAAGTTCACCTGGCCATGGCATTCAACCCATCCCACCTGGAAATCGTTTCCCCGGTGGTCGAGGGGTCGGTGCGTGCGCGCCAGGATCGTCGTAACGACGCTACCGGCGAGAAGGTCCTGCCGATTTCCATCCACGGTGACGCGGCATTCGCCGGTCAAGGCGTGGTCCTGGAAACGTTCCAGATGTCGCAGACCCGCGGCTTCAAGACCGGCGGCACGGTTCATATCGTCATCAACAACCAGGTTGGCTTCACCATCAGCAACCCGCTGGATGCGCGCTCTACCGAGTACGCTACCGACGTTGCCAAGATGATCCAGGCGCCGATCCTGCACGTGAATGGCGATGATCCGGAAGCCGTACTGTTCGTGACCCAACTGGCTGTCGACTACCGCATGCAATTCAAGCGTGACGTGGTCATCGACCTGGTGTGCTACCGCCGTCGCGGTCACAACGAAGCGGACGAGCCAAGCGGCACCCAGCCGTTGATGTACCAGCAGATCACCAAGCAGCGCACCACCCGTGAGCTGTACGCCGAAAGCCTGACCAAGGCCGGCGTGCTGGATGATGCGCGCGTCCAGGCGAAGATCGACGAATACCGCAATGCGCTGGATAACGGCCTGCATGTGGTGAAAAGCCTGGTCAAGGAACCGAACAAAGAGCTGTTCGTTGACTGGCGTCCGTACCTGGGCCACACCTGGACTGCGCGCCATGACACCAGCTTCGACTTGAAGACGTTGCAGGAGTTGTCTGCCAAGTTGCTGGAAATCCCTGAAGGGTTTGTGGTTCAGCGCCAGGTTGCGAAGATCTACGAAGACCGTCAGAAAATGCAAGCCGGCGGCCTGCCGATCAACTGGGGTTACGCCGAAACCATGGCGTACGCGACCCTGGCGTTCGAAGGTCACCCGATCCGCATGACCGGCCAGGACATCGGCCGCGGTACGTTCTCGCACCGTCATGCTGTATTGCACAACCAGAAAGACGCGGGCACCTACATCCCGTTGCAGAACCTGTACGAAGGCCAGCCACGTTTCGACCTGTACGATTCGTTCCTGTCCGAAGAAGCCGTGCTGGCGTTCGAATACGGCTATTCCACCACCACGCCTAACGCGCTGGTGATCTGGGAAGCCCAGTTCGGCGACTTCGCCAACGGTGCCCAGGTGGTTATCGACCAGTTCATCACCAGCGGCGAGCACAAGTGGGGCCGTCTGTGCGGTCTGACCATGCTGCTGCCACACGGTTATGAAGGTCAGGGCCCCGAGCACTCCTCGGCCCGTCTGGAGCGTTACCTGCAGCTGTGCGCCGAGCACAACATCCAGGTGTGCGTGCCGACGACCCCGGCGCAGATCTACCACTTGCTGCGTCGCCAGGTGATCCGCCCGCTGCGCAAGCCACTGGTCGTGCTGACTCCGAAATCGCTGTTGCGTCACAAACTGGCCGTTTCGACCCTGGAAGATCTGGCCGAAGGTTCGTTCCAGACCGTTATTCCGGAAATCGATACGCTGGACGCCGCCAAGGTCACTCGCCTGATCCTGTGCAGCGGCAAGGTCTATTACGATCTGCTGGAAAAACGCCGTGCCGAAGGCCGCGAAGACATCGCCATCGTGCGTATCGAGCAGCTTTACCCGTTCCCGGAAGATGACCTCATGGAGATCATCGCGCCTTACACCAACCTCACGAATGTGGTGTGGTGTCAGGAAGAACCGATGAACCAGGGCGCGTGGTACAGCAGCCAGCATCACTTGCGTCGCAGCATCGGCAACCACAACAAGGCCCTGGGCCTGGAGTATGCCGGTCGTGATGCGTCTGCTGCACCTGCCTGTGGTTATGCGTCGATGCACGCCGAGCAGCAGGAAAAACTGCTGCAAGCTGCTTTCACTGTTTAACGCCTTCGCGCTGACTGAAACCGAATTTTAAGGACCTACAGATAATGGCTATCGAAATCAAAGCCCCGTCATTCCCGGAATCGGTTGCCGATGGCACCGTTGCCACCTGGCACAAGAAACCAGGCGAGGCCGTCAAGCGTGACGACCTGATCGTCGACATCGAGACTGACAAAGTCGTGCTGGAAGTGCTTGCCGAAGCCGACGGCGTGCTGGGCGCAATCGTGGCCGAAGAGGGCGCTACCGTCCTGTCGAACCAGGTATTGGGCTCGATCGAAGAGGGCAGCGCTGCTGCTCCTGCTCCTGCCGCCGCCGCTGCACCGGCTGCCGCTTCCGCACCTGCCGCCGCTCCGGCTGCGGGTGGTGAAGATCCAATCGCTGCACCGGCTGCTCGCCAGCTGGCTGAAGAAAACGGTATCAACCTGGCGTCCATCAAGGGTACCGGCAAAGACGGCCGTGTCACCAAGGAAGACGTGGTGGCTGCGGTTGAAGCGAAGAAAAACGCTCCGGCTGCCGCAC
This sequence comes from Pseudomonas sp. 44 R 15, assembly GCF_900004965.1. Classification (NCBI taxonomy): domain Bacteria; kingdom Pseudomonadati; phylum Pseudomonadota; class Gammaproteobacteria; order Pseudomonadales; family Pseudomonadaceae; genus Pseudomonas; species Pseudomonas sp. 44 R 15. Next base: position 117,469 of record NZ_CVTU01000110.1, read on the forward strand.
CCGCCAAGGCCGCCGCTCCGGCTGCCGCCGCGCCTGTGTTCGCTGCCGGCGACCGCACCGAGAAGCGCGTACCGATGACCCGTGTGCGTGCCACCGTGGCCAAGCGCCTGGTTGAAGCACAATCGAACATGGCGATGCTGACCACGTTCAACGAAGTCGACATGACTGAAGTCATGGCGCTGCGTTCGAAGTACAAGGACCTCTTTGAGAAGTCCCACAACGGCGTGCGTTTGGGCTTCATGTCGTTCTTCGTGAAGGCGGCCACCGAAGCGCTGAAACGCTTCCCGGCAGTCAACGCTTCCATCGATGGCGCCGACATCGTCTACCATGGCTATGCAGACATCGGCGTTGCCGTGTCCAGCGACCGTGGCCTGGTGGTTCCGGTTCTGCGTAACGCCGAGCTGATGAGCCTGGCCGAAATCGAAGGCGGCATCGCCGGCTTCGGCAAGAAAGCCCGTGACGGCAAGCTGACCATCGACGAGATGACCGGCGGTACGTTCACCATCACCAACGGTGGTACCTTCGGTTCGATGATGTCGACGCCGATCGTCAACCCACCGCAAGCCGCGATCCTGGGCATGCACAACATCATCCAGCGTCCAATGGCCATCAACGGCCAGGTCGTGATCCGCCCAATGATGTACCTGGCGCTGTCTTACGATCACCGCCTGATCGATGGTAAAGAAGCCGTGACGTTCCTGGTGACCATCAAGAACCTGCTGGAAGACCCGGCTCGCCTGCTGCTGGATATCTGATTGAAGCAGCCCCAGGTTGCGAGCTACAAGCTGTAGGAAAAAGCAGCTTGGCTTGCAGCTTGGGGCTAGAAGCTTGTCGCAAATAGAGGATCTATTTTCATGACACAGAAATTTGACGTTGTAGTGATTGGTGCAGGCCCTGGCGGCTATGTTGCCGCCATCAAGGCTGCACAACTGGGCCTCTCGACTGCTTGCATCGAAAAATACACCGACAAGGAAGGCAAACTGGCGCTGGGCGGTACCTGCCTGAACGTTGGTTGCATTCCTTCCAAGGCGCTGCTGGACAGCTCCTGGAAATTCCACGAAGCCCAGGATGGTTTCGCGATCCACGGTATCAACCATGCCGGCGTGACCATGGACGTGCCCGCGATGGTCGGCCGTAAAGCCAACATCGTCAAAGGCCTGACTTCCGGCGTTGCCACCTTGTTCAAGGCCAATGGCGTGACTTCCCTGCAAGGCCACGGCAAGCTGCTGGCCGGCAAGAAAGTTGAAATCACCAAGCCGGACGGCTCGGTTGAAGTCATCGAAGCCGAAAACGTGATCCTGGCACCCGGTTCGCGTCCAATCGACATTCCACCGGCTCCAGTCGATCAGAACGTGATCGTCGATTCGACCGGCGCCCTGGAATTCCAGGCCGTGCCTAAGCGCCTGGGTGTGATCGGTGCCGGCGTCATCGGTCTGGAGCTGGGTTCGGTATGGTCCCGCCTGGGTTCGCAAGTAACCGTGCTCGAAGCCCTGGACACCTTCCTGCTGGCCGCCGACACCGCCGTGTCCAAGGAAGCCTACAAGACCCTGACCAAACAGGGTCTGGACATCAAGCTGGGCGCGCGCGTTACCGGTTCCAAGGTCAACGGCGAAGAAGTTGTCGTGACCTACACCGACAAGGAAGGTGAGCAGACCATCACCTTCGACAAGCTGATCGTAGCTGTTGGTCGTCGCCCCGTGACCACCGACCTGCTGGCTTCCGACAGCGGCGTGAGCATCGATGAGCGTGGTTTCATCCACGTTGACGATCATTGCGCAACCACCGTACCGGGCGTTTACGCGATCGGCGACGTGGTTCGTGGCATGATGCTGGCCCACAAGGCTTCCGAAGAAGGCATCATGGTTGTCGAGCGCATCAAGGGTCACAAGACCCAGATGAACTACGACCTGATTCCATCGGTTATCTACACCCACCCGGAAATCGCATGGGTCGGCAAGAACGAACAGCAGTTGAAAGCTGAAGGCGTTGAAGTTAACGTCGGCACCTTCCCGTTCGCCGCTTCTGGCCGTGCCATGGCAGCCAACGACACCGGTGGTTTTGTCAAAGTCATCGCTGATGCCAAGACTGACCGCGTATTGGGCGTCCACGTGATTGGTCCAAGCGCTGCAGAACTGGTTCAGCAAGGCGCTATCGGTATGGAATTCGGCACCAGTGCCGAGGACCTGGGCATGATGGTCTTCTCCCATCCAACCCTGTCCGAAGCGTTGCACGAAGCAGCGTTGGCAGTGAATGGCGGCGCCATCCACATTGCCAACCGCAAGAAGCGCTAAGCGAGATAATAAGAAACCACGGCGGAGTTGCCCGTCGTGAGCCTTGCGCGCAAGACTCACCGCGGAATATCCGCTGGACGCAGCCTTGTGCAGCTTTACGGGCCATAAGCCCCGCAGGTTGCGCAAGCAGCAGTCACAGGTGGTGCGGCACTCATAATGAGCGCAGCGCCGAATGCGCAGTACCTAACGAAGACGGTAAAAAGCATGAATCTTCACGAGTATCAGGGTAAGCAGCTGTTCGCTGAATACGGCCTGCCAGTTTCCAAGGGCTACGCAGTAGACACCCCGGAAGCAGCAGCAGAAGCTTGCGACAAAATCGGCGGCAGCGAGTGGGTTGTCAAAGCCCAGGTCCACGCCGGTGGTCGCGGTAAAGCGGGCGGCGTTAAGCTGGTTCGCAGCAAAGAAGACGCCAAGGCCTTCGCACAGCAGTGGCTGGGCAAGCGTCTGGTGACTTACCAGACTGATGCCAATGGCCAGCCAGTCACCAAGATCCTGGTTGAATCGTGCACTGATATCGCTAAAGAGCTGTACCTGGGCGCTGTCGTTGACCGTTCGAGCCGTCGCATCGTGTTCATGGCGTCCACCGAAGGTGGCGTGGACATCGAGAAAATCGCTCACGAAACCCCAGAAAAAATTCTGAAGGCCACTATCGATCCACTGGTTGGCGCTCAGCCATTCCAGGGTCGCGAGCTGGCTTTCCAGCTGGGTCTGGAAGGCAAGCAAGTTGCCCAGTTCGCCAAGATCTTCGTCGGTCTGGCCAAACTGTTCCAGGATCACGATCTGGCCCTGCTGGAAGTGAACCCGCTGGTGATCAAGGCTGACGGCGATCTGCACTGCCTCGACGCCAAGATCAACATCGACGCCAACGCCATGTACCGTCAGCCAAAGCTGAAGACTTTCCACGATCCGTCGCAAGACGATCCGCGCGAAGCGCACGCTGCCAAGTTCGAACTGAACTACGTAGCGCTGGAAGGTAACATCGGCTGCATGGTCAACGGTGCCGGTCTGGCCATGGGTACCATGGACATCGTCAACCTGCATGGCGGCAAGCCAGCCAACTTCCTCGACGTAGGCGGTGGCGCTACCAAGGAACGCGTAACCGAAGCGTTCAAGATCATCCTGTCCGACTCCAACGTCGCAGCAGTACTGGTCAACATCTTCGGCGGCATCGTTCGTTGCGACATGATTGCCGAAGGCATCATCGGTGCAGTGAAAGAAGTCGGCGTTAAAATCCCGGTTGTTGTTCGCCTTGAAGGTAACAACGCTGAACTGGGCGCTAAAGTACTGGCAGAAAGCGGTTTGAACATCATCGCGGCTACCAGCCTGACCGACGCTGCTCAACAAGTTGTCAAAGCTGCGGAGGGCAAGTAATGAGCGTCCTGATCAATAAAGACACCAAAGTTATCTGCCAGGGTATTACCGGTTCGCAAGGTAGTTTCCACACCCAGCAAGCCATCGAGTACGGCACCCAGATGGTTGGCGGCGTAACGCCGGGCAAAGGCGGCACCGAGCACCTGGGCCTGCCAGTGTTCAACACCGTGAAAGAAGCAGTAGAAGCCACTGGCGCCACCGCCAGCGTGATCTACGTTCCAGCTCCTTTCTGCAAGGACTCGATCCTGGAAGCGGCCTTCGGCGGCATCAAGCTGATCGTGTGCATCACCGAAGGCATTCCTACCCTGGACATGCTGGACGCCAAGGTTAAGTGCGACGAACTGGGTATCACCCTGATCGGCCCTAACTGCCCAGGCGTGATCACCCCAGGCGAATGCAAGATCGGCATCATGCCGGGTCACATTCACTTGCCAGGTAAAGTCGGTATCGTTTCCCGTTCCGGCACCCTGACCTACGAAGCTGTGAAGCAGACCACTGACGCCGGTTTCGGTCAGTCGACTTGCGTCGGCATCGGCGGTGACCCGATTCCGGGCTCCAACTTCATCGACATCCTGAAGCTGTTCCAGGAAGACCCGAAGACCGAGGCGATCGTGATGATCGGTGAGATCGGCGGTTCGGCTGAAGAAGAAGCGGCTGCCTACATCAAGGCACACGTGACCAAGCCGGTTGTTTCCTACATCGCTGGTGTGACTGCCCCTGCGGGCAAGCGCATGGGCCATGCTGGCGCAATCATCTCCGGCGGCAAAGGCACTGCAGACGAGAAATTCGCTGCGCTGCAAGACGCAGGTGTGAAAACCGTGCGTTCGCTGGCAGACATCGGCAAGGCCTTGGCCGAGCTGACCGGTTGGGCCGTCAAGTAAGCCTCGCGCTTAGCTGACGCTTCACCCCACAAAGGCCACCTTCGGGTGGCCTTTGTGCATTCTGGGCTCAGCAACGTATCTGAGGTTGGTAGAGATCCAAATGTGGGAGGGGGCTTGCCCCCGATTGCGGGGTGTCGGTCATGATGACGTGGCTGAACCACCGCTATCGGGGGCAAGCCCCCTCCCACATTTTTTTGTGTGTATGGCTAGATTAAGTATGAAAACGCGACATTTGAATGTCGCTTATCGGACAGTACGCCCCGCAACAGTGCGTTTGTCGGTCTAATTCTGTACTCTAGCCGCCTCTTTATGCGCCCGTATCCCAAAAGGAAGCTGCGCGCCAGACCGGTCGGCCCCCATAAGGGCCGGCGGTATTTCCCTCATTCACAGGGAATCCCCCTCTAAATTCCGATTCAGTAGTGTGGTATTTCCTCAAAATGAAAGTGTTGAAAAGCCAGGATATCCTGGCGTTGGGCTTTATGACCTTTGCCCTGTTCGTGGGCGCCGGCAACATCATCTTCCCGCCTATCGTTGGTTTGCAGTCCGGGCCTCACGTGTGGATGGCGGCCCTGGGGTTCCTGATTACGGCTGTCGGCCTGCCGGTCGTCACCGTGATCGCGTTGGCCAAGGTCGGCGGCGGTATGGATGCGTTGAGCAGCCCGATCGGCAAGATCGCCGGTGGCCTGCTGGCGGCTGCGGCGTACCTGGCGGTAGGGCCGCTGTTCGCCACGCCGCGCACGGCCACCGTCTCGTTCGAAGTGGGCCTGGCGCCGCTGACCGGGGAAAGCCCGCTGGCGCTGTTCCTCTACAGTTCGGTGTACTTCCTGGTGGTGTTCTTTGTCTCCCTGTATCCGGGTCGACTGTTGGATACCGTCGGCCGTTTTCTCGCGCCGCTGAAGATCATCGCGTTGGCCATCCTCGGCGTTGCCGCGTTTGCCTTGCCGGCCGGTGAGGTCGGTGTCGCCACGCCGGAATACGTCGCTGCGCCGTTCTCCCAGGGCTTTATCAATGGCTACCTGACCATGGATACCCTCGGCGCGCTGGTATTTGGCATCGTCATCGTCAACGCGATTCGCTCCCGTGGCGTTGAGTCGCCCAAGCTGATCACGCGTTACGCGATCATTGCCGGGCTGATTGCCGGCGTGGGCCTGGCGCTGGTGTATGTCAGCCTGTTCCGTCTGGGTTCGGGCAGCCATGAAGTCGCCGCCGGGGCGGCCAACGGTGCCGCTGTATTGCACGCCTATGTGCAACATACCTTCGGTTCCCTGGGCAGCGGCTTCCTCGCTGTGCTGATCTCCCTGGCGTGCCTGGTGACCGCTGTGGGCCTGACCTGTGCCTGTGCCGAGTACTTCAGCAAAGTCCTGCCGCTGTCCTACAAGACCCTGGTGGTGATCCTCGCGCTGTTCTCGTTGTTCGTGTCCAACCTGGGCCTGACCAAGCTGATCGCGTTTTCCATTCCGGTGCTTACTGCGATCTACCCGCCGTGCATCGTGTTGGTGGCTTTGAGCTTCTGTAAAGACTTCTGGCAGGAGCAGGGCCGTATAGTTGGTCCAGTGATGCTGGTGTCCTTTATCTTTGGCTGCATTGATGCACTCAAGGGCGCGGGCCTGGCCGATTGGATGCCGGCGCAGATGGCTAATTTGCCATTGAGCGAGCAAGGCCTGGCGTGGCTGGTGCCGTCGGTGATGGTGCTGGTTGTAGCGGTGGTGGTTGATCGCATGTTGGGCAAGCGCAGCGAAGCCATCGCATAACGACCGGCTTGGCGCAGTATCGAAATGCCCCGTATCAATCAATACGGGGCATTTTTTATGCTTGAAAGGCTACGACCTTCTAAAGTTGGAATGCTTAAAAATGTGGGAGGGGGCTGGCCCTAATGCCAGTCAGGTAGGAGCGAGCTTGCTCGCGAAAAACTCACAGCCACCGCGTTCATTCAGAAAGCACGCTTTATCGTTGACGTTTTTCGCGAGCAAGCTCGCTCCTACAGACGGCGAGCAGCAAGCTATCGGGGCCCCCTCCCACATTTTGAAAGCATTCAGTTATCCAACACCGTGTAAAAGGACCCGCATGTCGTTCGTCGAAACCAATCAAATCCACCTGCTCGCCGCCCTATGGTTCATTCTTTGCTGGGGCGGCTATACCCGTTACGCCACCTGGAAGGCCCGGGACACCGCCTGCCTGGCCAGCGTGTTGCACCTGTATCGCGAAGACTGGATGCGTCGCATGCTGCTGCGCGATAACCGCATCGCCGATGCCAGTGTGATCGGTAACCTGGAGCGTAACGCCTCGTTCTTCGCCTCCAGCACGTTGATTATCCTCGCCGGCATTCTGACCGTGCTGGGCGCTTCGGAGCGAGCGGTGTCATTGCTGGCGGATATCCCCTTGGTACAGCAGGCCTCCCAGGGCATGTCGGAAATCAAGTTGCTGTGCCTGGCGCTGGTGTTTGTCTACGCGTTCTTCACCTTCAGCTGGTGCATGCGCCAATACAACTTCGCCGCCGTGCTGGTGGGCTCGGCACCGATGATTGGTGAGCGGCATGTGTCGGAGCAGGAGCGCAACGCCTTTGCCTTGCGCGCGGCGCGGGTGATTTCGATGGCGGCCAACCAGTTCAACTTCGGCTTGCGGGCGTATTACTTCGGCATGACCATGTTGGCCTGGTTCGTCAGCCCCTGGTTGTTCATGTTGATGAGCAGCGGGGTGGTGCTGGTGCTGTACCGTCGTGAGTTTCACTCCGACGTTTTGCAGGTGATGGTGTATACGCCGACGAATATGCACGCCCCGGACCCGTCAAAAGAGAGCGTGACTTAAAAGCCTGCATAAACAGCAGACAAAGAAAAGCCCGCTCTATAAGCGGGCTATCTTTTACAGCACTACAGCTTTACGCCATGCAATTACTGCTTGGCAGGGTCTGCAGTTGTAGTAGTAGTTGCGGCAGGAGCAGCTTCTTTAGCGGCGGCAGCATTCGATTCAGCCTGAGCTTTGGCAGCTTCAGCGTTTTCTTTTGCAGCGTCGTTCACTTTATCCTGTGCTTTCGCCATGTCTTGCTGAGCTTGCTCAGAATGTGCGGCGGCGTCTTGGGCTTTGTCTTCGGATTTCTTGTCGCAGGCAGCCAGGCCGAGGGCAGCGGCCAGCATCATGGAAATAGCTAATGTGTTGCGCATGGGTGTTTCTCCTTATTGAAGATATCTACTGGCCTTTCGAACTCAAGGGGCCAGCATTAGTTCCTTTTGTTCCACAGATATATAAAGCTTTTTCGCCAGGAACTTTCCAAATTATTACCTATCCTGCTCCCCCACACTAATAAGAATTTAAAAACCATGACCCAGACCCCCTTGTTAGACCGAGCCACCCGCTTTGTTTCGGCGCTTCGCCACTGCCATGTACTGGGGATAACCGTCCACGCAGCCACGGGGGAGGGCATGACGCTGGTGTTGCCCTATGGCGCGCACATAGTGGGTGATCCCCGCAGCGGCATCATCCACGGTGGTGCGCTGACGTCATTGATGGACACCGCCTGCGGCCTGGCCACGCTGTGCGTACTGCCCGAGTTCGAGGTCTGCCCGACCCTGGATTTGCGCATCGACTACATGCATCCCGCCGAGCCGCATAAGCCGGTGTATGGCTTTGCCCAATGCTACCGGGTAACCACCGATGTAATCTTCACCCGCGGCTTTGCCTACCAGGACGACCAGCAGCAGCCCATTGCCCATGTGGTGGGCACATTCATGCGCATGGGCAAGCATCTCAAGGGCAGCCAGGGAATGGACAGCGCGATCAAGGGAGGGCAGGCATGAGCCATCGATTCAAGACGCATCTGGAGCAAGCACTTGAGCGCGGCGATTACGCGGCACTGCTCGATCTGGTTCCCTACGCAAAGCTGATTGGCGTCGAATGCACACGCTCGGGGGACGAACTGTTGTTTCGCCTGCCGGCCAACAAAGACAATATTGGTAACCCTATATTACCGGCGCTGCACGGCGGGGTAATCGCCGGCTTCATGGAGCTGTCGGCGGCCTTGCACTTGCTGGTATTCACCGGCGCCCCTGGCCTGCCGAAAATCATCGATTTTTCCCTGGATTACCTGCGCGCCGGCCAGTTTCGCGACACCTACGCCACCTGCCAGGTGTGCCGCCAGGGCAGGCGTGTCGCCAATGTGGCGGTCACCGCCTGGCAAACGGCCCCCACTGAACCGATTGCCACCGCTCGCGCCCATTTCAAGATCGAGGAATTGCCGCTCTTGAAATCCCGGTCTTAGCCCCCAACTTTGATGACAACCCGCCGCCAACCCTTTCGGGCGCGGCCACTGCCATCCAATTGGAGTTTGATGACCATGAGTGTGGAAACTCAAAAGGAAACCCTGGGCTTCCAGACCGAGGTGAAGCAACTGCTGCACCTCATGATCCATTCGCTGTATTCCAACAAGGAAATTTTCCTTCGCGAATTGATCTCGAACGCCTCTGACGCTGTCGACAAATTACGTTTCGAAGCCCTGTCCAAGCCTGAGTTGCTGGAAGGTGGCGCCGAACTGAAAATCCGTGTGAGCTACGACAAAGACGCCAAGACCGTCACCCTCGAAGACAACGGTATCGGCATGAGCCGTGAGGACGCGATCACCCACCTGGGCACCATCGCCAAATCCGGCACCGCAGATTTCATGAAGAACCTGTCGGGCGACCAGAAAAAAGATTCGCACCTGATCGGCCAATTCGGCGTGGGTTTCTATTCGGCTTTCATCGTCGCCGACAAGGTTGAAGTGTTCAGCCGTCGTGCCGGCCTCGACGCCAGCGAAGGCGTGCACTGGGCGTCCAAAGGTGAGGGCGAGTTTGAAATCGCCACCCTCGACAAGCCTGACCGTGGCACCCGTATCGTGCTGCACCTCAAGGATGGCGAAGACGAATTCGCCGATGGCTGGCGCCTGCGCAACATCATCAAGAAGTACTCCGACCACATCGCCTTGCCGATCGAGCTGCCCAAAGAACAGGCGGCCGGCGAAGGTGAGGAGAAGCCGGCCGAGGAATGGGAAACCGTCAACCGCGCCAGTGCCCTGTGGACCCGTCCGCGTACCGAGATCAAGGACGAGGAATACCAGGAGTTCTACAAGCACATCGGTCACGACTACGAAAACCCGCTGAGCTGGAGCCACAACAAGGTCGAAGGCAAGCTGGAATACAGCTCGCTGCTCTACGTGCCGGCGCGTGTGCCGTTTGACCTGTACCAGCGCGAAGCGCCGAAGGGCCTGAAGCTTTACGTACAGCGTGTGTTCGTGATGGACCAGGCAGAATCGTTCCTGCCGCTGTACCTGCGCTTTATCAAGGGTGTGGTCGACTCCAACGACCTGTCGCTGAACGTGTCGCGGGAGATCCTGCAGAAAGACCCGATCATCGATTCCATGAAGTCGGCGCTGACCAAGCGCGTACTCGACATGCTGGAAAAACTGGCGAAGAACGAGCCTGAGAAATACCAGGGCTTCTGGAAAAACTTCGGCCAGGTCATGAAAGAAGGCCCGGCGGAAGATTTTGCCAACAAGGAAAAAATTGCCGGCCTGCTGCGTTTTGCTTCCACTCAAGGTGAAGACGGCGAACAGGCTGTGTCGCTGGCCGACTACCTGGCACGCGCCAAGGAAGGTCAGGACAAGATCTACTACCTCACCGGCGAAACCTACGCTCAGGTCAAGAACAGCCCGCACCTGGAAGTCTTCCGCAAGAAAGGCATCGAGGTCCTGCTGCTGACCGACCGTATCGATGAGTGGCTGATGAGCTACCTCACCGAGTTCGACGGCAAATCCTTTGTGGACGTGGCACGCGGCGACCTGGACCTGGGCAACCTGGACTCCGAGGAAGACAAGAAAGCCGCCGAGGAAGTCGCCAAGTCCAAGGAAGGCCTGGTTGAGCGGATCAAGGCATCCCTGGGTGAGGCGGTCAGCGAAGTGCGGGTTTCCCATCGCCTGACCGATTCTCCGGCGATCCTGGCCATTGGCGAGCAGGACCTGGGCATGCAGATGCGTCAGATCCTTGAAGCCAGCGGCCAGAAGGTGCCGGATTCCAAGCCGATCTTCGAATTCAACCCGGCTCACCCACTGATCGAGAAACTCGACGGTGAGCAGAGCGAGGAGCGTTTTGGCGACCTGTCGCATATCCTCTTTGACCAGGCGGCCCTGGCCGCTGGCGACAGCCTCAAGGACCCGGCCGCTTATGTGCGCCGACTGAACAAGCTGTTGGTTGAACTGTCGGTTTAACACCGTTGTAGAAAAAACCCGCTTCGGCGGGTTTTTTCGTTCAATCCCTCCCAACTGGAGAAAATGATGAGCCAAGTCACAGTACGTTCCGTGGTCTATCAGATTGATGGCCAGTCTTATGAAAGCCGCCTGGCGTTCGATGCCAGCCACCAGGGCCCGCTGCCGGGGCTGCTGATGGCGCCGAACTGGATGGGCGTGAGCGCGGGCGCCGAAGAAATCGCCAAGAGCGTTGCCGGCAAAGGCTACGTGGTGCTGATTGCCGACTTGTATGGGCAAACGGTGCGGCCGACCAATGGCGATGAAGCTGGCGCGGCGATGATGCCGTTGAAAAATGATCGTGCGTTGTTGAACAAGCGTATGCACGCGGCCTTTGAACAACTGCAAGGCCAGACCGAGGCAGCGGTGGATACGTCGAAACTGGCGACCTTCGGTTTCTGCTTCGGTGGCTGCTGCTCCCTGGAATTGGCCCGTACCGGTGCGCCGGTGAAAGCGGCTATCTCGTTCCACGGTACCCTCGACACGCCGAACCCGGCGGATGCGAAGAACATCAAGGGTTCAGTGCTGGTGCTGCATGGCGCCTCCGACCCTCTGGTACCGAAAGAACAACTGCCGGCGTTCGAAGATGAAATGAACGCAGCAGGTGTGGATTGGCAGCTGCTCAGCTACGGTGGCGCCGTGCATTCCTTCACGGACCCCCATGCCAATGTGCCGGGCAAGATGATGTACGACGCCAAGACTGCTGCGCGGGCGTTCCAGTCGATGCACAACTTGCTGGATGAAGTGTTCAAGGGCTGATTCTTCGGCGCCTGTCCGGGCCTCATCGGGGGCAAGCCCCCTCCCACATTTTGGATGTATTCACAATTCAAGTGTGGGAGGGGGCTTGCCCCCGATGAGGCCCGAACAGGCAGCTCAATCCTTTCTGACTCCCCCGCCACAGTGAGCCAATCCCCAGCCGCCCATCATTGCCGCGCCTGCGCGACCGGAAGTTCGCGTTACTGGCTGAAGGCGCCTTCCGAAAGTGTTGTCTCAATGCTGACTTCGGCCGTGGTCATCAGTTTATGTACCGGGCACTTGTCGGCGACGCGGTGCAGCTCATCACGCTGAGCGTCGGTGAGCACGCCTTTGAGGGTCAACTTGACGTTGAGCGTGTATTTACCTTTTTGCTCTTCGGCGGCGTCGTGGGTAACTTCTACCGTTACGCCGGTGAGCGGAATGTCTTTCTTCTGTGCGTAGAGCCTGACGGTCAAGGCTTTGCACGACGCCAGCGCGGCATCGAAATAGTCGTGAGGAGAGGGGGCGGAGTCGTCACCGCCCAGGCTCTTGGGCAGGTCGGTAAACAGCTCGTGGTTGTTAATAGCGACGCTGTGACGGAAATTTTCGGCGTTCAGCGTATTGACGGTAACAGGCATGGCGAACCTCACAAGGTTTGGATGACGGTCATGCAGTAATAGAGCATGCCGGCACCTGGGGGTTCCAGGTTTTTGTCCTTGCTGAACCCTGATGCGCGGGGCAGGGTCTACCCGTATCAGTTCCTATCGAGGTATTACCGTGCTCTGGACCCGTGTGAGTTTTGCCCTGATGCTCGCCGCCAGCAGTCTTGCCGTGCAGGCCCGCGACTATGCCTACAGCGACGCCCACCTGCATTACGTAGACTTTTTCCAGGAAACTGCGGGCATGGACAAGCTGCTCAAGGCCATGACGGAAAATCGCATCGAGCATGTGATGATTTCCGGCATTCCCGTGGCCAAGAAATGGCACGAGGACGAACCCAAGCGCCCGCGCTATTACGCGGGCGACGATGCCGATGCCTACTGGTACAGCGCCACCGATGTGATCGTCGCCGCTGCGGTCAATAAGCTCGCCCCGGAACAGCGCCAGCACTTTCATCCGTTCCTGGCCGGTTTCAATCCCAACGACAAAAACTCTGCCGCTCACATCCAGCGCATGCTCGACCTCAACCCAGGGCTGTGGCAGGGCATTGGCGAAGTGTTTACCCGCCACGACGATCTCACCGCGCTGACCTCGGGTGATACGCCGCGCGCCAACAACGAGGCCATGACGCGCATCTATCACTTGGCGGCGGAGAACGACCTGCCGGTGATGCTGCACTCCAACATCACCTCCAAGCGCGAGCGCAACCCGTTGTACCTGGCCGAAGTCGAGCAGCCGTTGCGCAACCACCCGCATACGCGCTTTATCTGGGCCCACGCCGGTACCAGCAAGGAGATTCACCGGCATCAGGTGCAAATGGGTTTCCTGCTGCCTACCCTGAGCCGCCTGCTCGAGGCTTACCCCAACCTGTATATCGACCTGTCCTGGAGCGTGCTCACGCCCTATCTGCTGGATGACGCGGGCAAGCCCAGGCGAGAGTGGGTCAAGCTGGTGGAGCGCTTCCCTGATCGCTTCATGCTGGGCTCTGACGTGGTAGGGCGTTTCAACAAGCTGGGTAAGGAAATGCGCGGTTTTGACCCTTTCCTCGACGCTTTACCTGAAGACGTTGCCCACAAGGTCGCGCGGGATAACTTTCTGGCCATCCTGCCCAAGTCGACCCGCAATGAGGGCGCGCATTGAGGTCGGGTTTTGGTGTTGCGTAATTGAGGTGATCCTATCGCGCATAGGTATCTTCAAAACTGTGTAACACCCAACGCAAACCACGATGCGAAACGAGCCGCTCTTGATCTTGATCTGCTTTTGATCTTAGGCGCCCCGTTAAACCACGCTGGCCGAACGCAGGCTTGAATCCGTGGGTAACCCGGCAGGACGCCGGGTTAGCCGCACTGGGCCAGGGATGGCCCATTGCGGCGGCCCACGGATTCAAGCCTGCGTTCGGGCACACCGAGCCTAGGCGAGGTGCCGAGTGGTGGGGCAAGAGCGTTTTGCTTACTTTTGCGCTTTTCAAAAGTGAGCCGCCGTAAGGGCGGAACCCTAAGTGGCCGTGACCGCAGAAACGGATATGTACTCGGTCTGATCCGGCATCCTGGTCGGTCCAGAGGCCGCCATCGGGGGCAAGCCCCCTCCCACATTTGAACCTCGGAGCGTCAGGTAGATACGCGTTGGCTGTGCGGCCGTCACGGCAGCAAGCCCCACCACATTCGACCGAGTTCTTTGGGCCAACTCGGTCAAATGTGAGAGGGGCGACTCGACTTGCCCCCGATGCACGTGACTCGGTCTCATTCAATCGCCCATAAAAAAGCCCCGAACCAGTCGGGGCTTTTCATCGCTCAAGCGCCAGGCCTTACTTACCCTGCCAGCGTTTCAGCACCAGGGTGGCGTTGGTGCCACCAAAGCCGAAGCTGTTGCTCATCACGGTGTCGATTTTCACATCTTCAACGGTCTTGGTCAGGATCGGCATATCGGCGACGACCGGGTCGATTTCGTCGATGTTGGCCGAGCCGGCCATGAAGTTGCCTTCCATCATCAGCAGGCAGTAGATCGCTTCGTGAACGCCGGCGGCGCCCAGGGAGTGACCCGACAGGCTCTTGGTGGAGCTGATTTTCGGCGCGTTGTCACCGAATACCGCACGCACGCCTTCCATCTCCTTGGCATCGCCGACCGGAGTCGAAGTGCCGTGGGTGTTCAGGTAGTCGATCGGGGTATCGACGGTGGACATGGCCATCTGCATGCAACGGATGGCGCCTTCACCGCTTGGCGCAACCATGTCGTAGCCGTCGGACGTCGCGCCGTAGCCAACGATTTCCGCGTAGATTTTCGCGCCACGGGCCAGAGCGTGTTCCAGCTCCTCGACCACCACCATGCCGCCGCCGCCGGCGATGACGAAACCGTCACGCTTGGCGTCGTAGGCACGGGAGGCCTTTTCCGGGGTTTCGTTGTACTGGGTGGACAGCGCGCCCATGGCGTCGAACAGGAACGACTGGCTCCAGTGTTCTTCTTCACCGCCGCCGGCGAATACGATGTCCTGCTTGCCCAATTGGATCTGCTCAACGGCAGTCCCGATGCAATGGGCGCTGGTGGCGCAGGCGGAGGAGATCGAGTAGTTCACACCCTTGATCGCGAACGGCGTGGCCAGGCACGCCGAAACGGTGCTGCCCATGGTCCGCGTTACACGGTACGGGCCAACGCGTTTCACGCCTTTTTCGCGCAGGATGTCCAGCGCTTCCATCTGGTTCAGGGTGGATGCGCCGCCGGAGCCGGCGATCAGGCCGGTACGTACGTTCGACACCTGGTCTTCGCTCAGGCCGGAGTCGGCGATTGCGTCTTTCATGGCCAGGTAGGCGTAGGCGGCAGCGTGGCCGACGAAGCGATAGATCTTGCGATCGATCAGTTCTTCGAGGGGCAGGTCAATGGAGCCGGAAACCTGGCTACGCAGACCCATTTCGGCATATTCCGGGTTGAAACGGATGCCAGGGCGACTTGCACGCAGGTTAGCGGTGACGGTCTCTTTGTCATTGCCCAGGCAAGAAACGATGCCCAGACCAGTGATAACGACGCGGCGCATGCGGATAACCCTTAAAAGTTGTCAGTGGAAGTGAATACGCCGACCCGAAGGCCTTCGGCAGTATAGATCTCGCGACCGTCGACAGTCACCGAACCGTCGGCGATGGCCAGGTTCAGCTTGCCCTTGAGGACGCGCTTGATTTGAATGTTGTAGGTGACTTTCTTGGCGGTCGGCAGGACCTGGCCAAAGAACTTCACTTCGCCCGAACCCAGGGCGCGACCGCGGCCCGGCAGGCCTTGCCAGCCCAGGTAGAAGCCGACGAGTTGCCACATGGCATCAAGGCCCAGGCAGCCCGGCATCACCGGATCGCCTTCGAAGTGGCAGGCAAAGAACCACAGGTCAGGGGTGATATCCAGCTCGGCGACCAATTCACCTTTGCCGTACTTGCCACCTTCTTCGCTGATATGGGTGATGCGATCCACCATCAGCATGTTCGGGGCGGGCAGTTGCGCGTTACCTGGGCCGAACAGCTCACCGCGACTGCAGCGCAGCAGGTCTTCCCGGGTAAAGGCGTTTTGTTTGGTCATGCGAGCTCCTCAATAATCCCATGCGGCAGGGTAGGGCAAATCTTCCCGAACCGGATGAAGCGTTCATGCCTCATAGCGGCAGCCTACACATAGACTATTGCGTTGTAGTGAAAGTCACAGCGTCAAGGTACTCAATGTACACTTGTTCACTGAAATGTTAAACCGGACCTGTTTATCGGCCCGTTCGGGTGCCTAAGACTGCCGCACTTTCGTCCTCCACGCCAGTCGGACTTGGCTTGGCCACGACAGCTAGTGCACCCAGCGCTGGAGGATTTGCTGCAAATCCGCGCGTTTGAACGGTTTGGCCAGGTAATCGTTCATTCCGGCTGCAAGACAGGCTTCGCGGTCGCCCTGCAAGGCGTTGGCGGTCAGGGCGATAATCGGTAAATCGGCGCAGCCCGGCAGTCGGCGAATTTGCCGAGTGGCCTCGTAGCCGTCGATCAATGGCAGGCGGCAGTCCATCAGGATCGCGGTAAAGATCAGGCTTTCGGCGCTGCGGATCGCCTCGGCGCCATCGGTGGCCAGGCTGACTTCAAAACCCAGGCTGCGCAGCATGGCTTCGACCACGGTACGGTTAACCGGGTTGTCTTCCACCAGCAGTATGTGCCGCCCGTCGCCGGCACTGGTCTTGCCCACGGCGTCCGGGGCGATGGCGGGCAGGCTTTGCTGATCGATGGCCAACGGAATTTCCAGGGTGAACACCGAGCCCCGGCCCTCTTCGCTTTGGGCGCGCAGGGTGCCGCCCATGCGTTCGGCCAGGGTGCGGGCGATCGGCAGGCCGAGGCCGGTGCCTCCGTAACGTCTTGAAATAGAGCTGTCGGCCTGCTGGAACGCATCGAACATCAGTTCCAGCCGCTCGGCGCAAATACCGATACCGCTGTCGCGCACGGTGCAGGTGAACCACACCAGTTCATGGTCCAGGGTTTGCCAGTGGGCCTCCACGTGCACGGTACCGTGCTCGGTGAACTTCAAGGCGTTGCCGATCAGGTTTACCAGGATCTGCCGGATACGGGTCGGGTCACCGCACACCCGCAGGGCCTCCATGCCCGAGGGAATCGACAGCTCCAGGGCCAGCCCGCGCTGCTGCGCGCTGTGCTGGAACGCTTGGGCGCAACTGCTGATCAGGTCGGCCAGGTTGAAGGCAATATGTTCCAGCTCCAGCGCGGCCCGTTCGATGCGCGAGAAGTCGAGGATGTCGTTGATGACTTTGAGCAGGTGCTCGGTGGACTCGGAGGCCAGCGCCGCGTACTCGGCCTGCTCTTCGGTCATCTCGGTAGTTTCCAGCAGTTGCAGCATGCCCAGCACACCGTTCATCGGCGTGCGCAGCTCATGGCTCATCATCGCCAGGAATTCGGACTTGGCATTGTTCGCCCGCTCGGCTTCCTCGCGGGTCTGGATCAACTGCGCCATGGCCTGCTGCTGTTCGCGGCTGGCCTGATTGAGGCCCGCGGCCAGGTTATTGATGTGCCGTGCCAGGTCGCCCAGTTCGGAGTCGTCGACAATCGGCAGCGGTGTCTTGTAGTCGCCCTGCTGGATCGCCTTCACCGCATGCCCCATGGCGCTGATCGGTTGCGACAGGCTGGCGGCCAGGCGTCGCGCCAGCAGGAAGGTAAACAGCAGGGCGAACAGCGCCAGAATGCCGGCCTTGAACAGGATTTCCTGCTGGCGCTGACTGAACGCGTCATTGGACATACCGACAATCACCCGGCCCAGGTAGTCCGCTCGCGGCGCCTTGGGTTCGTTGAGGTTGTCCTGGAAGAAATCATTGCCCAGCTGGATATGCTGCAGGCGGATCGGCGCCTGGAACACTTTTACCGAGAGTGAACGGTCGTGCTTCTCCGACGGCTGCTCGACGTACACCAGAATGTTCTCGGCGCTGTCCTGGATCTCCAGGAAGCGCACGTGGGGCGTGGCCAGCGTCGCCCGCAGCAAGGCGTCGAGCACATCGTTGTTGCCGGAAATAACGCCGTATTCGGTGGCAGGCGCCAGTTGGTTGGCGATCAACTGGCCGGTGTGGTCCAGCTCCTGGCGCAAGTCCTGGATACGCACGAAGGTAAAGAAGCTGATCAACAGTAAGGTCAGCAGCAGCGCAGGCCCCAGGGTGATGAGTTGGGTGCGGGTGTTGATGTCCCAGCGACGGCGCAAGGTCATGGGCGTTCATCTCCTTCGGCCAGGCGGGCGGCGACGGCAGCTTCGTCGACCTGTTCGATGCCCAGTGAGCGTGCGACTTGCGGGTTGCCTACCACTTTGAAGTGTTGCGGGTACAGCGTGCGCGGCCAGTTGGCCGGCGGGTGGTCGAGCAGTCGATCAAGTACGGCGAGCCAGTCGGACTGGTCGCTGTAGGTGCTGGCCAGGCTGCCTGCGCGGACAAACCCGGCATTGGGCCCTATCAGCGGCAATTGCTGGGCATAGCTGCTCAGTAACAGGTTCTTGGCGGTTTTCGGGTTGTACAGTTGCGGGTCGTCCAGGCCCAGCAGCACGTCACTGTTCTTGAACAGGGTTTGCAGGGTGCGGCTGTCGTTGGTGTTGTCCCAGCGTTGGCGCACGATTTCCAGGCCCAGGGGCGCGGCGTACCGGTCAAGCTCAGGCAGCAGGAATTGGCTGTCGGCGCCGTAAAGCACGCCGATCCGCCGGGCCTGGGGCAAGATGCTGGCGATCAGGCGCAATTGGCGCGCCAGCGGCGGGTCGCTCCACAGCAGGCTGATTCTGGCCGGGCGCGCGTTGCCCAGGCGCTGGTGAGCTTGCAGGCGGCTGATGCGCAGCACCAGGGTCGGTGGCCCCTGGCTATCCTGCAAGCGCCAGTCGAGGCCGGGCAGGTCCAGCAGGATCAGGCGGGTAGTGGCGGGCAACTGGCTCGGCGCCGGCAAATCTGCAAGCAGGGTGAAGGTGACATGGTCTTCGGGGCGCTGCCGGGCGAGGGCCTGGGTAAACCCCTGGACACCGGCACTGTCCTCGGCGGCGGTCAGCAGGATATCGGCGCTCCACACCGGGGGGGTGAACAGCACGCACACCAGCAGCAAGGCGCGCCGCCACAGCCGTGAAACAAGAGGGAGGGTCATCCGTGACTGATCGCCCATGTCAGAACTCTAGCTGCGCGCTGAAATAGAGCACATGGCGATGGTCGTAATTGTTGTCGGGCCAGGTGGTCGGCTGGTTGTCGAGGCGTTGTTGCAGCATGCCGGCCAGCTCCACGTTGGTCTTGCCCAGGGCAATACGCTTGGCCACCCGCAGGTCGACCCGTTCGAAGCGATACTCGTTGAGTGCGTCGTCGCCGTAATAGAACAAGGCGCTCGACCAGCCGTGGCCCCATTCACGCAACCAGCCGGCCGAGCCGCTGTTGCGTGCGGTCTGCGTCTTGTCCAGCGGGTTGCTGGCGCTCGCATCGACGTAAGCATAGGTCAGGCGCAGGCGGTCGGCATCGCTGACGCGCCAGTCGAACTGTGATTCGGCACCGGTAAAGCGCGAGCTGTTGGCGTTGCTGGCGATGTATTGATTGTTGCGCAACGGCGAACTGATCATGTCGGTGATTTCGTCGTAGAAGAGCTTCACATCGACATTCAATCCGAGATCGGCAAAGAAGCCGTTGTAGCCCAGTTCGCGCGAGCGCATCAACTCTTTATCAAGATTGCCGGGGCCGCGTGTCACCACAAAATATTGCCCGGAATTCTGCCCGTAGACCGGCGAGCTGAGGTTGGTGACGCGATAGCTCCAGTTGACGTTGTTCTCGAACATGTCCGGCGAACGGATCGCCTCGGAGTACACCGCCCGCAGGCCGTGGCGCGGGTTGATCAGGTAGTTGACCGCCACGCGCGGCGTCAGCGAGTTGCCGCTCAAGTGGGTGTCTTCGTACATCGCGCCGCCTTGCAGCAGCCAGTGTTCGCTGGCCCGCCATTCCAGGTGGCCGAACAGGCGCCAGGTGGTGTCGTCCAGCGTCCCGTTGAAGTAGGTGTCGGAGTCGGCGCGGTCGTAGCGGTAATTCATCCCGCTGACCAGGCGCAGGCTGTCGGAGAGGCTGAGGGTGTCTTGCAGCTCCACGTCGTAGCGGCTTTCCGTGGCACTTTGGTCGATATCGCCGCACACGCTCTGGTTGGCGCCGTTGCGCCACTGGTCCAATACCTGGTTGCCCAGCGCCTGTTCAGCAGCGTTGCCGGGCGGGGCGCTGCCCTGGCTGAAGGTATCCATGTGTCGCGCCAGCCGTTCGGCGTAGTTGGGGTTGAGTTGCCACAACCGAGTCAATTCGGGGCTGAACGAGACCTTGGCGTCACAGGCTTTCCAGATCTGCCGACGGTCCCATTGCTGGGCCGACCCCTGGATATACAGGCTGTGTTCGGGGTTGAAGTCGAAGTTCCAGCGCATCGAACCGGCGTAGTCCCTGGCGTTGACGTCGGAATTGGTACCGCCCTCGGTAATCCCGGCGAATACCGGAGTGTAGGTGTAGGGGCGCTGATTTGTCCCCTCCTTGGCATTCAGTTGCCAGTCGATGCTCTGTTGCGCATTCAACGTCTGGCTGACGGCCAGGCTGAAACGGTTGAGGCGGCGGCTGTCGCGGCGGTCGGCGCCGACGGCATCGCGGTCGAAACCATCGTCCTGCTGCCCTGACAGCGACAGGCGCAGATCGCCGGTTTCCCAGCCCACGCCCTGGCTGGCATAGACATCGTTGATCCCGCGTTCACCCCGGATGACCTTTACCCGCGTGCCCTGGCTGTTGGCCGGTGAGCGGGTGAGGATATTGACCACCGCCATCAGCGCATTGGCGCCGTAGCTGACGGTATTGGGGCCACGAAACACCTCGATACGCTCAATGTCTTCCATGGCGACCGGAATATCGCTCCAGTCCACCGTGGCCAGGCCTGCGCGATACACCGAGCGCCCGTCGATCAATACCTGCATGCGCCGTGCATCGCTGGCGCTGGTGCCGTGGTAGTTCACCGCAGCCTGATTGCCGGTGGTGTAGCCGACCATCATCCCGGGCACCAGGCGTAACAGCTCGGCAATGTCACGCGCGCCGCTGGCCTTGATCAATTCGCTGTCGATCACGGTCATGCTGCCGGGAACGGCGGCGGCCGATTGCTTTAGACGGGTGGCGGTCAATACCTGCGGCAGCGGCTGGCTGTCGAGAAACAGGTCGTCTGCCGACGCACTGGCGCTGCACGCAAGCACCAGGGGCAGCATCAATGGCAGGGATGAGCGGAGAGGAGGGCCCGGATACACGGCACGGCCTTGATAATTGCGGATAGCCGCCCATGTTAACTGAGGTCAGGCATTTTGCCAGTCGTGAGACTTGCAATTACTTCACTCAAGTGTGGCATTTTCCGACAGGCGCACGAATTCACACGGGGGCTGGCCGCAAGCGGGTCGCCCCGTATAATGCCGCCATCGCCACTGGTATGGATTAACGGATTGCATATGACTGAACAGCGCCCTATTGCGGTCCTGGGAGGCGGAAGTTTTGGTACCGCCGTGGCTAACCTGCTGGCTGAAAATGGCCACGCGGTACGCCAGTGGATGCGCGATCCCGAGCAGGCCGAGGCCATTCGCGTGCACCGCGAAAACCCGCGTTACCTCAAAGGCATCAAGATTCATCCGGCGGTCGAGCCCGTGACCGATCTGCTGGCAACCCTTGCCGACTGCGACCTGTGCTTTGTCGCGCTGCCCTCCAGCGCCTTGCGCTCGGTGCTGGCGCCCCACGCCGAACGTCTGGCGGGCAAGCTGCTGGTCAGCCTGACCAAGGGCATCGAGGCGCAGACGTTCAAGCTGATGAGCGAAATCCTCGCAGAGATCGCACCCCAGGCGCGCATCGGCGTGCTGTCCGGGCCGAACCTGGCGCGGGAAGTGGCCGAGCATGCGCTGACCGCCACGGTGATCGCCAGTGAGGATGAGGCGCTGTGCGAGCGCGTCCAGGCGGTGCTGCATGGCCGTACCTTTCGTGTCTACGCCAGTGGCGATCGCTTTGGCGTCGAGCTGGGCGGTGCGTTGAAGAACGTCTATGCCATCATCGCCGGCATGGCCGTGGCCCTGGAGATGGGCGAAAACACCAAGAGCATGCTGATTACCCGCGCCCTGGCCGAAATGACCCGTTTCGCCGTGAATCAGGGCGCCAACCCGATGACGTTCCTGGGCCTGGCGGGCGTCGGCGATCTGATCGTCACCTGCTCGTCGCCCAAGAGCCGTAACTATCAAGTCGGTTTCGCGCTGGGCCAGGGGTTGAGCCTTGAAGAGGCGGTGACACGCCTGGGCGAAGTGGCCGAAGGGGTCAACACCCTCAAAGTGCTGAAAGCCAAGGCCCAGGAAGTCGGTGTGTATATGCCGCTGGTGGCCGGGCTGCACGCGATCCTGTTCGAAGGACGCACCTTGAGCCAGGTCATCGAGCTGCTGATGCGCGCCGAGCCGAAAACCGATGTCGACTTTATTTCCACCAGCGGTTTCAACTGAGGAACGCGGCATGAACGATTCCAAAGCAGCCCCCAAGTATGAGTCCATTGTGCTGCGCATCCTGTGGATGCTGGTGTTTGCCCTGGTGTGGCAGGTGGCGCAGTTCCTGCTCGGCGCGTTGGTGATTGTGCAATTGATTTACCGACTGATCTACGGCGCGCCGAACCTGGGCCTGATGAACTTCGGCGACAGCCTCAGCCAGTTCCTGGCGCAGATCGGTCGCTTCGGCAGCTTCCACACCGAGCAAAAACCCTGGCCGTTCGCCGATTGGCCAACCCCGCGTGCACCGGAAGGCGAAGCCGCTCACAGCGTGCCGCCGGCACCGCACCCGGTGCGTGACGAAGAGCTCAAGCTATGAAGCTGTGGATTCTGCGCCACGGTGAAGCCGAGGCACACGCTCGCACCGACCCCGAGCGCAACCTGACCGCGCACGGCAGGGCCGAAGTGTTGCGCAGCGCTGCGCATCTGATCGGCCAGCCGCTCGGCGCCATTATCGCCAGCCCCTATGTGCGTGCGCAGCAGACGGCGCAACTGGTGCGCGAGGCGCTGGGCTTTGAGCCGGACATTCGCACGGTGCCGTGGCTGACGCCGGAGGGCAACCCGCTGCTGGTGCTGGAAAAACTCGACAGCGATGACAACGTGCTGCTGGTCAGCCATCAGCCATTGGTGGGTGGCCTGATCAGCGTTGCGCAGCATGGTCATCAGCGCCAGCCAGAACCGATGCACACCGCCAGCCTGGCGGAATTGGAAGGGGATTTCCCGCTGGCCGGGCTGATGAGCCTGGTCAGCGTGAAAAACCCGTAGGTGATATCGACAGGTTGTGCGCGCGCGCTCTGTTTTGTGGCAGGATTAGGGTCGTAATAAAACCAATAAGGACATCCCTATGAGCCTGTGGCGCACGCAACCGAATATCGAACACCTCAATGCGAGTCAGAAAAACACCATCGGTGAATTGCTGGACATTCGCTTCGAAAGCTTCGACGACCAATCCCTCACCGCCAGCATGGTGGTCGACCACCGTACCCATCAGCCCTACGGCCTGCTGCATGGCGGCGCCTCCGTGGTGCTGGCCGAAAGCGTCGGCTCCATGGCGGCCTACCTGTGCGTCGATGCCAGCAAATTCTATTGCGTGGGCCTGGAGGTCAACGCCAACCACCTGCGCGGCGTGCGCAGCGGGCGAGTAACGGCGGTGGCCAAGGCCATCCACATTGGCCGTACGACCCAAGTGTGGGACATCCGCCTGACCAATGACGAGGGCAAGGCCAGTTGCGTTTCGCGCCTGACCGTGGCCGTGGTGCCGCTGGGCGAGCAGCCACCGGCGCGATAGGCATGGCGTGAGTGTCATCATTCCTGGCGGTTACGGTCATTGCCGTAGGGGCCGGGCATGGTGACAATCGAGGTCTGTTCCTGTAGAGCGAGCCGGTATGTCGCAGCCTGTATTTTTCGCCCACGCCAATGGCTTTCCGTCGGCCACCTACGGCAAATTGTTCGACGCACTGGCCCCGGAGTATGCAGTGGCGCATCTGCCGCAGCACGGCCATGACCCCAGGTTTCCGGTGGACGACAACTGGCAGAACCTTGTGGATGAACTGATCCATCATCTGCAGCAGCAACCGGAGCCGGTATGGGGCGTCGGCCATTCCCTGGGCGGAGTGTTGCATTTGCATGCCGCGATGCGCTGCCCGCAGCTGTACCGTGGCGTGGTGATGCTGGACTCGCCGGTGCTGACCCGCGCGGATCGCTGGGTGATTCGCGCCGCCAAGCGCTTTGGCTTCATCGACCGCCTGACCCCGGCCGGACGCACCCTGGGCCGCCGCGAGGAATTCAGCGACCTGGACGCCGCGCGTGCCTACTTCGCCGGCAAGACCCTGTTTCGCAGTTTCGACCCCGAGTGCTTTGAGGCGTATCTGCAACATGGCCTGCAGCAAATGGGCGACCGCCTGCGCTTGCGTTTTGACCCGGCGACCGAAATCAGCATCTATCGAGGCGTGCCTCACACCAGCCCCGGCCAGGTGCGCCAGTTGAAAATACCGCTGGCCGTGGTGCGCGGGCGTCAGAGCCGTGTGGTGATGCGCCATCATGCCAGCGGCGTAGGTCGCCTGCCCATGGGTGAAATGCTCACCATGCCCGGCGGCCATATGTTCCCCCTCGAGCGACCCCAGGACACCGCCATGTTGATCAAACAGCTGTTTTCCCGCTGGCAGGCCCGTGAGCGCAGCTGCGCATGAGTACGCCGGTGGAAGAAGTACGCCTGAGCCTGCCGCATATCGAGTTGGCCGCGCATCTATTTGGACCTGAAGACGGTTTGCCGGTCATTGCCCTGCATGGCTGGCTGGACAACGCCAACAGCTTTGCGCGCCTGGCGCCCAAGCTCCAGGGTTTACGCATTGTTGCGCTGGATATGGCCGGCCACGGGCACTCGGCCCATCGTCCGGCGGGGGCCGGTTATGCCTTGTGGGATTACGTGCACGATGTAGTGCAAGTGGCCGAGCAACTGGGCTGGCAACGTTTTGCATTACTTGGCCATTCCCTGGGCGCCATCGTCTCCCTGGTGCTCGCCGGGGCGTTACCGGAGCGCGTGACGCATCTTGGATTGATCGACGGCGTGATCCCGCCGACCGCCGGCGGCGAGAACGCAGCCGAACGGCTGGGCATGGCCTTGCAGGCGCAACTGAGCCTGCAAGGCAAGCGCAAACCGGTGTATGCCAGCCTGGACCGGGCGGTCGAGGCGCGCATGCATGGCGTGGTCGCGGTCAGCCGCGAAGCCGCAGAACTGCTGGCCCAGCGCGGTTTGATGCCTGTGCCGGGCGGCTATACTTGGCGCAGCGACAGTCGCCTGACCCTGGCATCACCGATGCGCCTGACTGACGAACAAGCCATGGCTTTCGTACGACGCGTGAGTTGCCCTACGCAGTTGGTGGTGGCGGCTGACGGTATGGTGGCGAAACATCCCGAATTGCTTTCACGGCTGCCCTTTACCGTGACGACGCTGCCGGGTGGTCATCATTTGCACCTGAATGACGAGCCCGGTGCGGTTCTTGTTGCAGACTGTTTCAATCGGTTCTTCTCCACGCCTTGACTTGACGCGGTCAACTGCCGAGGCTGGGCGGATTGAAAGGGAGTCAACCATGCACCATCTTCAAACCGCTGCGACCCTCCATGGCCACGGCTCAGTGATCCGATGAGCCTGGGTAAAGGATGTTTACGTGCCGTTGGGCTGTGCTGCTTCAGCCCGCTCGTGTTCGCCGCCGATGTGCCGGGAAGCCAGGACTTGCCGGCCATTGCCCGCCAGGTGGACGCGCAGATCGTCGACTATCGCCCCGCTGAAGACCGCGAACGCATCTACCCCATGGGCGCGATCCGCAAGATCAGCGGTCAGTTGCGTTCCGAAGGCCAGGCCACCGCACGCGGTCAAACCACCGCGATCACCTACGAACTGCCTGCCGAACACAGCTCCAGTGCCGCCTTTACCGCCACCCGCGAAGCCTTGCAGGCCAAGGGCGCGCAGCTGCTGTTCTGGTGCCAGGCCCGCGATTGTGGCGAAAGCAGCCTGTGGGCCAACGAAGTGTTCGGCAATGCCAAGCTGGTAGGGGCCGACGGCCAGCAGGAATACCTGCTTTTACGTCTGGCGGCTCCGCAGGACAATACGCTGGTGGCGCTGTACGGCATCACCCGTGGCAATCGCCGCGCCTATCTGCATGTCGAGCAGATGGACGCCAGCACGCCGCTGGGGAGTCTTCTGCCCACCTCGGCAACGTTGTTGCGTGAGTTGAAAAGCACCGGTGAGCTGGACTTCCCCACCCTCGGTGCCGAGCCTGATGACACGTGGCTGACGTTGATCTCCAGGGGGTTGAACCTCGACACCACCTTGCGTGTCAGCCTGTCAGGTCCCAATGCCGAAGCCTGGCGCCAGGGGCTGATCGACAACGGTGTGCGCGCCGCACGCCTGGAAAACAGTCCGGGTGACGCCGAGGGCCTGCACGTGCGTCTGATACGCTAACGTCACTGGGCGAACGGACCCGCGCCGTTCGCCTAAGCTCTCTTCTACCGACTCTTTTCGAGATACCCCATGCTCAATAACGATCGCCTGCTGGTGCAAATCCTGCTGCTGGTGCTGTTTGGTGCCAGCTTCTGGGTCATGGCGCCGTTCTGGTCGGCGCTGTTCTGGGGCGCGGTGCTGGCATTCGCGAGCTGGCCGCTGATGGTGCTGCTGACACGCGGGCTGGGCGGTCGCGAATCGCTGGCGGCCGGTATCCTGACGCTGGGCTGGATGTTGCTGGTAGCGCTGCCGCTGGTGTGGCTGGGGTTCAACCTGGCGGACCATGTGCGCGATGCCGTCGTGCTGATCAAGGATATCCAGGTCGACGGCCTGCCCGATGCGCCGAGCTGGCTGGGCTCGATCCCGGTTATCGGCGAGCGGCTGGTGGCGACATGGGACAGCATCGACCAACAGGGCGCGGCGCTGATGCTCAGCATCAAGCCGTACCTCGGCCAGGTCGGCAACTGGTTGCTGGCGCGCAGTGCGCAGATTGGCGGCGGTATCCTCGAACTGACCTTGAGCCTGGTCTTTGTGTTCTTTTTCTACCGCGACGGGCCGCGCCTGGCGATGTTCGTGCATCGGCTGCTTGAACGCCTGATCGGCGACCGTGCCAGTTATTACATCGAACTGGTGGCCGGTACGGTGCAACGGGTGGTCAACGGCGTGATCGGCACGGCTGCGGCCCAGGCGGTGCTGGCGCTGATCGGTTTCCTGATCGCCGGGGTGCCCGGTGCGTTGCTGCTGGGCGGCGTGACGTTCCTGCTCAGCCTGATTCCCATGGGCCCGCCGCTGGTGTGGATCCCGGCCACGGCCTGGCTGGCGTGGAAGGGCGACTACACCTACGCGGTGTTCCTAGGCGTATGGGGCACCTTCATCATCAGCGGTGTCGACAACGTGCTCAAGCCATACCTGATCAGCCGTGGCGGCAACCTGCCGCTGGTGATCGTGTTGCTGGGCGTGTTCGGCGGCTTGATCGCGTTCGGTTTCATCGGCCTGTTTATCGGCCCGACCTTGCTCGCGGTGGCCTACAGCCTGTTGACGGACTGGAGCGCGACCCAGGCCCAGGCGCGGCGCGAAGACAAGCCGCTTTAAGCCCTGGGCAGCCACATCACTGCGGTCAATCCGCCGCCTGGCGTGTCTTCCAGGCTCAGGTGGCCGCCGAGGCGCTCGACCGCTTCCCTGGCGATCGTCATGCCCAGGCCGACGCCGCCGGAATTACGGTTGCGTGAGCCCTCCAGGCGAAAGAACGGTTCGAATACCGCTTCGCGCTTGTCGGCGGCGATGCCGGGGCCATGGTCAATCACCCGGATCACCAGCGCCCCGCGGCTGTCCGCCAGTTCCACACGGGCTGAACCTGCATAGCGCAGGGCATTGTCGATCAGGTTGTTGAGGCACGAACGCAATGCCATGGGCTGCACCTGCAACGGCGCGCAGGTGCCGCCCACGTGCACATCGCTGCCTTGGTCCTGGGCGTTTTCGCTCAGCGATTCCACCAGCGCCTGCACGTCGAGCCAGTGTCGGGTCTCGCTGGTGCGTTGTTCATGCAGGTAGCTCAAGGTGGCGTCGAGCATGCCGATCATGTCGTCCAGGTCCTGGCGCATCTGACCTTGCAGCCGGGTGTCTTCGATCTGTTCCAGGCGCAGCTTGAGCCGCGACAGCGGCGTGCGCAGGTCATGGGAGACCGCCCCGAGCATGCGCGCGCGCTGGCTGACCTGTTCGCGGATGCGCCTTTGCATCAGGTTGAAGGTCGATGCGGCCTGGCGCGCTTCGCGGGGCCCGGATTCTTCGAGGGGCGGGCTGTCGAGGTCAAGACTCAAACGCTCGGCCGCCGCACTCAGGCGCTGGATCGGCCGGCTCAGCAGCTTGGCGCCGTACCACGCGGCGATGATCAGCGAGATGAATTGAAACGTCAGCGGCACCACCGGGCCACCGAACCAGGGACGGTGAGGCTTGACCAGCGGCTTCATCGAGCCATCCGGCTGCTCGACGAAGGTGTCCTGCGGCGGTGGCGGTGGTGGGCCGTAATGATGGAACCAGAAAAACGCCAGCAGATGCGCGAGCACGATGGCCACCAGCAGCACGCCGAACAGCCGCCCGAACAACGTATTGAAGGTGGCGCGCATCAACCGATATCCCGCGCGTCGAACAGGTAGCCTTCGCCGCGTACGGTCTTGATCAGTTGCGGGGCCTTGGGGTCGTCTCCCAGTTTCTGGCGCAGGCGCGAGACCAGCAGATCGATGCTGCGGTCAAAGGCTTCGATGGAGCGCCCGCGCGCGGCATCCAGCAATTGCTCGCGGCTCAATACGCGGCGCGGGCGTTCGATGAACACCCACAGCAGGCGGAATTCGGCGTTGGACAGCGGCACCACCAGGCCGTTGTCGGCCACCAGTTGGCGCAACACGCTGTTGAGCCGCCAGTTGTCGAAGCGAATATTGGCGCGCTGCTCGGTACGGTCATCGCGCACCCGGCGCAGGATGGTCTGGATACGGGCCACCAGTTCGCGCGGTTCGAACGGCTTGGACATATAGTCGTCGGCGCCCAGTTCCAGGCCGATGATCCGGTCGGTCGGTTCGCAGCGGGCGGTGAGCATCAGGATCGGAATGTCCGATTCAGCCCGCAGCCAGCGGCACAGGGTAAGGCCGTCTTCGCCGGGCAGCATCAGGTCGAGCACCACCACATCGAAGGTTTCGCCTTGCATGGCCTGGCGCATCGCTGCGCCGTCGGTCACACCCGTGGCGAGAATATTGAAGCGCGCCAGGTAATCGATCAGCAATTCACGAATCGGCACATCGTCATCGACGATCAGCGCGCGAGTGTTCCAGCGCTTGTCGTCGGCGATCACCGCGCCTGTGTGCGCATCGTTTACCGGGACGGAAGGAGTATGCATAGTGCGATCATCTGCCTGATTGTTACGGTCAGCATAGGCGCCCAGCCCCATGGCTGGAAGTGCTGGACGGTCGGTCATGCGGCGAGGCTAGCGGTGGGGCATGTTGGGGGCATGTCGTGAATGTATCGACTTTGAAACAATGGCCGCAAACCTGGGCCAATCCACGCAGAATCAGTATTTACCGATCATCGGATCCCGCAACGGCGCCGCTTGCGCTACAATCCGCGCCGATTTCGACTTGCCTGAGAGCCCATTCCAATGTCCGTCTGCCAGACTCCTATCATCGTCGCCCTGGACTACCCCACCCGTGACGCCGCACTGAAGCTGGCTGACCAGTTGGACCCCGCGCTTTGCCGGGTCAAGGTCGGCAAGGAGCTGTTCACCAGTTGCGCGGCGGAAATCGTCGGCACCCTGCGTGACAAGGGCTTCGAAGTGTTTCTCGACCTGAAATTCCACGATATCCCCAATACCACCGCCATGGCGGTCAAGGCTGCGGCCGAGATGGGCGTGTGGATGGTCAACGTGCACTGCTCCGGTGGCCTGCGCATGATGAGTGCCTGCCGTGAAGTGCTGGAGCAGCGTAGCGGGCCGAAACCGCTGTTGATTGGGGTGACTGTGCTGACCAGTATGGAGCGCGAAGACCTGGCCGGTATCGGCCTGGATATCGAGCCGCAGGAGCAGGTGCTGCGCCTGGCGGCCCTGGCGCAGAAAGCTGGTTTGGACGGCCTGGTGTGTTCGGCGCTGGAAGCCCAGGCGCTCAAGACGGCTCATCCGTCGTTGCAACTGGTCACGCCAGGCATTCGTCCGGCGGGCAGCGCCCAGGATGATCAGCGTCGTATTCTGACGCCGCGTCAGGCGCTGGATGCCGGTTCGGATTATCTGGTGATTGGCCGGCCGATCAGCCAGGCGGCCGATCCGGCTAAGGCGTTGGCGGCGGTCGTTGCTGAAATCGCCTGACCCCAGGCGGGCACTGAAAATGTGGGAGGGGGCTTGCCTCCTGACCTGGTCCGGCAGCCTGTAGCTATCTTACTGGTGCTCCACGATCCAATGTGGGAGGGGCGGTGCGACGATTCGACTTGCCCCCGATGGCGGCCTCAGGATTGGCTAGTATTTTGGATCAGACCGAGTACATATCCGTTATTCAGGTCACGGCTGCTTAGGGTTCCGCCCTGACGGCGGCTCACTTTTGAAAAGCGCAAAAGTAAGCAAAACGCTCTTGCCCCACCACTCGGCACCTC
>NZ_CVTU01000109.1:0-27342 GCF_900004965.1 Pseudomonas sp. 44 R 15
AACTTCAACCACTTGCGCTTGCGATCTCTCGTAAGCGGGAGGCGAATTCTACAGCGTTACACGCTGCTGTCAACACCTCTTTTTCAACTTCCTTTTGGCTTCGATGAACTGAAGCGGCCTGCTGTCTAAAACTACTTAACTCATTGTTTACCAAGGAGTTTTCCGTTTCGACTGCGCCGGAAGTGGGGCGAATTATAGGCGCACAGAATCTGCCGTCAACCTTCTTTTTCACATTTCTGTCATATAAGTCAAAAAACCCCGGAAAACGCGAAGGCCGGCCCCAAGGGGCCGGCCTTACTTATCCCGCCTTACAAACTGGGGAAAGCAAACTGCGAGGCTTCATGACTGGCCCGCTGCGGCCAACGCTGGGTGATCGCCTTGCGACGGGTATAGAAACGCACCCCATCCGGCCCATAGGCGTGCAAGTCGCCAAACAGCGACCGCTTCCAGCCACCAAAGCTGTGATAAGCCACGGGCACCGGCAAAGGCACGTTAACCCCCACCATGCCCACTTCGATTTCATCACAGAACAGGCGCGCCGCCTCACCGTCACGGGTAAAGATGCACGTACCGTTGCCGTACTCATGGTCGTTGATCAACTGCATCGCCGCTTCCAGGCTGTCCACACGCACCACGCACAACACCGGCCCGAAGATCTCTTCTTTATAGATGCGCATCTCGGTGGTCACGCGATCGAACAGGCTGCCACCGAGGAAGAACCCTTCTTCATGCCCGGCGACGCTCAAGCCGCGACCGTCAACAACCAACTCGGCGCCCGCCGACACGCCCTCTTCTATATAGCCGCTGACCTTATCCCGCGCCTGCCCCGTCACCAGCGGGCCCATATCCAGGCCACAGGTGGTGCCCGCACCGATCTTCAGCGCCTTGACCTGCGGTACCAGCTTGGCAATCAACGCATCCGCCACCTGGTCACCCACACACACCGCCACCGAGATCGCCATGCAGCGTTCACCGCAGGAGCCATACGCCGCGCCCATCAAGGCGCTGACGGCGTTATCCAGGTCCGCGTCGGGCATCAGCACTGCGTGGTTCTTCGCGCCACCCAGTGCCTGCACGCGCTTGCCGCGCTTGGTCGCTTCGGAATAAATGTACTCGGCAATCGGCGTCGATCCTACAAAGCTCAGCGCTTTTACCTCGGGCGCCTCAATCAATGCATCCACCGCGCCCTTGTCACCATGCACCACGCTCAGCACGCCTTTGGGCAGACCCGCTTCCTGCAACAACTGCGCGATCAGCAACGTCGAACTCGGGTCACGCTCCGACGGTTTGAGGATGAAACAGTTACCGCACACAATCGCCAGCGGATACATCCACAACGGCACCATCGCCGGGAAGTTGAACGGCGTAATGCCCGCCACTACGCCCAGCGGCTGGAAATCCGACCAGGCATCAATGTTCGGGCCGACGTTGCGGCTGTATTCGCCTTTGAGAATCTCCGGCGCCGAGCACGCGTATTCAACGTTCTCGATTCCGCGCTTCAACTCACCGGCGGCATCCTCCAACGTCTTGCCGTGCTCTTCGCTGATCAGCTGCGAGATACGCGCTTCGTTCTGCTCCAGCAACTGCTTGAAACGAAACATCACCTGCGCCCGTTTGGCCGCAGGCGTGTTACGCCAGGCCGGGAACGCCGCCTTGGCCGAGTCGATCGCCTGTTGAATGGTTTCGCGACTGGCCAATGGCACCTGGTGAATGACCTGGCCGGTGGACGGGTTGTACACATCGGCGCTACGACCGCTGTCATTGACCAATTCACCGTTGATCAAATGCTGGATAAGGCTCATGCAGGGCTCCTGAAAAGTTGTTCTATATAGAAGGAGAAATCAGTCGATCTTGTTCAGCACTTCACCGACCGCATCGAACAGGCGATCCAGGTCCTGCGGCTTGCTGTTGAAGGTTGGCCCGAACTGCAGGGTGTCACCGCCAAAGCGCACGTAGAAACCGGCTTTCCACAGCGCCATGCCGGCCTCGAACGGACGCACGATGGCATCCCCGTCACGCGGCGCAATCTGGATGGCTCCGGCCAGGCCGTAATTACGAATATCAATCACGTTCTTGCTGCCCTTCATGCCATGCAGCGCATTCTCAAAGTGCGGTGCGACATCGGCTACGCTCTGCACGAGGTTTTCCTTTTGCAGCAGGTCCAGTGCCGCGAGGCCGGCCGCGCAGGCCACCGGGTGCGCCGAGTAGGTGTAGCCATGGGGAAACTCCACCGCGTATTCCGGCGTCGCCTGGTTCATGAAGGTGTGATAGATCTCGCTGCTGGCAATCACCGCGCCCATCGGAATGGCGCCATTGGTGACTTGCTTGGCAATGCACATCAAGTCCGGGGTCACGCCAAAGCTGTCGGCGCCGAACATCGAACCGGTGCGCCCGAAACCGGTGATCACTTCGTCGAATACCAACAGGATGTTGTGCTGATCGCAGATCTCGCGCAGACGCTTGAGGTAACCCTGTGGCGGCACCAACACGCCTGCGGAACCGGCCATCGGCTCGACAAACACCGCAGCGATGTTCGATGCGTCATGCAGTTCGATCAGCTTGAGCAACTCATCGGCCAATGCGATACCACCCTGCTCCGGCATGCCACGGGAGAAGGCATTGCTCACCAGCAACGTATGCGGCAGGTGGTCGACGTCCATCATCGACTGACCAAACAGCTTACGGTTACCGTTGACGCCGCCCAGGCTGGTACCGGCAATGTTCACACCGTGATACCCACGGGCGCGGCCGATCATCTTGGTCTTGGTGGCCTGGCCCTTCAGGCGCCAGTAGGCGCGCACCATCTTCACGGCGGTATCGGCGCACTCGGAGCCGGAGTCGGTGAAGAACACATGGTTGAGGTTGCCAGGGGTCAGGTCGGTAATCTTTTCCGCCAGTTGAAAGGACAACGGATGACCGTATTGGAAGCCCGGAGAGTAGTCCAGGGTGCCCAACTGCCGGGCCACCGCTTCCTGGATTTCCTTGCGCGTATGCCCGGCGCCGCAGGTCCAAAGGCCCGACAGCGAGTCGTAGACCTTGCGCCCCTTGTCATCCGTCAACCAGCTGCCCTCGGCGGCCACGATCAGGCGCGGATCGCGCTGAAAATTACGGTTGGCGGTATAAGGCATCCAATGAGCATCCAGCTTGAGTTGGCTGGCCAGGGATGATGGGGCGTTTTCCGGCATGTTCATCAGCAAAACCTCGCAAGGCAAAGGTAGCGTCGGGATTGAAAAAAGCGTAGTTGCAGCTAAATTGCCACGGGGATAAAGTCGGTGAAATCCAACTCTTCTAACCTTCAGTCAGGACTTCACTAAACTATGAGCAGCCGTCGCCCCGACCCCCTGGCCCAGGTCAGCGACTTTGATATCCGCCTGCTGCGCATCTTTCGCAGCGTGGTGGAGTGTGGTGGCTTTTCGGCGGCGGAAACCGTACTGGGGATTGGTCGTTCGGCCATCAGCCAGCAAATGAGCGACCTGGAACAACGCCTCGGGCTGAGGCTCTGTCAACGCGGCCGCGCGGGGTTCTCGCTGACGGAAGAAGGCCGCGAGGTGTATCAGTCGGCGTTGCAACTGTTGAGTGCG
This sequence comes from Pseudomonas sp. 44 R 15, assembly GCF_900004965.1. Classification (NCBI taxonomy): domain Bacteria; kingdom Pseudomonadati; phylum Pseudomonadota; class Gammaproteobacteria; order Pseudomonadales; family Pseudomonadaceae; genus Pseudomonas; species Pseudomonas sp. 44 R 15. The sequence goes on from NZ_CVTU01000109.1 coordinate 3,582, forward strand.
CTGGAAAGTTTTCGCACCGAAGTCAATGGTCTGCACCAGCACTTGCGCGGAGAGCTGATCATCGGCCTGACCGACAACCTCGTCACCCTGCCCCATATGCGCATCACCCACGCCCTGGCGCAATTGAAGGAACGTGGCCCGGATGTGCAAATTCAAATCCGCATGATCGCCCCCAGTGAAGTCGAGCAAGGTGTCCTCGACGGCCGTCTGCATGTCGGCGTGGTGCCCCAGGCCAGCGCGTTGTCGGGCCTGGAGTACCAACCGCTGTACAGCGAGCGCTCGCTGCTTTATTGCGCGGTCGGGCATCCACTGTTTTATGCCGACGACAAGCAACTGGACGACACGCGCCTCGACAGCCAGGACGCCATCGCCCCCACCTTCCGCTTGCCCGCCGAGATCCAGGCCCATTACCAGGCGCTCACGTGCACCGCCAGCGCCTCGGACCGTGAGGGCATGGCGTTCCTGATCCTCACCGGGCGCTATATCGGCTACCTGCCCGACCATTACGCCAACCTTTGGGTACAACAAGGCCGACTGCGCGCGCTGAAACCGGCTACACGGTTTTACGATTTGAGCCTGGCATCGGTCACGCGCAAGGGCCGTCGCCCCCATTTGGTGCTGGAAAGTTTTCTAGAGAGCCTGGCGGCAACGCGCTAACACGGGCTCTGCACAAAAAGCTGAGCAGGTGGACAGTTTTTTGCAAGGCACAAGGACCTTGAACCGTCCGCCCCGAGTTGACCCGCCATGCCACCAGAATCCTCCAGCCCCAACGACTTGATCTACGGCCTCGATGATCGCCCCAAACCACTGCCCGCCCTGCTGGCCGCCCTGCAACATGTGCTGGCCGCGTTCGTCGGGATCATCACGCCGCCCTTGATCATCGGTTCCACCCTGGGCCTCACCGCGCACCTGCCCTACCTGATCAGCATGGCGCTGATGGTCTCCGGCGTCGGCACCTTCATCCAGGCGCGCAGGCCGTTCGGTATCGGCGCCGGGATGATTTGCCTGCAAGGCACCAGCTTTGCGTTCCTGGGCGCGGTGCTCTCCGCCGGCTTCCTGGTCAAGCAACGCGGCGGCAGCCCTGAGGACATCCTGGCGATGATTTTCGGCGTGTGCTTTTTCGGCGCCCTGGTGCAGATCGTGCTGAGCCGGTTTATCGGCCAGCTGCGCCGGGTCATCACGCCCCTGGTGACCGGGATCGTGATTACGCTGATCGGCATCAGCCTGATAAAAGTCGGCATCACCGATCTGGGCGGCGGGTTCAACGCCCCCGACTTTGGCGCCCCCATCAACCTGGCCCTGGGCCTGTTCGTGGTGCTGACGATCATCCTGCTCAACCGCTCGAACACGCCCTGGGTACGCCTCTCGGCCATTATCATCGGCCTGGCGCTCGGCAGCCTCGCCGCGTGGTTCAGTGGCAAGCTGGTGCCCCAGGCATTACCCGACGTGCCTCTGATCAGCCTGCCCGTGCCGTTTCGCTTTGGTTTCAACTTCGATTGGAGCGCCTTCCTGCCCATCGCGCTGATTTATCTGATCAGCAGCATCGAAACCGTCGGAGACCTCACCGCCAACTGCATGATCGCCCGCCAACCCATCAGCGGTGCGTCTTATATAAGCCGACTCAAAGGCGGCGTGCTCGGGGATGGCGTCAGTTGCATGATCGCCGCCACGTTCAGCGCCTTCCCCAATACCACCTTCGCGCAAAACAACGGGGTGATCCAACTTACCGGCGTGGCCAGCCGTCATGTCGGCTTGTACATCGGCGTGGTGCTGGTATGCCTTGGGTTGTTTCCCATGATCGGCGCGGTGTTGCAGCAAATCCCCAAACCGGTGCTGGGCGGTGCGACCCTGGTCATGTTCGGCAGCGTCGCCGCAGCCGGTGTGCGCATCCTGGCCCAGGCGCCACTGGATCGACGCAGCATGCTGATCATCGCCACCTCCTTCGGTGTCGGCCTGGGCATCGCCGCTCAGCCCAACCTGCTGCACCTGATGCCAACCCTGGTGCAGAACCTGTTCGACTCCGCCATCACCAGCGGCGGGCTGACTGCCATTGTGCTGTGCCTGCTGTTACCCGAGGCCAAAACCGTCCACGCCGTTACAAACCCCACGCCCAAAAGCGACTCCCTGGAATCGCTTTGACGGTTTTATTGCATCAACACTTGTCTGAGGCTTGAGGGTGGGTTATCTGTGCACACGTCGCCCCCATCGATCAGCACGGAAACCTCCATGAGCCTCGAAGTTCCTGCCCACAGCAACCATGCCGGTAAACCCGCCAGCCGCATTCGGCAAAAGAACGAACAAGCGATTCTCCAGGCGGCTGAGGATGAATTCGCGCGCCATGGCTACAAGGGCACCAGCATGAACACCATCGCGGCCAGTGCCGGGCTGCCCAAAGCCAACTTGCACTATTACTTCACCAACAAACTAGGCCTGTACATTGCGGTGCTCAGCAATATTCTCGAATTGTGGGACAGCACGTTCAACGCGCTGACCGCCGAGGACGACCCGGCCGTGGCCCTCTCCCGGTACATCCGCACCAAGATGGAGTTCTCGCGACGCCAGCCACAGGCCTCGCGGATCTTCGCCATGGAGATCATCAGCGGCGGCGAATGCCTCACTGAATATTTCAGCCAGGACTACCGCGCCTGGTTCAGCGGCCGTGCAGCCGTGTTCCAGGCCTGGATCGATGCCGGCAAGATGGACCCCATCGACCCGGTACACCTGATCTTCCTGCTGTGGGGCAGCACCCAGCACTATGCCGACTTCGCCACCCAGATCTGCCGCGTCACCGGCCGCACCAAGCTGACCAAGCAGGACATGGAGGACGCCGGCACCAACCTGATCCACATTATTCTCAAAGGCTGCGGCATCAAGCCGGCCCCCTGAACGAAGCGACTTATGCCATTCACGCTCACAGGCTTTTGCGAATTTCGTGAAGAAATACGCAAAAGCCGCTTTATCACCCTGGCGGCGCCGATTACCAGCGCGCACGACGCCCAGGCGTTTATCGAGCAGCACAGCGACCTCAACGCGACGCACAACTGCTGGGCCTGGAAACTGGCCGACCAATACCGCAGCAACGACGACGGCGAACCCGGCGGCACCGCCGGGCGGCCGATCCTGGCGGCCATTGAGGCGCAAGGGTTTGATCAGGTCGTGGTGCTGGTGATTCGCTGGTACGGCGGGATTCAACTGGGCACCGGTGGTCTGGCCCGTGCCTACGGCGGCGGCGCAAATAAATGCCTGCAGAATGCCGAGCGCATCGAGCTGATCAGTCGCGTACCGCTGAGGTGCGCCTGCGGTTTCTCCGAATTGAACCTGCTGAAGCTGCGCGTTGCCGAACTGGACGGGCTGATCGTGGAAGAAACCTTCACCGCCAACGGCGTGGAGCTGCAACTGGCCCTGGGCGAAGCCCACATCGACACCTTGCAAACCCAGCTCGCCGACCTGAGCCGGGGACGTATCCTGCTGCAACGCTGAAACTGCTACTGTTGCTCACTGCAACTCCCTGAACCGCGACTCCAAAGGAAGCTTTTCATGTCTACGCCAAAAACCGCACTGATCATCGGCGCCTCGCGCGGGCTGGGCCTCGGCCTGGTCAAGCAACTGCTCCAGGACGGCTGGGACGTGACCGCCACCGTGCGTGACCCGAACAAGGCCGACGCCCTGAAAGCCGTGGGCCCGGTGCAGATCGAAAAACTCGACATGGACGATCAGCAAGCCGTTATCGCCCTGGCCCAACGCCTGAAAGACCGCACCTTCGACCTGCTGTTCGTCAATGCCGGCGTCAAGGGCCCCGCGAACCAGGAGCCGGGGCACGCCACCCTGGCGGAAGTCGGCCAACTGTTTTTCACCAACGCCGTGGCCCCGATCAACCTGGCCCAGCGTTTTGTCGGGCAGATCCGCAAGGACACCGGCGTGCTGGCCTTCATGAGTTCGGTGCTGGGCAGCGTCACCATTCCCGACGGTTCGGACATGGCGCTGTACAAGGCCAGCAAGGCGGCGCTCAACTCCATGACCAACAGCTTTATCACCCAACTGGGCGAGCACAAGCCGACGGTGTTATCGCTGCACCCGGGCTGGGTGAAAACCGACATGGGTGGCGAAAATGCGCACATCGACGTCGAGACCAGCGTGCGTGGCCTGGTGGACCAGGTAAATGCCTACACCGGCAAGGGCGGCCATCATTTTGTGGACTACAAGGGCGACACCATCGCCTGGTAATGGCCGCAACTGTAGGAGCGAGCTTGCTCGCGAAGAACGCCCAGGCACCGCGTTAAACCAGACTGCCCGCGTTATCGTTGACGATTTTCGCGAGCAAGCTCGCTCCTACAGCGTTAGACTGCCACCTCGCCTTCACCGGCGACCCTGGATCAGCAGACAGGGCAACACTGAGCTGGCAAACCTGAACCCATCATTCAGAGGAGCCGGCCAATGCCTGCGACCCGTATCTGGTTAAAAAACCCCCTCGCGATCTTCACCGCCAATGGCCTCGATGCCCGTGGCGGCCTGGTGCTGCAAGACGGCGTCATCACCGAAGTGCTGGCCCAAGGGCAAGCACCTGCACAACCCTGTGCGCAGGTGTTCGATGCCCGCGAGCATGTCGTCCTGCCCGGGCTGATCAACACGCACCACCATTTCTACCAGACCCTGACCCGCGCCTGGGCGCCGGTGGTCAACCAGCCGCTGTTTCCCTGGTTGAAAACCCTGTATCCGGTCTGGGCCCGACTGACCCCGGAAAAACTCGCCCTGGCGTCGAAAGTGGCCCTTGCGGAATTGCTGCTCTCGGGTTGCACCACGGCGGCGGACCACCACTACCTGTTCCCCGACGGCCTGGAAAACGCCATTGATGTGCAGGTCGACAGCGTACGCGAGCTGGGCATGCGCGCCATGCTCACCCGTGGTTCCATGAGCCTGGGCGAAGCCGATGGCGGCCTGCCGCCGCAGCAGACCGTGCAACAGGGCCAGGTCATCCTCGACGACAGCCAACGCCTGATCCGTGAATACCACGAGCGCGGCGACGGCGCGCAGATCCAGATTGCCCTGGCGCCCTGTTCGCCGTTTTCCGTTACCCCCGAAATCATGCGCGCGAGTGCCGAACTGGCCACCTCGCTCGACGTGCGCCTGCACACGCACCTGGCGGAAACCCTCGACGAGGAAGACTTCTGCCTGCAACGTTTCGGCCTGCGCACGGTGGATTATCTCGACAGCGTCGGCTGGCTCGGCCCGCGCACCTGGCTGGCCCACGGTATTCACTTCAACCCGGATGAAATCGCACGCCTGGGCGCTGCCGGCACGGGCATCTGCCATTGCCCGAGTTCAAATATGCGCCTGGCCTCCGGTATCTGCCCGACCCTCGACCTGCTCGCGGCCGGTGCCCCCCTCGGCCTGGGCGTGGACGGTTCCGCCTCCAACGACGCTTCGAACATGATTCTGGAAGCGCGCCAGGCTCTGTACATCCAGCGCCTGCGTTACGGCGCGGAAAAAATTACCCCTGAAGGTGTGTTGGGCTGGGCGACCAAAGGCTCGGCGCAGTTGTTGGGGCGTACGGATATTGGAGAGTTGGCGGTAGGAAAGCAGGCGGACCTGGCGCTGTTCAAACTCGATGAGCTGCGCTTCTCCGGCAGCCACGATCCCATTTCCGCACTGTTGCTGTGCGGTGCCGATCGAGCGGACCGAGTGATGATCGCGGGTCGATGGCGGGTAATCGACGGACAAGTGGAAGGCCTGGACCTGAAAGCTCTGATCGCCGATCACACCCGGGCGGCCCGTCAGTTGATCGCCGGAATCTAAACCAAGCACAGTCCAAAATGTGGGAGGGGGCAAGCCCCCTCCCACATTTGGTTTTATGGTGCTCTTGAAATCGGGTTACAGTCCCAGCAGCGACAGCATGATAAAGGTCGCAAACAGCACGAAATGCGTCATGCCCTCGATGGCATTGGTTTCGCCATCATTGAGGTTGATCGCACTGACGATCAGCGTAATAAACACCATCACTGTCTGCACCGGCGTCATCGCCATCTGGAATGGCTGGCCGGTGTAAAGCGCCATGGCTTCCATCACCGGCACCGTCAGGATCACCGTCGACAGCGACGCACCCAGCGCGATGTTCACCACCGACTGCATGCGATTGGCCAAGGCGGCGCGCAATGCCGTCAGGATTTCCGGCGCGGCGGAAATAGCCGCCACGACGATCGCGGTGATCACCGGCGGGGCGCCCGTGCCCTCCAGGCCCAGGTCGAGGGTCTTGGACATCACCTCGGCCAACGCACCAATCACTATCACGCCAAACACCAGGGTGCCGATCGAGAACGCGAGGTTTACGGGCTGCTCGTGCTCTTGCTCGGTTGATTTCTTGCGGCGTTTTTCCGGGTAGCTGTAGCTGAAGAAATAACTGTGCGGGCCTACCTGCATTCTCAGGAACAAGGTGTAGAGCACCACCATCGCGCCGATGGTGAAGGCCGAGTAAATTTTCCAGTCGGCCTCGGGGATAAACTCCGGCACCACCATCGACACGCCCATGGCGGTTAGAATCATCACGCTGTAGGTGCGTGCAGAGTCGTCGTTGTAGGACTGCTCGCCATGCTTGATGCCGCCCATCAGCGCGGCCAGGCCGAGGATGCCGTTGATATCGAGCATCACCGCCGAATAGATAGTGTCGCGCACCAGCGTGGGTGAAGGCTCGTTGCTCATCATGATCGCCAGGATCACCACTTCCACCAGCACAGCGGCCAGGGTCAGGATCATGGTGCCGTAGGGGTCACCGACCTTTTCCGCCAGTTGTTCGGCATGGTGGGCCACGCGCATCGACGCCATCACGATAAACGCAATCAAGGCGAGACCGGCGAGCAACGCCACCATCTGCCCACTGTGGAGCATCCAGTGTTCCAGCGGGTAGGCGGCAACGGCGGCAATCAGCGCCAGCAGCATGAATTTTTCTTGCTTGAGAGAAGTGAGCATGGGGGGCCTTTATGTACGGCAAATCAGTCATCGTTGGGGTACAGACTGCGCCACGCCGCTAACGTTTCGTTACACCTTAGTTCACGTCGAACTTGTGCGAATAAATCAAATACTCTCCTGCTGGTCAGGTTTTGCCGATTATTTCAGCCATGGCCTGTAGAATGCCGCGATTGCACCTGATGAGATTTTAGCTATGTACGATTGGCTCAACGCCCTGCCCAAGGCTGAACTGCACCTGCACCTGGAAGGCTCGCTGGAGCCTGAACTGCTGTTCGCCCTGGCCGAACGCAACAAGATTGCGCTGCCGTGGAACGACGTCGAAACCCTGCGCAAGGCCTACGCCTTCAATAATCTGCAAGAGTTTCTCGACCTGTATTACAAGGGCGCCGACGTGCTGCGTACCTCCCAGGATTTCTACGACCTGACCTGGGCCTATCTGCTGCGCTGCAAAGCCCAGAACGTGATTCACACCGAACCCTTCTTCGACCCGCAAACCCACACCGACCGCGGCGTGCCCTTCGAAGTGGTGCTCAACGGTATCGCTGCCGCGCTCAAGGACGGCGAGCAGCAACTGGGGATCACCAGCGGCTTGATCCTCAGCTTCCTGCGCCACCTGAGCGAAGCCGAAGCGGAGAAAACCCTCGACCAGGCGCTGCCGTTCCGTGACGCGTTCGTCGCCGTGGGCCTGGACAGTTCCGAGATGGGTCACCCGCCGAGCAAGTTCCAGCGCGTGTTCGACCGTGCCCGTCACGAAGGCTTCCTCACCGTCGCCCACGCCGGCGAAGAAGGCCCGCCCGAGTACATCTGGGAAGCCATCGACCTGCTGAAAATCCAGCGCATCGACCATGGCGTGCGCGCCATCGAAGACGAGCGCCTGATGCAACGCATCATCGACGAGCAGATCCCGCTGACCGTGTGCCCGCTGTCCAACACCAAGCTGTGCGTGTTCGACGACATGGCCCAGCACAACATCCTCGACATGCTAGAGCGTGGGGTGAAGGTCACGGTGAACTCGGATGACCCGGCCTACTTCGGCGGTTATGTCACCGAGAACTTCCACGCGCTGTACACCTCCCTGGGCATGACCCAGGACCAGGCCAAACGCCTGGCGCAAAACAGCCTGGATGCGCGACTGGTAAAGCCTTGACCGCTATTTTTACTGAATGAATGAAGGCTAAATGTGGGAGGGGGCTTGCCCCCGATTGCAGTCTGTCAGACAGACATGTATTGACTGATACACCGCTATCGGGGGCAAGCCCCCTCCCACAGGGGCGGATATTGTCTGTCAGACTTCAGACAACTCCTCCAACGTCTTGCCCTTGGTCTCCATCCCGAACACCCACACCACCAGCGCTGCCACCGCAAAACACAGCGCGCCCAAGGCAAATACCCCGCCCTGCCCGGTTATCGGAAACACCAGCCCGGTGACCAGTGGCCCCAGCAACGACCCCACGCGACCAATCGCCGAGGCAAACCCGGACCCCGTTGCGCGCGCCGAGGTCGGATACAGCTCCGGCGTATAGGTGTACAACACCGCCCACATGCCAAACAAAAAGAACTGCATCAACAAACCGGTCGTAACCAGCAGCCCGACATTGCCGCCGAACACCGCGCTCTGCCCATACAAAAACGCCATCACCCCGCCGCCCAGCAACGTCACCACGCACACCGGCTTACGTCCCCAGCGCTCGACCAGCCACGCCGCCATCAGGAAACCGGGGATCCCGCCCAGGGAAATGATTACCGTGTAATACACCGATTGCGTCACGGCAAAGCCTGACTGCTGCAGCAACGCACTCAACCACGACGTCAGTCCGTAGAACCCGAGCAGGGCAAAGAACCACACGCTCCAGATCATCATCGTGCGTTGACGGTACTGAGCCGACCACAACTGCTGGAAGGCCGAGAAGAACGTGCCGGGCGTACTCGCCACCCGCGGCAAGGCAACAGGCTGCGGCAAGTCGGCGCCCCCGAGGGAGTCGCGCACCTTTTGCTCGATGCCCAGCAACACCTTATCCGCCGCCTCGTGGCGCCCGGCCTGTTCCAGCCAGCGCGGCGACTCCGGAATAAAAAACCGGATGGCCAGCACAAATATCGCCGGCACCGCCAGCACCAGGAAGATGTCGCGCCAACCCACCACCGGCAGCAGGAAGTAAGACAGCACCCCGGCCGCGACAAAACCCAGCGGCCAAAAACCATCCATCAACGCGATATACCGCCCGCGTCGCTTTGCCGGAATCAGCTCGGATAACATCGACTGTGCGATCGGAAACTCCATGCCCATGCCAATGCCCAGCAGGATGCGAAACAGGGTCAGCGCCTCGACCGTCTGCGCCGTGGAGCACAAGTAACTGGCGACGCCCCACAACACGATGCTCCACTGAAACACCGGCTTGCGCCCGAAGCGATCGGCGAGCATTCCGGAGAGCGAAGCGCCGACCACCATGCCGAAAAAACTCGAACTGGCCAGCAACCCGGCCTGGGCCGTACTCAGGCCGAACTCGGCTTTGATCGAGCCCAATAGGAACGTCATCATCGCCAGGTCCATGGAGTCGAAGAAAAACGCCAGGGCAATGATGATGAAGATGATTCGGTGGTAACCACTGATGGGCAACCGTTCCAGCCGCTCTGCTGCGCTATAGCCCTGCATCCCCATGCCCCACCCCCAAGTGTGAAAAACCCCTGGCCGAGTGTGCGGCATCGTCTGCCCTGGCGATTGCTGGATGCGACCTGACCGAAACTAGGAGCGACGCTCCTGCAGTGCGGCCAACCGGTTGATGTGCACAAGCCCTGCGTCGCTGACAGCCAAGGCCCGGGACTCGCCGATGGCACTCACCCAGTTCGACTGCAAAAACAGCCGCAACAGCCCGGCGCCGAGCGCACCGCCGACATGCGGTTGCTGCTGGCTCCAGTCGAAACAGTCACACACCAACGGCGACGAGAATGCCTGGATGAAAATACCCAGCTCCGCCAGATGCCGGGTGCCCTTGACCGTCACTTCGGTACGTTGTTCGTAGCGCTGGATCCAGCCTGCCTGCGCCATCCGTTGATACAGCCCGGCCGCCAGTTCACCGCCGAGATGGTCGTGGCACACGCGGGCGCGACGCACCAGCGGCGGGGTCTGCAACGCGGGGAGCTGAACATCCGGCGCGGCGCGCGCCGCACTCGCCATGGTGGTCGTCGCCAGCGCGTCGATGGCGGCACTGACATCGGCCGCCGCCACGCGAAACAGCCGTTTGCCCCGGCGCGCTTCGACCCGCAGCAAGCCGCTGCCGGTCAACCGCGCCAGATGGGCATTGGCCGACGCCGGTGACAGCCCGGCGAACGTCGCCAACTCCTCTGAAGATTTCGCCGAACCGTCCATCAATGCCCACAGCATTGCGGTGCGCTTGGGCTCGGCAAGCAAGCTGGCGATACGACTGATACATGGTGCCTGTTCCATCTTTCGACTCCCCGTTGAACCGTTTTTCTGCTGCGGTTGGCGCCAAAGTATAGGGGCCAAAACAGCCGGTTCCATGGCGTCTTACAGCCTGAATGCGGACAGCACTCGAGGGAAATGTCCTGCTTTGCTGGAGGCCATTACTTCACAGCGAATCGCTCCGACAGTTGCTTCGTCAATGTCGCACAACGGGACACGAGCATTTCCCGCAGCAAGTTGACGGGCTTGCTCAACTGCGCACGGTGCGCGCACAGCAGGTTGAGCGGGGTACGCTCACCGCGCAGCTCCGGCAGGATCAAGCGCAGACGCCCGGCCACGACGTCGGTACTCACATCCAGCCAGGACTTGTAGGCAATGCCGACGCCGGCCACCGCCCAGCGGCGCACCACGTCGGCGTCGTCACTGACGCGATCGCCGGAAACCGTCAGGCTGACCTCGCGCTTGCCGTCATAAAAACGCCAATGGTCGTGTACCCGGTCAGCGAGCATGTAGAGCAGGCAATTGTGCTGGGCCAGTTGCTCCAGATGCCGCGGTTCGCCGTGTCGGGCCAGATAACTGGGCGCCGCGCACAGCACCCGGATATTTTCCGGCGCGATGGGCAGCGCAACCAGGCTGGAATCCTCGGGTTCGCCATAGCGCAAGGCGATGTCCACCGGCTGGCGGTACAGGTCGGCAATGCGATCCCCCAGCAACAGGCGCACGCTCAGTTGCGGGTATTCACGCTGGAAGTCATCCAGCCAGGGCAACAGCAGGTTGCGACCGAAATCCGAAGGCGCCGACAGTTGCAGCATGCCGCTGACATGGTCCTGCCCACTGGCCAGCAGGCGCCGCCCTTCATCCAGTGAGCTCAACGCGGCGCGGGCATAGGTGAGAAACCCCTCACCTTCGGCGGTCAAGCGCAGGCTGCGGGTGGAGCGTGCCAGCAAACGCGCGCCCAGCTGTTGTTCTATGCGCTTCAACGCAGCGCTGGCCACCGCCGGGGACAGGTCCATGACCCGCGCGGCCGCCGACAGACTGCCCAGGTCCGCTGCCCGGACAAACAACTGCAAATCATCAAAGCGCAGCATCAATTTCCGCCAATTATCAATTTTCTATTGAAACAGACCTTTGTTTTAGCCGCTTTTATCCGTGCTGGAAATAGCCAATCATCTGGCCATCCCGTTCCCTATCGACCAGGAGTTGATATGTCTACCGCCTTTAACGTGATCGCCACGCTGATCGCCAAGCCCGGCCAACAGGCCACCCTGGAAACCCTGCTGCGCGGTCTGCTTGAGCCAACTCGCCTGGAAGCCGGTTGTGAGCAGTACGACCTGCACCAGGATCTGCAACATCCCGAGACGTTCTACATGCTCGAGCGCTGGAGCGACGACGCGGCCCTGGCCGACCACGACCAGAGTGCGCATATCCAGGCGTTTCGGACCAAGGCCGCCGACGTGATCGAACACTTCGAACTCAAGCGCCTGAAGTTTCTCGCCTGACTACCCCCTTTTTCTGTAGGAGCGAGCTTGCTCGCGAAAAACGCAGGAACGACGTGTTCAACCAGAAGTATCGCGTCCTCGTTAACGATTTTCGCGAGCAAGCGCGCGCCTGCATTGACCGTATTTACCCCGGAGAAATCATGAAAGCCATCGCCTATTACACCTCCCTGCCCATCAGCGACGTGAACGCCCTGCAAGACATCGAACTGCCAGAACCCGTCGCCGGGCCGCGTGACCTGCTGGTGGAAGTCAAAGCCATCTCGGTCAACCCGGTGGACACCAAGGTGCGCCAGAACGTCGCTCCGGAAAACGGCGCCGCCAAGGTGCTCGGCTGGGACGTGGCCGGCGTGGTCAAGGCGGTCGGCAGCGAAGTGACGTTGTTCAAGGCCGGCGACAAGGTGTTCTACGCCGGCTCCCTGGTGCGCCCGGGCGGCAACAGCCAATTGCACACCGTGGACGAACGCATTGTCGGCCATATGCCCAAGAGCCTGGGCTTTGCCGAAGCCGCGGCGCTGCCGTTGACCGCCATCACCGCCTGGGAGCTGCTGTTCGAACGCTTGCAAATAGCCGAGGGCAAACAGGACCAGGGCCAGAGCCTGTTGATCGTCGGCGCAGCGGGCGGCGTGGGTTCGATCCTGACCCAACTGGCCAGCCAGCTCACCGCGCTGAAAGTCATCGGCACCGCGTCGCGCCCGGAGACCCAGGAATGGGCCAAGGCCCTGGGCGCCGACCTGGTGATCGACCATAGCCAGCCGCTGAGCGAGGCACTCAAACACGCCGGTCACCCGCAAGTGACCCACGTCGCCAGCCTGACCCAGACCGACCTGCACCTGGAGCAACTGGTAGAAGCCCTGCAGCCCCAGGGCAAGCTGGCGTTGATCGACGACCCCAAGGCGCTGGACGTGAGCTCGCTCAAGCGCAAGAGCCTGTCGCTGCACTGGGAGTTCATGTACACCCGCTCGATGTTCGAGACCCCGGACATGATCGAGCAGCACAACCTGCTCAACCGCGTGGCCGCGCTGATCGACGCCGGCACCTTGAAAACTACGCTCGGCGAGCATTTTGGCGCTATCAATGCGGCGAACCTGCGCCGTGCCCACGCGCTGCTGGAAAGCGGCAAGGCCAAGGGCAAGATCGTGTTAGAGGGGTTCTAGAAAACGGCTGTCAGTGTCGTCTGTTACTTATGTAAGTAATGGACGACACCATTAGTCCGAGAGTTGACCTTTGTCATCTCTGTGAGCGCATACGGGTTTATATTGGCCGCCTTTGCCACGATTCTTTTACGTGAGGAAGTCAGCAATGAAGATCCTGATAAAAGCGTTAGCAAAAAAATCCCAGTGGGAGGTCCGCCTGGACCAGCGGTCGATTATTTTTCACACCGAAGCCGAGGCCCGTGCCTTCGCCGACACCTTGCAAACCCGCATCCAGGCCCCCCACCGCTTTCCACTCAGCCAGCAACGCGCCGCCGGCTGATCGGCTCTTCAGACCTGCGCCTGCGCGGCCCTTGCCCGTTGCAGGCGCAAAGTCGCCATCGCAATCGTCACCGCCAGCACCCCGCACAGGCTGATGACCATCGCCATCGGCATGGCCGTGCCGTCGTGCAACACCCCGACCAACGATGCCGCCCCCGCCGCCACACCAAATTGAATGCACCCGAGCAAGGCCGAGGCGCTGCCGGCGCGCGCGCCTTGCCCGTTCATGGCGCACGCCGAGGTGTTGGGCAGAATGCAACCCAGGCTGGCGATACAGATAAACAACGGCACCAGCAACGGCCACAGGGCTTCGGTGCGCAGCGCTGCAATCCCAAGCAGCGTCAGCGCCGCCGCCACGTAAACCCACACCGTACGCGAGAGCAGAAACGCCGGGCCGCGTTTGGCCAGTAACCGCGCATTCAACTGCGCCACCAGGATAAACCCGGCGGCATTGGAACCGAACAGCCAGCCGTAATGCTCGGCGGGCACGCCATACAGTTTGATGAAGACGAACGGTGAACCGGCGATATAGGCAAACATCCCGGCAATCGAGATGCCACCGGTCAGGGCGTAGCCCAGGTAAACCCGGTCCGACAACAGCGCGCCGTAGCGGCGCAACGAGCCGGACAACGGCTGGCGCGGCTGATGCGCCGGAAAGGTTTCCGGCAAGCCCACCGCCACCGCAATGGCCGCCATCACGCTGAACAGCGACAGCGCCAGGAAAATCGACTGCCAGCCCCACAGCCCCACCATCAACCCACCCGCCAGCGGCGCAAGGATGGGCGCCAGGCCTGTGACCAGCATCAGTTGCGAATACACCTTGGCCGAGCCCACGGCGTCGCATTTGTCACTCACCACCGCCCGCGAGATCACCATGCCCGCACAACCGCCGAGCGCCTGCACGAAACGCGCACCGATCAGCCATTCCAGGGACGGCGCATAGGCACAGGCGAAGGACGCGAGGGTGAACAGCGTCACACCGCTGAGCAGCGGCACGCGCCGGCCAAAGCGGTCGGCCAGCGGGCCGTAGATCAATTGGCCGATGGCCAACCCCGCGAAATACACCGCCAGGGTCAGTTGGACATGTTTTTCGTCGGTGGCAAAAGCGCTCGCGATGGCCGGAAAGCCCGGCAGGTAAAAGTCGATCGCCAACGGCGCAAAGGCGCTCAAGGCGCCGAGGATCAGAATAATGCGAAGGTTCATCAGGCACCCAAGTGAGTCGGCAGCCCGACAGTCTAGCCGCGCTTGGGTGCCTTGAACATTAAGATAGCTCGCTAACTATTAAAAATCAGACGACGGTGTAGCCTTCTTCCTTGATCAACTGTGCGATGGCTTCGCGCTCCAGCTGGCTTTGCACCCTGACCTGCTTCGCCGCAAGATCGACCGTCACCTCGGCATCTGCATCCTGGCTGTGCACCGCCTGGGTCACCGCCCGAACGCAGTGGCCGCAGGTCATTCCTTCAACATTGAATATTTGCATGACAAGACTCCTTGGATGAGGTTGAACCCAGTCTCGACCTTGCCACGATGGCAAGGTCAAGTTTCAGAAACGTCGGCCGGGCTGGTATTCGGCGGCGACGTCGGCCAAGCTTCAACTTTATCGATGTGACCCACGGAGCATTCGCCATGCGCTGGTCTTTTTTTGCCCTTGCCGGCCTGATGAGTTTTTCTGCCGTTGCGCCCGCCGCTGAAGACTACGCGGTGCTGATCATTTCCCGGGAGCGCCTGGAAGTGCCGACGTCCTGTGAAATCGGCCTGTATATCCAGGATCAACTGGCCGGCCGCCTGTTTCAGGAAGAGTCCACTTCATTCAACCTGCCTGCCGGCAATGTGTCACTGCGCCTGAAACTGCTGCCGGGGCAATCGCCGGGCTGTCTGCCCGGCATGCTCGCCCCGCCCGCCCAGAACATCACGCTCAAGGCCGGCGACGTGCGCAAGCTGCGGATTGCCCAAGGCCCGGACGGCATGTACCTCAAAGCCGCCGAGTTGGGCTATTAAGCTAAGATTTAAAGACGCTTGACCTTCCCCACAGGTCAAGGTTGATGCTGGGGGCACTGTTTTGCGGAGGACTGCCCCATGAATGGAACCACCACCTTTGACCTGCCCATCGGCGGCATGACCTGCGCCAGTTGCGCCGGCCGT
The DNA here is from genome assembly GCF_900004965.1 of Pseudomonas sp. 44 R 15. Lineage (NCBI taxonomy): Bacteria > Pseudomonadati > Pseudomonadota > Gammaproteobacteria > Pseudomonadales > Pseudomonadaceae > Pseudomonas > Pseudomonas sp. 44 R 15. The sequence goes on from NZ_CVTU01000109.1 coordinate 19,073, forward strand.
GTGGAGCGTGCGCTGGGCAAGGTGCCGGGGGTGCAACGTGCCAGCGTCAACCTGGCCAACGAACGCGCCCACATTGAGGTAATCGGCCAGATGGACCCCGGCGTGCTGATCGCCGCCGTCGACAAAGCCGGCTACACCGCCAGCCTGCCCCAGGCCGCCACCACCACCCAGGCCGATCAAGTCCGGCACCTGCACCGCGAACGCTGGGCGCTGATGCTGGCGATCGTGCTGGCATTGCCCCTGGTGCTGCCGATGCTGGTCGAACCCTTCGGCTTGCACTGGATGCTCCCCGCCTGGGTGCAGTTCGCCCTGGCGACACCGGTGCAATTTATCCTCGGTGCGCGTTTTTACCGGGCCGCCTGGAAAGCCGTGCGCGCCGGCGCGGGCAATATGGACCTGCTGGTGGCGATCGGCACCAGTGCCGGCTACGGCCTGAGCGTTTATCAATGGCTCACCCGGCCCGCTCCGCATTTGTATTTCGAAGCCTCGGCCGTGGTGATCGCACTGGTGCTGCTGGGTAAATACCTGGAGAGCCGCGCCAAGCGCCAGACCGCCAGCGCCATTCGTGCCCTCGAAGCCTTGCGCCCCGAGCGGGCGGTGCGCGTGTTGGAGGGCCGTGAGGAAGAGGTCGCTATCACTGCGCTCAAGCTCGGTGACCTGGTCATGGTAAAGCCCGGCGAACGCTTCCCGGTAGACGGCGAAGTCGTCGATGGCCAAAGCCATGCCGACGAAGCGCTGATCAGCGGCGAAAGCCTGCCGGTGCCGAAACAACCGGGCGACCGGGTCACCGGCGGCGCGATCAACGGTGAAGGTCGCCTGCTGGTGCGTACCCAGGCCCTGGGCGCGGAAAGCGTGTTGGCCCGGATCATCCGCCTGGTCGAGGACGCCCAGGCCGCCAAGGCACCGATCCAGAAACTGGTGGATAAAGTCAGCCAGGTCTTCGTCCCGACGGTGCTGGTAGTGGCATTGCTCACCCTCGCGGGCTGGTGGCTGTACGGCGCGCCCCTGGAGAGCGCAATCATCAACGCGGTCGCGGTGCTGGTGATCGCCTGCCCGTGCGCCCTGGGCCTGGCGACGCCGACGGCAATCATGGCCGGCACCGGCGTCGCTGCACGCCATGGCATTCTGATCAAGGACGCCGAGGCGCTGGAGCATGCCCATGCGGTGAGCGCCGTGGTGTTCGACAAGACCGGCACCCTCACCTCGGGCGCGCCGAGAATCGCCCATCTGGCGGCGGTGGACGGCAACACCTCGCGCCTGCTGCAACAGGCGGGAGCCCTGCAGCGTGGCAGCGAGCACCCGCTGGCCAAGGCGGTGCTGGATGCCTGTGACGAACAGGGGCTGCACCCGGCTGACGTCAGTGCCAGCCAGTCCCTGACCGGACGCGGCATCGCCGGCACCCTGGACGGCCGGCAACTGGCCCTGGGCAATCGACGCCTGCTGGAAGAAACCGGCCTTGACGCCGGCGCGCTGAGTCAGCGCGCGACTGAATGGGAAGCCGAAGGTCGCACCCTGTCCTGGCTGATCGAACAAGGCGCACATCCGCGCGTGCTGGGCCTGTTCGCGTTTGGCGACACGCTCAAGCCCGGCGCACTGCACGCCGTGCAGCAACTCAAGGCCCAGCACATCAGCAGCCACCTGCTCACCGGCGATAATCGCGGCAGCGCGCGAGTGGTCGCAGAGGCCCTGGGCATCGACGATGTCCACGCCGAAGTGCTGCCCGCCGACAAAACCGCCACCGTGACCGCCCTGAAAAAAACCGGGGTGGTGGCCATGGTCGGCGACGGCATCAACGACGCACCGGCCCTGGCCGCAGCGGATATCGGCATCGCCATGGGCGGCGGCACCGACGTGGCCATGCACGCCGCCGGCATCACCCTGATGCGCGGCGACCCGCGCCTGGTGCCGGCGGCCCTGGAGATCAGCCGCAAGACCTACGCAAAAATTCGCCAGAACCTGTTCTGGGCCTTTGTGTATAACCTGATCGGCATCCCGCTGGCGGCCTTCGGCCTGCTCAATCCGGTATTGGCAGGCGCAGCGATGGCGTTGTCCAGCGTCAGTGTAGTGAGCAATGCGCTGCTGCTCAAAACCTGGAAACCCAAGGACCTGGAGGATCAACGCCCATGAATATCGGCCAAGCCGCCCGCCAAAGCGGGCTGAGCGCGAAGATGATTCGCTACTACGAATCCATCGGCCTGCTCAAGGCCGCTCATCGCACCGAGAGTGGTTATCGCCTCTTCAGCGCCGACGACCTGCACACCCTGGCGTTTATCAAACGCTCGCGGGACCTGGGGTTTTCACTGGAAGAAGTCGGCAAGCTGCTGACCTTGTGGCAGGACCGCCAGCGCGCCAGCGCCGACGTGAAAGCCCTGGCGCGCCAGCATGTCGAGGCGTTGAATCAGAAGATTCGCGAGTTTGAGCAACTGCGCGATACGTTGCAGGACCTGGTGGAACACTGCCAGGGCGACCACCGGCCGGATTGTCCGATTCTCAAGGAGTTGGCGTCAGGCAAGTGCTGCGCCTGACTGGTTGCGCACAAAACCCATGTGGGAGGGGGCTGCCCCTAATACCAATCTGTAGGAGCGAGCTTGCTCGCGAAAAACGTCAACGATAACGCGTGCTTTCTGAATGAACGCGGTGCCTGTGAGTTTTTCGCGAGCAAGCTCGCTCCTACAATCCGCCATCGGGGGCAAGCCCCCTCCCACACGTTGATCTTCGTCTACCTGAAGTTCACTGCATCCAGGGAGGCGGCGGTTCTTCTGCCGTCTTGGTCGATGGCGCATCGTCCGCCGCACGAATCGCTTGCTTGCGCTCTTCGTCCAGCCGCGCCGCTTCGATCTCGCGGATCACACCGCCCACGTCCGCCAGTTCTTCCGGCTCGTCGAACTCACCGGTCAGGATACTGGCTGGGTGCAAGGTGCCGGCTTCGTACAACGCCCACATTTCCTTGGCGTACTTGGTCTTCTTCAGCTCCGGGGCAAAGCGCCCGAAGTAGGAAGCCATGTTGCCCACGTCCCGCTCCAGCATGTTGAACGCGTGGTTGTTGCCCGCCGCATCCACCGCCTGGGGCAGGTCGATGATCACGGGGCCGGTCGGCGTGAGCAGTACGTTGAACTCGGACAGGTCACCGTGCACCAGCCCGGTACACAGCATCAGCACGATCTGGGAAATCAGGAAGGCGTGGTATTCGCGCGCCTGGTCCGGCTCCAGCGTCACGTCGTTCAGACGCGGCGCCGCATCGCCGTACTCGTCGGCCACCAGCTCCATCAACAGCACGCCTTCGAGAAAGTCGTACGGCTTGGGCACGCGAACGCCCGCCCCGGCCAGGCGGAACAACGCCGCCACTTCGGCGTTCTGCCAGGCATCTTCGGTTTCTTTCTTGCCGAACTTGGAGCCCTTGGCCATGGCCCGGGCCTGACGGCTGTTACGGACCTTGCGGCCTTCCTGGTATTCGGACGCCTGACGAAAACTTCGTTTATTCGCCTCCTTGTAAACCTTGGCGCAACGCAATTCGTTGCCGCAGCGCACCACATAAACAGCTGCTTCTTTACCACTCATGAGTGGGCGCAGCACTTCGTCGACCAGACCGTCTTCGATCAGGGGTTCAATGCGTTTAGGAGTCTTCATCAGCTTTTATTGTGGGTCCTGTATTACCAAACACGCGTGTGGCACTCGTTATACGGCAATCCACTCGTTGGAGGGAGAGGCTACCGCAATTTCCTGTAGGAGCGAGCTTGCTCGCGAAGAACTCAAAGGCAACGCGTATATCCAGGATACACGCGTTATCCATGACATCTTTCGCGAGCACGCTCGCTCCTGCAAGGGGGATTCGTCAAGCCTCGTTCATCGTTCAATGATCGCCGTCACGCCCTGCCCCCCCGCCGCGCAGATCGAAATCAAGCCACGGCCTTTGCCCGCCGCATCCAGCAACTTGGCCAGGTTGGCGACAATGCGCCCACCGGTCGCGGCAAACGGATGCCCGGCGGCCAGTGAACTGCCCTTGACGTTGAGGCGGCTGCGGTCGATGGCGCCCAGCGGCGCCTCCAGGCCCAGGCGCGTTTTGCAGTAATCGGCGTCTTCCCAGGCCTTGAGCGTGCACAACACTTGGGCAGCGAACGCTTCGTGGATCTCGTAGTAATCGAAGTCCTGCAGCGTCAGGCCATTCCTCGCCAACAGACGCGGTACGGCGTACACCGGCGCCATCAGCAGGCCTTCGGCACCGTTGACGAAATCCACCGCCGCCGCTTCGCCGTCGCGCAGGTACGCGAGGATCGGCAAACCGCGCTCCCTGGCCCAGGCCTCGCTGCCCAGCAGCACCAGCGAGGCGCCGTCGGTCAGCGGCGTGGAGTTGCCGGCGGTGAGCGTGCCTTTTTCACTGCGTTCGAACGCGGGCTTGAGCGCGGCAAGTTTTTCCAGGCTCAGGTCAGGGCGCAGGTTGTTGTCGCGGGTAAGGCCCAGAAACGGCGTGAGCAAATCGTTGTGCCAGCCTTCGGCGTAGGCGGCGGCCATGTTCCGGTGGCTCTGCAGTGCAAGCTGGTCCTGCTCGGCGCGGGGGATCTGCCAGGTCTGCGCCATCAGCTCGCAGTGCTGGCCCATGGACAACCCGGTGCGCGGCTCACCGTTACGCGGCAGCTGCGGCTTGAGGTGATGCGGACGAAGTTGTAACAGGACTTTAAGCTTATCCGCCATGGACTTGCTGCGGTTGGCTTGCAGCAACAGCTTGCGCAAGCCTTCATTGACCCCAATCGGCGCATCGGAGGTGGTGTCCACCCCACCGGCAATGCCGCATTCGATCTGGCCCAGGGCAATCTTGTTGGCCACCAGCAAGGCGGCCTCCAGCCCGGTGCCGCAGGCTTGCTGCACATCGTAGGCCGGGGTTTGCGGCGACAGGCGCGAGCCGAGCACGCATTCGCGGGTGAGATTGAAGTCGCGGGAATGCTTGAGCACCGCGCCGGCCGCCACCTCGCCGATGCGCAGGCCGTGCAGGTTGAAACGTTCGATCAGGCCCTCCAGGGCGGCGGTGAGCATCGCCTGGTTACTGGCCGTGGCGTAGGGGCCATTGGAGCGGGCGAAGGGTATGCGATTACCGCCAATGATCGCCACACGGCGCAATTGAGTCATGAAAAGCTCCCTCTGTCTGTTATGGGCTTGATCACTGAGCCTAGTCGAACGACTGCTACCCTGGGATGGTCAACCCTTTGAACCCCAGTCTTCGGAGAGCGTTCCATGTCTGACCGTTATATCGACTTCGCCAACTCCAGCCTCGGCCATCGCCTGGTCGCCGCCCTTGGCCTGCCGTCACCGGTACGCCTGGAACGCTGGCAAGCCGGGCGCCTGCGCCCGGTGGAAGGTGCACTGCTGCTGGGCGGCGGCGCGCTGGCGAATAAAATCCTGCCGTTTGCCAACAAACTCACCGATGCGTTGTACAGCTATGGCGCCCAAACGCTGGACGCGCCGGCGTGGATTCCCGGGCACGGTGCCAAACTCAAGGCCGTGGTGTTCGACGCCAGTGACTTGCAACACACCGACCAGCTCAAGCAGCTGCGCGAATTCTTCCAGCCATTGCTGAAAAACCTCGCCCCCAGCGCACACCTGGTGATTCTTGGCCGCGCGCCGGAAAGCCTCGGCGATCCGTTCGCCGCCAGCGCCCAGCGCGCCCTGGAGGGGTTCAGCCGCTCCCTGGCCAAGGAACTGCGCAGCGGCGGTGTGTTGCAGTTACTGTACGTGGGCGAGGGTGCCGAAGACCAGTTAGAAGGCGCGTTGCGGTTTTTCCTGTCACCCAAGAGCGCCTATATCTCAGGGCAAGTGATTCGCCTGGAGGCCTGCGCCACGCCGGTCGAGGATTGGACGCGCCCGCTGGCCGGGCGCAAGGCGCTGGTGACCGGCGCTGCCCGGGGTATCGGCGCCTCCATCGCTGAAACGCTGGTGCGTGATGGCGCCGAGGTGATCCTGCTGGATGTGCCCCAAGCCAGGGCCGACCTTGACGCCCTGGCCGCACGCTTGAACGCGCGTACCCTCACGCTGGATATCTGCGCCGAGGACGCCGCCGCGCAGTTGATCGAACACTTGCCCGACGGCCTCGATATCCTGGTGCACAACGCCGGTATCACCCGCGACAAGACCCTGGCCAACATGACCCCGGAATACTGGGACGCCGTGCTGGCGGTCAATCTCAATGCGCCGCAGGTGCTGACCCAGGCACTGCTCGACAGCGGCACCCTGCACGACAACGCCCGCGTGGTGCTGCTGGCCTCCATCAGCGGCATCGCCGGCAATCGCGGGCAGGCCAACTATGCCGCGAGCAAGGCCGGGCTGATCGGCTTGGCCCAGGCATGGGCACCGCTGCTGAAAACCCGTGGGATCAGCATCAACGCCGTCGCACCCGGCTTTATCGAAACACAGATGACCGCGCATATTCCGTTCGCCCTGCGCGAGGCCGGCCGGCGCATGAGTTCGCTGGGCCAGGGCGGCGTGCCGCAGGACGTGGCCGAAGCCGTGGCCTGGCTGAGCCAGCCGGGCTCGGGTGCCGTCAGCGGCCAGGCACTGCGGGTGTGCGGGCAGAGTCTTCTGGGAGCGTGACTATGCAATGGCAGACAGTGGACAGCACACCGTTTCTACCGCCGCTGTACTGGCGCGCGGCACTCAAGCGCAAGATCACCGGCAGCGCACTGCCCGAACATGGCCTGCGTTGCCAGGTGCGCGTCGATCCCAAGGCTGTCGCGGCGTACCGCAAGGTCTGCGGGTTTGCCGACAGCCCGATGCTGCCGGCGACTTATCCGCACATCCTGGCGTTCGGCCTGCAGATGCAATTGCTGACCGACAAAACCTTTCCATTCCCGTTGCTGGGGCTGATTCACCTGAGCAACCGCATTCGCGTCCATCGACCCCTGGGCGGTGTGAGTGAGCTGACCGTCGGCGTGTACACCTGCAATCTCAAGCCCCACGCCAAGGGCGCGACCTTTGACCTGGTGACCGTGGTCGAGGACGCCCTGGGGCTGCTCTGGGAAGCCCAAAGCACAATGTTGTGCCGTGGTGTAAAGCTTGAGGGCGAGACGGTGGAGCATGGGTTGTCGGTGCACACGCCCCTCAGTGAGCTGTCCCGTTGGAACGCCCCGGCTGATATCGGTCGACGTTATGCCCGCGTGTCCGGCGATTACAACCCGATTCATCTCAGCGCACCGACGGCCAAACTGTTCGGCTTCCCCCAGGCCATCGCTCACGGATTATGGAACAAGGCCCGCACTCTGGCGGCGCTGGACCAACACCTTCCGCTCGCCAATGTCGACATTGAAGTTGAATTCAAAAAACCCGTACGCCTGCCCGGCGAAGTGATACTGATGACCAGCGGCGCCGGCTCAAGTGGCGAGTTAGTGCTGAATGGCGCAGGGGCTATTGAGCATATGCTCGGGAAGTGGCAACCGATTGCCTGAAGCCCACTGTTTAATTGTATATATACACCTTAAGTTATAGCGGACCCGCCCGGGTCCGCTTTTTTTATTCAACTTATTGATTTTCATAAACTATAATTACTGAACTTCTACACGTTATACCGTTTGTATTAGCGCTTAAGCCGACTAAGACCTTATGTATATAAATCGTTAATACGAAGTTGAGCGTTGCGAGAAAACCGACCCAGGTCTGTGATTAATCACACGGACAAACGTATCGCTGGCCGAAGAAACGGCGAACGTTTGAAACAACCAAGGTTGTACCTGGTGCAAGGAACTCAATCATGAAAACTCAAGTCGTGTTCTGGAAAGCAAGTACCGCACTGGCGTTGATTCTGGCAATGAGCCTCGGCGGCTGCAGCAGCGGTGGTGGCGGACACAAATCAAGCGTGGCGGCGTCGTCGCCGGATGCTGGCGCAGGTGCCGGTGCCGGTGGCGGTACGGGGGGTGGCACCGGCGGCGGCTCTGGCGATGGTACCGGCGACGGCACTGGCGGTGGTACCGGTGGAGGTACAGGCGGCGGTACGGGCGGCGGTACCGGTGGTGGTACAGGCGACGGCACTGGAGGCGGTACCGGTGGTGGCACTGGCGGCACTGGCGGCGAAACAGGTTCGACAGCCACTCCGCTCGTCACTGGCCAGATCGCCGGCACCCTCGGCACCACCGTGGGCAATGTGGGCGCAGCGGTGGGTGATCTCGGTTCGACCTTGAACGGTGTCCCCATTGTCGGCACGACGGCAGGCGGCCTGGTCACTTCGGCCGGCACCGCCGTCACCAGCATCGGCACCGGCGTCACCGGTGGCCTGGGCTCCCTGGGCACCC
>NZ_CVTU01000109.1:27387-48394 GCF_900004965.1 Pseudomonas sp. 44 R 15
GTGTCGGCAACGGCGTGTCCGATTTGGGCGGTGGGCTGTCGACCACCGGCCGATCGCTGTCGACCACCCTCGGCGGTGTCCCCGTCGTCGGCGGCGTGGGCGGCGCAGTCGGTGGTGTGGTGGATAACGTGGGCACCGCAGTGACAATGCTCGGCGACACCCTCAGCACCGCCAGCACCACCGGTCCCTTGGGCTCCCTGACCGGCAACGTGAACCGCAGGGTACTGGTGCCGGTGGTTTCACTGGTGGAAAACACCACCGGCAACCTCGGCAATGCCACCGGCCTGGGTAGGCCTGTCAACGGCCTGGTGGGCAAAGTGGGCGTCGGCGGCACGCTCGACCAGTCCGGCGGCTATGTCGCGCCCACCGGCGGCGCCGCAGCCCCCGGTATACCGGAGCTGGTCGGCGGCCTGGTGAACAACGCAGGCACCGGCCTCAACGTCGGCAACACCAACGGCACCGTCAGTGCAGCCGGTGTGACCGGCGGCGCATTGGGCAACACCATTGCCTCGGTGGGCACCGTATTGGGTGGCACGGGTGTCGCCAACACCGGCGCCACCGCCCCGGTCGCAACCGTGACCGCCAACGTCGGCGCAGCCTTGAACCCGGTGACCTCCGGCGTCACCACAGTGACGCAAAACATCGGCACCACCACCGGCGTCGGTGCTCCGGTCAACGGCCTGGTGACTCAAGTCGGCGGCGCCGTCAGCAACCTGGGCACTAACCTGAGCACAGCCAGCGCCAACCCGGTCACCACGACCCTGGGCACCACCGTAACCGCTGTGGGCAACACGGTAGGCTCGGTGGGCGGCCTGGTCACAGGCGGCACCGGCGGCACTGCAACAACCGGAGGCCTGGGCGGTTTGGTGAACGGCCTGACCGGCAGATAGAAAATGCACCTGGCCGATTAGACGGTCTCCCCTGCGGCGCCTACGCTTGGTTGAGACGAGAGACACGGAGTCAGTCTCTCGTCTTTTTGCTGGGCTGCCGCAGTTGACCATGGAGTGTCCCATGCGCATGTTCACGCCGTTGTTCCTGCTGACCCTCAGTGCTTACGCCCAGGCCGAGACCCTTCCCACCTTCCTCAACAGCAATGACACCATCCGCACCTTGCCGGCACCCAACCTGCCCGCCGACGCCTATCGACCGGCCACGCCGCAAACCCAGGTGCCTGAAGCACAGCCCACCGCCGGCCAGCCCCTGTTGATGGACACCAGGGTGACCATCCGCAAACTGCAGATCGAAGGCGGCACGATCTATCCGCTCACCGAGACGGCCCAGGCCTATGCACCGCTGATTGGCCATGAGACCAATCTTGCGCAATTGATCGAAGCCACCCGAGGCATCACCCGTCGCTATCAGCAGGACGGCTACCTGTTGTCCTACGCGTTCCTGCCGCAACAGACCTTCGAAAACGGCCTGGTCCGCGTGGTACTGGTGGAAGGCTACATCAAGGATTATCAGCAAACCGGCGATGTCGGTGCGGTGTCGGCCTATGTCGACAAACTGGCGCAAAAGCTCCTCGCCGAACGCCCCCTCACGCGCAAGACCTTCGAGCGCTACACCACCCTGATGAGCCGCATCCCCGGCCTCACCGTACAGGCGCAAGTGCCGCCGCCGGGCACCACCGATGGCGCCACGCACATGCAGATCCAGGCCAGCCGCAAGCCCTTCACCACCAGCATGAGCCTTGTGCAGAAAAGCCGGGGCGGCACCCAAGCCTTGCTCAGCGCCACCAGCCATGCGCAAACCGCCCTGGGCGAACAGTTGAGCGTCAGTGGCCTGTTCCCACCGGGCGAGGACAAAGAGCACTACTACCGCGTGGACTACAACCAGTTCATCAATGCCGAGGGCACCCAACTGGCACTCGCCGCAGAGCGTTATCGCGCCGATCCCCACAGCCGTGTGCAACTGGACGGCGGCTTCGAACTCAAGCCCCATCAGTCGATCGATCGCTACTCCATCGGCCTGAGCCACCCCTTCATTGCCTCGCCCACCGAGTCACTCACCCTGGGCACGCGCCTGTACGCGGTGGACCAGACCACCCGCTACAAACTGGTGGGCTACCCGCTGCGCTTTGATATCGAATCCAACCTGCGTGCCCTGGCGTTCGAGGGCGACTGGCGCAAGGCCGACGCGCGACAGCTGCGCATCCTCACCGGCGGCCTGTATCACGGCATCGACGGTGTGGGCGCCAAGGCGCGCAGTGACCTGGACGTGGCCAAACCGGACCTCGACTTCTTCCGCCTGCGCCTGTCCGGCGTGCAAAGCGACAAGTTCTTCGACAACTGGCAAGGCGTGCTTTCAGGTGCGCTCTACTGGAGCGACAACAGCCTGCCCGACAGCGAACGCGCCGCGTTTGGCGGGCAGAACTTCGGCCGTGGCTACCCCGACGACCAGGGCTCGGGCGACAAGGGATGGGGCGTGGCGTACGAGGTCAACTACAGCTTCAACCGCGTCGGCAATTGGCTGAAGGTGCTACAACCCTACGTGGTGCTCGACCGTGCCAGGACCTGGTTCAACGACCTGCCGGTCAAGGCCGGCGACATGTCCTCGGCGGCGGTGGGTTTGCGCTTTGGCGATAACAAGTACTACAACATCGCCCTGGAAGCCGCCAAGCCGATGTCGGACATCGCCCTGGACAGCTTCAACCGGCGTGCGCGGTATACGCTGAGCTTCAGTTATCAGCTGTAAACGCCAAACATTCCTGTAGGAGCGAGCTTGCTCGCGAAGAACGCTAACGATGACGCGGGCATACAGTTTCCCCGCGTCGCCTTGACGTTCTTCGCGAGCAAGCTCGCTCCTACACCTACAGTTGATGAATTGTCCGGGGGAAAAGACTGTTGAGCGTATCGATCAGCCGCACCAGATAGATGGGCTTGCGAAACAAGTCCAGCACCTGCAGGCGCAGCATGTCGCTGACGTCATCCATCTCGGCATGGCCGGACATCACGATCACCGGCAGGTGGGAACGGGAAGTGTGTTCGCGCAGGCGCTTGATCAAGGAAATCCCGCTTTCCTCGGGCATGCGCAGGTCGGTGATGACCAGGGCGATATCAGGGTGCAGGGTGAGTTCCTGCAAAGCGAATGTCACGGAGGTGGCGGTAAAACAAACGAAGCCCTCGTTCTCCAGCGACTCCGCCAGTTCAACGAGGGCATCCTCTTCGTCGTCCACCAGCAGGATTTGCTGGCGGGGGGATACAGCAGCGTTCATGGGCACGTCCTGATCTTGCCAATCAAAAACCTAAAGTACCCGCGCAGTGCTGCCTGCCTGAGGGTCAGGGCGTGATGGTGCCTGTAATTTTCTCAAACAACGCGGTGATCTGTGGCGACAGTGTAGTTCCGGCTGCCAATATCACAAGCGCGACGATGGCCACAAGAATGAGGTATTCAATCGCTGTGGCCGCCTCTTTACGCGCAAAGAGCACCCGCAGTTGAACACAGAGTTTCATCAACAGATTGAGGATCATGATCCTGCTCCTTGCGCTACGACTGCTTAGGGCGTTGGGGTAATCGCTGTGGTGATTTTGGTGAAGAACGCGGTGATCTGAGGCTTCAGGGTGGTCCCGGCTGCCAGTATGACCAATGCCACGATGGCGACCAGAATGAGGTACTCGATGGCCGTAGCCCCTTCCTTGCGCTGAAACAGCAACTGAAGTTGCACGTGAAGTCGAATCAACAGATCAAGCAACATAAACACTTCTCCTCAGGCGACCAAGCGCCCTATCCCGGTGCTGCACAGTAATTGCGATGTGCCACCTGAGCATTGCCAACAAACCCCGGCCTCACAACTGTAAGAATTGACTAGTCATAAAGTAGTAGGGGCCTTCCTGACCTCGTAAATGCGTGTTTTCAAAGGGGGCGCACCTTGCATGCCGAAGAAATCTTTGCGTCAGTAATGGCATTTCGTCCTAGCTGAACTACCGTCAAATAGCGAAATAGTTAGTCACTGTTCATAGCAGCCAGGCTGCGACGTGAGCCTGCTGGATAGGCGGGCTGTGGTGTAGCAGGAAATGGAGAGCCGTCATGAACACGCGTCTGAGCATGGTACTGGCCGGTGTGTTACTGGTCGGTGCGCTGTTTGCCGGCTATTGGGGCTTGGTCCTCAGCCGTGAGCCCGCCCCGGCGCCGCCACCGCCACCCGCGGCAGCTCCCGCCGAACAAGCCGTTGCCGCGGTGGAAGACCAGACCCGTCAATCGGTCGTCGTCCTGGCCCACGATGTGTCCCCCTTCGTCGCCCTGGTGGCCGCTGATCTGAGCATCGAAAAACTGCGCACGGCACCGGCCGGCAGTATGAGCAGTGTCGAGCAGGCCATCGGCCGTACACCGTGGCGCGCACTCAGCGCCGGCAGTTGGTTGAACGACGAAAGCTTCACCCCCGGTGGGCCGCTGGCGCGCATGATCCGTGCCGATGAACGCGCCCTGGCCGTCGCCGTCGATGAAGTGATTGGCGCCGCCGGCCAGTTGAGTCCCGGCGACTATGTGGACGTGCTGCTGTACCTGCGCCAGGACGCCGCCAACCTTGAACAATCGGCCCAAGTGGTGATCCCCGCCATACGCCTGCTCAGTGTCGGTGACCAGATGGGCCTGACCAACGACGGTACCCCGGCGTCTGCTCGTGCGCTCACCGCCGAAGAGAAAGCCCAGCGCCAAGCCCCCTCACGCACGGTGGTGCTGGCCGTGCCCGAACAGCTGTTGAGCCGGCTGATGCTGGCCACCCAGGCCGGCACCTTGCGCCTGGCCGTGCGCAGCGCCGACGAACGCTTGCTGAGCCGTTACTGGGCCGGCGAAGGCGACGCGCCGGGCAACCTGCAGAACGCTAACCGCGACCTTTATCAGTTCACGCAATTGGCCTTCACCCAGGCCCCCAGGAAAGTGGCCCAGAGCAGTGCCCCGCGCCGGGCCGGTGTCGAGGTGATCCGTGGCAATCAAGCAACCCAACAAACACCCGACTGAACAAGGATGCTGTGCATGAGCCGACGTTTCATACCGGTGTTCACAGGGAAAATCGCCTGCGCCCTGCTGCTGTCGCACCTGTCCATGAGCCTGGCCGTGGCCGCTCAGGGCAATTGCGCCAGCCTTGGACAATTGCCCGCCGCGTTGTCGGTCGGCGAGGGCCTGCAACAGGCACTGCAATCGCCGGTGACGATCACGCGCCTGGCCATTGGCGATCCGAAAATCGCCGACGTTCATCTCAATGGCGACCGAGGCTTCCTGCTCACCGGCGTCGGCCCCGGCACCACCAGCCTGATGGTCTGGACCGCCTGCTCGACCACGCCGCGCCAGAGCATGGTCTTCGTCAAGGGTAAGGCCAACAGCGCCTTGACCAGCCTGTCGCTGTCGCCGGCCGATGATCCGCTGCTGCCCAGCCAGGTCCAGACCGACATCCGCTTCGTCGAAGTCAGCCGTACCAAACTCAAGGAGGCCAGCACCAAGATCCTCGGCATCGGCAACAACTTCTTCCTCGGCAGCCCGAACTTGCTGTTCCCCACACCCAGCACCTTCAAACTGCCGGTGAGCGCGGACAACTTCAATATCGGCTTTGGCGGTGGGCGCGTCTCGGCGATGATCAACGCCCTGGAAAGCAGCGGCTTCGCCTACACCCTTGCCCGGCCAAGCCTGGTGGCCATGAGCGGGCAAAGCGCAACCTTTCTCGCCGGTGGAGAAATACCCGTGCCGGTGCCGAGCAGCGGCAGCGACACCATCTCGATCGAGTACAAGGAATTCGGCATCCGCCTGACCCTCACGCCGACCGTGGTCGACCGTAACCGCATCTCCCTCAAGGTGGCGCCGGAGGTCAGCGAGCTCGACTACACCAACGCCGTGGTCATCGAAAATATCCGCGTGCCGGCCCTGACCATCCGCCGCACCGATACCAGCGTGTCCCTGGCCGATGGCGAAAGCTTTGTGATCAGCGGCCTGATCAGCAGCAACACCACCACCAACATCGGCAAGTTTCCCGGCCTGGGTGACATCCCGATCCTGGGCGCGTTCTTTCGCGATTCCTCGGTCCGACGCGAAGACAAGGAGCTGCTGATGATCGTCACGCCGCACCTGGTGCAACCACTGGCGGCCAATGCCCAACTGCCGGCGTTGCCCGGTGAAAAAGTGCGCAACTACGACCCGAACTGGTACCGCCTGTTCTTCCTGGAAAACGGTAATTTCGACCGGCTCAACGGGCTTTCCCAATGAGCGACAACCTGAGCCAGACGTTCCTGGCAATCACCCGCAACACCACCGACCTGGAGTGGCTGCAGGGCGCGCTGGCGCCCCTTGGCCAAGTGGTCAGCGCCGGCAGCGGCACCCTCGATGAATTGCTCGCCCTGGTCGATGTAACCTTCGCCAACCTGGTGTTCGTCGGCCTTGACCGCGAGCACCTGGTGGCCCAGAGCGCGCTGATCGAAGGCGCCCTGGAAGCCAAGCCGATGCTGGCCATCGTCGCCCTCGGTGACGGCATGGATAACCAGTTGGTGCTCAATGCCATGCGCGCCGGAGCGCGGGATTTCGTCGCCTACGGCTCGCGCTCCAGCGAAGTCGCAGGCCTGGTCCGCCGCCTGAGCAAGCGCCTGCCGCCGGTGGCGACCAACACGCTGCTGGGCGGCCTCTCGGTACTGTACGGCACCCAGGGCAGTTCGGACGGCGCACTGCTCACCAGCCACCTGGCGCTGGTGGTGCAAAAGAGCGGCCAGCAGACGCTGTTGCTCGATCTGGGCCTGCCACGCGGTGACAGCCTGGCGCTGCTGGGCCTGGAAAGCTCGTTCAACTTCGGCGATGCCCTGCGCCACCTGAGGCGGCTGGACACCACCCTGATCAACAGCGCCTTTACCTCGGCCGAAGGCGGCCTGCGCATTCTCGCCTACACGCACAACGACGAGCCCCTGGAGCGCACCAGCGCCGCCGAGCTCTACATGCTGCTCAGTGCGCTGCGCCAACACTTCCAGCACATTGTGGTGAACCTTGCCGGCCAGCCGGACAGCGAAGCCCTGCGTACCTTTGTCAGCCATTGCGACAAGCTGCTGTGGTACACCGACCAGAGCGTGCTGGACTGCCGGCGCAACCTCGCCGTATTGAACCTGTGGCGCGAAAAAGGCATGAAGCTCGACCATGCCAGGCTGCTGATCGATCGCTACGTCAAAGGCTGCGCGCCGGACGCCGATGCCTTGAGCAAAAGCTTCGGCCTGGAAGTGATTGCCGTGTTGCCGCTGAGCGCAGAGGTCCGGCTGAACGCCGAGAACCAGGGGCAAACCCTGTTTGCGCTGACACCGCGCGAAGCCCTGACTCAGGCGCTCAAGACCCTGGGCGAGCGCCTGGCGAAACGTTCGCAGGACGCCAATCGAAAATCCTCCAGCCGCTGGCTGGAGCGCTTGTTGGGAGCCGATAAATGACCAGCGAAAAACTCTTCGGCGCCCCCGCACGAGGCGTGGGTGGCAACACCGACCACGACGGCCTGAAACTGGTGCTGCACCGCTACATCATCGATGCCATCGAAGAGTCGGGGAAAAACCTGCTGGAAGGCTCGCGCCAGTCGCTGGCGCAATTTGTCATCGACAAAGTCGCCGAGTACATCAACCGCATGCACCTGGCGATCTCGCGCTATGAGATGGAGCGCCTGGCCGAAGAAATCGTCGACGAACTGACCGGTTTCGGCCCGCTGGAAGTGCTGCTGCGCGACCCGGCCGTCACCGAAATCCTGGTCAATGGCCCGCACCGGGTGTTTATCGAGCGTGACGGCCTGCTGCACCAGAGCGACCTGCGCTTTATCGACGCGCACCATGTGGAGCGCGTCATGCAGCGCATCCTCGCGCCGCTGGGGCGGCGCCTGGATGAGTCGTCACCGATGGTCGACGCACGCTTGCCCGATGGCAGCCGGGTCAATGCGATCATCCCGCCGATTGCCCTGGACGGGCCGTGCCTGTCGATTCGAAAATTCCGCAGGGACATGCTCAAAAGCAGCGATCTGGTGGCCATGCAGACCATTGACCAGAACATTTTCGACTTCTTCCAGGACGCGGTGGGCAAGCGTTGCAACATCCTCATCAGCGGCGGCACCGGCACCGGTAAAACCACACTGCTGAACATCCTAAGTCAGCTGATCAACCCCCATGAACGCCTGGTCACTATCGAGGACGTGGCCGAACTGCAACTGGCCCACCCCCACGTGGTACGCCTGGAAACCCGTCCACCGAATGCCGAGGGCCATGGCGAGGTCAAGGCCAGCGACCTGATCCGCAACGCCCTGCGCATGCGCCCCGACCGCATCATCCTCGGCGAAATTCGCGGCGTGGAAGTGATCGATGTCCTCACCGCAATGAACACCGGCCACGACGGTTCCATGAGCACCGTGCACGCCAACAATGCCGCCGATGCCCTGCTGCGCCTGGAAACCCTGGTGGGCCTGACCGGCCGCGTGGTCGCGGAAAAGACCCTGCGCCAGATGATCTGCGCGGCATTGGATGTGGTGGTCCAGTTGACCCGCCTGCCGGACGGTCGTCGTTGCGTCAGCGAGGTGGTCGAAGTGGTGGGCATCCGCGACGACGTGTACGTGACCAACACGCTGTTTCGCCATGACCGGCGTACCGGCTTCGGCTTCGTGCGCGAGGCGCTCAACCCGGCCGGCGAAAAACTGCGCCGCGAACCGGCCTAGCCCTGGAGGGGAATCGAGCATGACCGGGGCCATCCTGCTGTGCATCTGCCTGATCCTGATCGGCCTGTCGGTCCGCTCATTCCAGAACGGCTTGCGCCGCGCCCGTACCGAACGCGTGCTGGACCGCCTCGCCGAAGGCCAGCCGCAGCTCGTCGAAGAAAGCGCTTCCTGGAGCGGCGTGGAACGCATGTTCCTGCGCGCAGGCCTGGGTAAACCCAGTGACAACCTGCGCCTGTGGCTGACCGCCTGGGGCCTGGGCGCCGTGCTGGGGGTGATGCTCGCCGGTTGGCTCGGCCTGCTGGTGATGCTGCTGTTGCCGCCCGTGCTGCTGCGCCTGTACCTCGCCTGGCGTTACCAGCGCCGGATCAAACGCATGATCGAGCAACTGCCGCCATTGCTCGACCACACCGTGCGCAGTCTCAAGGCCGGACGCACCCTGGCCGACGCGGTGCTGGGCGGTATCGAGGTGGCCGAAGACCCGCTGAAAAATGCCATGGGCCGAATGCGGCGCAACGTGCAACTGGGCGTCAGCCTGCCGGAGTCCGCCCACGATTTCGCCGAATTCTACGAACGCGACGAGTTCCGTCTGTTCGCCCTGGGCTTGAAGGTCAATCACCGCTACGGCGGCAATGCCAGCGAGCTGTTGGAAAACCTGATCAAGATGATCCGCGAGCGCGAGCAAGCCGCGCGCCAGCTGCGCGCCCTGACCGGCGAAACCCGGGTGACCGCCTACGTGCTCACCGCGTTGCCCATTTCGATGGTGGGCTATTTTCTGGCGGTCAACCCGGACTACCTGATGACCATGTGGAACGACGGCACCGGCCGCCTGCTGTTGTTTGTCGCCCTGATCATGCAGGTGCTCGGCTGCTTCACCCTGTGGCGCATGTTGCGGAGCGTATGAGATGGCTATTTCATTGCTGATCAGCGCCGTGTTGTTTCTGGCCGCCCTGGCGCTGGTGCTGGCCAACCTGATCAAACATCGGCGTGGTCAGCGCCTGGTTGCCCAGCGCCTGCAAGGCCGGATGGGTCGCGAACACCGTCTCGGTGCGATGATGCGGCACTTGGGCAACAGCCCGCTGGCGCAACGCTCGATCAGCCTGGACAACGAAACCCAGACCCTGCTCAACCGCGTGGGTTGGCGCAAAGCCAACCAGCGCTCGATGTTCGCCGCCTTCCAGATCGGCACGCCGGTGCTGCTGCTGATCGTGACCCTGATCACGCAGCAGGTGCTGTTTCCCAAGGGCGACTCGCCATGGCTGGTGCCCCTGATCGCGCTCGGCATCGGCTACCTGTTGCCCAAACGCATCCTGGCCAGCGTGGCCAAGGCCCGCCAGCAGCGCATCTCCCAGGAAGTCTCGACGTTCATTCCGCTGCTGCGCATCCTGTTCGAATCGGGCATGGCGGTCGAACAGGCGCTGCGTGTATTGAGCATCGAAGCGCAACGCCTGCTGCCGGCGCTGACCCATGAATTGCGGCTGATCCTGAACCGGGTCGACTCCGGCCTTGAGCTCAGTGAAGAGTTGGGCAAGACCGCCAGGCTGCTGGCCGTGGACGAGTTCACCGACACCTGCATCATCCTCCAGCAACTGGTTCATCAGGGCGCCGGCGCGATGAAGTCGTTGCTGGCGCTCAAGCAATTGCTCGACGACCGGCGCCTGACCCGCATCCAGGAATTTGTGTCGAAGATGTCAGCGAAGATGTCGGTGGTGATGATGGTGTTTCTGTTTCCCGCCTTGCTGATCGTGCTCGGGGGGCCGGCATTCATCGGCATCACCCGGGCCTTGAGTAACTTATGAGGAATCCTCGATGAAAGCCTTGATCGCCGGTTTGAGCCTGGTGCTGCTCGGTGGTTGCGCCACCGATGGTCAAACCCCCTGGAGCGCCCTGACGGCCACCGGCAGTTGCCCCAAGCCCGACGCCGAACAGACGCTGTCGTTGAACCTGGCCGATGAAATGGCCAACGACGGCAAACTGCACGCCAGCCTGGCCAACCTGCACACCCTGCCGGCCAGTTTGCCCCAGGTGCGCCTGCGCCAGGCCAAGGCGTATCGCTTGCTCGGGCGCAGCGCCGAGCCGCTGTACCGCAGCCTGCTCGGCACCTGCATGGCCGCCGAAGGCGAACACGGCCTGGGGCAAATGGCCGCGGCCAAAGGCGACAACAGCCTGGCCATGGCCCATTTGCAGCGCGCGGCGCGGCTGGCGCCCACCGACGAGAAAATCCGCAATGACCTGGGCGTGGTGTACCTCAACCAACTGCGCCTGGAAGATGCACGGTTTGAATTCATGACCGCCATGGAGCTCAAGCAGAGTGACCCGCTGGCGGCCATCAATCTGGTGACGCTGCTGATCTATCAAGACAACTGGAAGCAGGCCGCGCAGGTGGTCAGCCAGACAGGCCTGGGCCCCGAACAAGTCACCCAGGCCCAGGCCCGCGCCGAGCAACTCAAGGCCTCAAGCGTCAAGGCCGCAAAGGCCAAGGATCAGATCGCCACGGTCAGTGAAGCCCATAGCAACCCGAGGAATTGACAATGAAACTGCCCTGTCTTGCCAGCCTCGCCGCGCTGGCCCTGCCCCTCAGCGTCATGGCCATCGAGCCTGGCCCGTCCTCCCCGCAGCAGGCCGCCACGGAGGACTGGCTGGCCCTGCAGGTCAGTGGCCGAGCGGCATCCACCACGCCACAGGCAGCCTCCGCCGCCGAACGCGACCTGGCCGCGCAGCGCTGGGTGGACAGCTTCAAGCATGAGATTCCGGAGTTTTTCGAGCAAAAAGTCGGCGGAAAAACCGAGGGCGGCAACTGAGCACGCAAAAATGTAGGAGCGAGCTTGCTCGCGAAAAACTCACAGGCGCCGCGTTCATTCAGAAAACACGCGTTATCGTTGACGTTTTTCGCGAGCAAGCTCGCTCCTACATTGACCCGTTGCCTTCAGTGCGCCGTCACCCGCTGGCGCATCGCCGCGTTATTGGGCGCCAACGCCAGGGCCAACTGCGTGCGGTTATGCATATGCGTCAGCCGCAGCACCTGGGAAACATACAGCTTGACGGTGTTCTCGGTGATGCCCAGTTCGCAGGCAATCTGATAATTGGTCTGCCCCTTTCCGACCAGCCTGGCCACGTCCAGTTGGCGCGGTGACAACTGGTGGAAAATCGCAGGCATTTCAACCTGGCCCGCCTCCTGCGTCGAGGCCTCTTCAGCGTCCGACCCAGCCGGACTGCGACGCACTTTATCGAGGTCCTGGTACAGGTCGTCGATCGTTTCGGAGAGAAATTGCAGCTTCTGGTTCAAGTTGCCCAGTTGCAGGTCTTTCCTGCGCTCCTGCAACGCGACTTCCTGGCGCTGCAAACCTTCGAGCAATTCGTCCAGATTGATTGGCTTCTGATAGTAGTCCGCGATGCCGGCGCGCAGGGCCTTGATCACGTCCTGCTTGTCGGAGCGCCCGGTCAACATGATCGACTCGAACACCCGCTGCCTGCCGGCAATCTTTTGCAGCGCCTGGACCAACTCGATGCCGTCCATGCCCGGCATATGCAGATCGCACAGCACCAACCCGATTTCACTGTCTTCGCCAAAGCGCTTCAAGGCTTGCTGACTGGACTCACAGGGGACACAACGGAACCCGCTGCTTTCAAGAAACTCACACAGCTCTTCCACGATCAGCGGCTGATCGTCGACCACGAGCACTTTTACCGCAGAATTAAGCTTGTTCACGCGCTACTCCATGCCTGGCAAGCCAAAGATTGACCCATCCTCAAACCACTCAATTCCTATACAACGCCTTATTAAACGTAGACGTACTTCCCGACTCTGTACATAGCGCCAGAGCCCTGCGGCGCTCAGTGGATCCAAAACCAGACCAGCGTAAATCCCACCAGCAGGAAGGGCGCAAACGGCAGTTTTTTTGACGGTTCGGGGGCCAGGTGCCCGAGGCAATCTGTAAGCCTTTGACCCATAAGCGGCCAGAGCTTTGGCGCCAGCAACAGCCAGAGCACACTCGTCAGGGCGGCGCCGATAAACGCACCCAATAAATACTCGGCGTCCGAAATCAATGCCAAGGCTGCGAGCAGCTTCACATCCCCGGCGCCGAGACGGCCCAGGGCGTAACCCGGCAAGGTCAACAGCAGCGCCAGCACAAATGCCCACAGGCCTTGGCCGACCGAGGCACCGAGCCAGGTGCTGCCGGTCCAGAACAAGTAGACCCCGCCCAGCAATGCAACCCCCAGCGTCAGGCGGTTGGCGAGCAATCGCTGCCGCGTGTCCTGCACCGCACACACCACCAACCACACCATCACCACCACACCCTGGATCACGTAAAAAACCTGCCTTTTCGCTGATTGATTCTATGCTGATATCAAGTAGTAGCCGTCAGGGTAGACGCGGTGATGAAAACTAGCCTCCCCCACAAGCAGAAAGGCACAGCCGCGATCGAGTTCGTGGCCGTCTTCGTGATTTTTTTCGCGGTGTTCTACGGCATGGTCAGCTATAGCCTGCCGCTGCTGTTGCTGCAGTCGTTCAACCAGGCCACCGCCGAAGCGGTACGCCTCAGCGTGGGGCTCGACCCGGCGATGCAGGGCTACAGCAGTGCCGTGCAAACCACCGCCAGAAGCGCAATCAGCGACCGTCTGAAGTGGATCCCCAGCGCCTATCACTTCGATGCGGCAACACATGTCAGCACCACGTTCGTGAATGGCCTGCTGTCGGTACAGATCGACTATCCCTCAGCCAATCTACAGGCGGTGATGCCCTTCATCGTGCTGCCCGGCATTGGCAGCGTGCCGCAGTTGCCGGCGACGCTGCGGGCCCAGTCGAGCTTGCAGTTTTGACTTCGGGGGACACGCTGTTCGGGCGTTTGCTTGGTCGTAGCGCTGCGCTGGCGATCGTTCCCGCTGCGCCGCCTTCGGCCGGTTTGCAGGTGCAACTGGATGCGCAAGGCCAGGTGCTCGGTATCAGCGGCACACTGCGCTCACAGCTGGCGCCCCATGCCGAGGCGGCGCCGCTGCGAGCCTTGCTGCGCGCCCATAGCGCCCTGGCGGTGGAGGGCGTCCCAGCCGACTGGCAGCGCCATAGCCTTGACCTGGATTTCCAGGGCATCGCCGGGCAGGTGCTGCACACCCGTGCCACCCTCGAGCCGCACGACAATGAATGGCGGCTGCATGCGGTGGATATCGGCGATCTGCTCAGCGGCCGACGACTGGCCGAACAGCGTGAACAGAATCAGCAATTGACCAGTCAGGCCAGCGAGCAATTGCGCGTGTGCAGCCTCAGCCGCTTGCCCGATGTGTTCAACGACCAACTGTGCAGCGTGGCGCAGCGTTGGCGAATCCCGTGTATCGCCCTGGCGCTTGTTGATCAAGAGGACCAGGCCTGGGTGATCTACAGCCACTACGCCCAACATGACGCGCCGCAGTTGTGGCACACCGGGCAGCGCCTAGGCACGTGCCTGGACAGCCTCGACGGCACCGTTCCCTTGAGCCTGCACGCCACTTACGGTCACGGGGAGCACCCGCGGCTGCACAGCGTGTTCGGCAATGCCGACGGTTTCCTGGTGCCCTACCGCGATGCCCAGGGTGTCGCCGCGTGGCTGTTGTGCGCAGCCTTCAGCGGTGAAGCCGACACACACGAGCGCGACTGGCTGAACCTCGCCGCCGCCCTCGCCGCCCCGCTGCTCAGCCGTCTGCGTGAACAGCACCACCATCTGCAACTGGAACGCCAGGAAGCCCTGCAGGGTTTGCTGGGCACCGGCTGGTGGGAATTGCTGCCCGCCGGCGGCGAGATCCAGCTCGCACCGCAATTGATGCGCAACCTGAGCGGCGAAGAAAGCCCCACCCGTCAACCCTTGGAAACCTGGCTGAACCTCATCCACCCGGCCGATCGCCAGGAACTGCACAGCCGCCTGCACGACTTGCAGACCCTCGGCAAACCCTTGCTCGCCAGCGTGCGCCTCAACCGTGGCGACAGCGACCAGCCCCCCACCTGGTACCGCGTGCAGGGCCAGGCCCTGGGCGCCGGTGAGCAGCGCCGCTGGATCGGCTTCATGCTCGATATCAGCGACGTCAAGAACCAGCAACTGCAAGCCGACGCCGCCCACGCCCGCCTGGACAACCTGATCGCCAGCTCGCCGGCGGTGATCTATGTGCAGCGCTACGTGAAAGGCGCCCTGCAGCCGGTGTTTTTCAGCGACAGCCTGCTGCCGCTGCTGGGCCGCACGCTCGCCGAATGCAGCTACGACAGCCTGGTGCAATGGGTCCACCCGGATGACCGCGACCTGTACTTCCAGCGTACGCGCCAACTGCTGCGCGAAGGCAGTGTGCGCAGCCGCTACCGGGTCCAGGATAAACACGGCGACTACCACTGGCTGCTCGACGAAGCCAAGTTGCTGCGCGACGACCTCGGCCTGCCGGTGGAGGCGGTCGGACTGTGGCTGGACGTCACCGAGGCGACCCTGGCCGCGCAACAGGTCAAGGACAGCGAGGAACGCTACCGCATCCTCGTGGAAGACTCCCCGGCGATGATCTGCCGCTACCGTCCGGACCTGACCCTGACCTTTGGTAATACGCCCCTGGCCAACTACCTGGAGTGCCTGCCCGGCCAATTGCCGGGGCAGAACCTGGGGCACTGGTTATCGCCCGAGCAACGCGCGGCGTTCATGCTGCGCATCGAGCAACTGACGCCGGAATTTCCCGTGAGCACGGCGGAAATCAGCCTGCAACTGCCCGGGCGCGAGCATGCCTGGTGGGTATGGTCGGACCGTGGCGTGTTCGACGAACACGGCAATCTGCTCGAAGTGCAGGCCGTGGGCCGCGACAACACCGAAGTGCGGCGCTCCCAGCAGCAACTGACGCAAAGCGCGAAAATGGCCACCCTCGGCGAAATGGCCACCGGCCTGGCCCATGAGATCAACCAGCCGCTGAACGTGATGCGCATGGCCATCGTCAACGTACTCAAGCGCCTGGGCAATGGCGACGCGCAGATCGACTACCTGACGGAGAAACTCCAGCGCATTGACGCGCAGGTACAACGCGCGGCGCGGGTGGTGGACCACATGCGCGTATTCGGCCGCCGCTCGGAAGTCGAGCAGCACCCCTTCGACCCGGCGCAGGCGGTGGAAGGCACCCTGTCACTGCTCAGCGAAGGCCTGCGCGGCAAGGGCGTGGAGATCAAACTGACCCAGGCCGATACGCCTGTGCAGGTCACAGGCTACGCCGACCAGCTGGAGCAAGTGCTGATCAACCTGATGGTCAATGCCCGCGATGCGCTATTGAGCCTGAAGGAAAAGCACCCGGACCTGCGCCCATGGATCGCGCTGCACACCGAACACGACAGCCGCCACGTGCGCATCTGGGTCGAAGACAACGGTGGCGGCATTGACCCGCGTTTGCTGGAGCGCATCTTCGAGCCGTTCTTCACCACCAAGCCGATTGGCGTGGGCACCGGGCTGGGCCTGTCGGTGAGCTACGGCATCGTTGAAAACATGGGCGGACGCCTCAGCGTCAGCAACGGCGAACACGGCGCGCGATTCTGCGTGGAACTGCCCAGGGTCGCCGATGCTTAAATCACCAGATAAGCCTCGCCGGTCTGGCCGCAGCTCAGGTTGGCGCCCACGGTCACGCTTGCCAGGCTGATACCCAAGCTGCTCAACAGGTTGTTGACGATCGGATTGAGCAGCGGGCTCAGCACATTGTTCAACATGGGCGTCACCAGCGTGCTGACGCCGCTGAGCAACGACACCGTGCCGGCGATCACGCTTCCCAAGGGATTGCTCCCCACCGGTTGATAAGCAGTAATGCCGACGCCATTGAGGGCTGTGGTAAGGCCACTGACCAGGTTAGTGGCCGGTGCGAACGTTTGATAGCTGGGGGCAAGCCCCACATTGGCGGGCATGGCAAAGGGCGTGGTGCTGGAAAACACCAGGTTCTGGATACTGTTGCTGCCCGCAATCGGGCTTTGCACCTTGATCCCGACGCCGCCCCCCGCAAAGGGTACGCGAGGGTCGCAACTGCCGATGCCGAGGATCTTATGGCACGTCTTGATGCCGAAATCGATCAAGGCCAACGGCTCCACGGTCATTGGCTGTGTGGATGAAAATGCATTGCTGATATTGCCCACGTTCAGCGATGCCGCCGAGGTGGTGGTGTTGGCCGTCAAGCTCTTGGTGCCCGCGCCTGCCGCCGGGCAGCTATAGGCGGTGACATAGCTGCTGGCGCCGCCGGCATCCAGCACGATCTTCAGCGGCAGGTTGCCCGGCAGTGCCAGCACGTCCAACTGTTGGCAACCGGCGCCCAACAGGCAAAGCGTGGAGTTAATCGTGGTCACCAGGTTCAAGCTCAACAGGCCGCTGAGGACCGGTGTCAGCGGCCCCACCAGGTCATTTACCGCCGTGGTCAAGCCGGACAAACTGCCGAGCACCGGCAAACTCAAGGTTATCTGCGTGCGCAGTTGGGCGGTGCGCACATAAATTTTATTCGGGCCCAACGGGTTGGCCGCCGCCAGCATCGGATTGCCGATGGCCGATAACTGCGGCGGCTCCATGACTTTGATCTGCGTGGTGATATTGGCCAGCCCCAACAGGCTCACGGGCAGCGTCACCGCCGCCGCGCTCTGGTTGCCGGCCAGTTGCACCACGCCCTGGACCAGCTGAAACAGCTGAAGATTGGCATTCAGCGCGGCGGCGGTGATACCCGTCTGCAGTTGCAGGATTTTGCCCAGTGTGAGCGGCAACGGATTGTTGAGCGTCGCCCCTTTGATAGCGCCCAGCGCGGTGACTGCATCCAGCGTCAACGGGTCGCTGCCCAGCACGGTGATTGCCGCCTGAACCAATTGCGAGGCGCTCACCGTGGTGCTCAGCAGTTGGGTGTAGTCGCCGGCGGTGACATGCAGGTCGACGGCCAATTGATCGAGGTAACTGAGCATATTGATATTGCTGTTGAGCAGGCCGTTCCAGCCGAGCACGGAAACATTGACCCCACCACCGAGCAGCCCACTGAACACCGCGTTCATCATGCTGGCACTGGCGGTATCAACGTTAACCAACGTGCTCCTGATGCTCAACTGCGCAATCGGCGGGGTGGGTTTGGCCGCCACTGCCGTCGCGCTCAACCGGGTATTGAGGCTGACCGAGTTACCCGACATCATCGACCAGATGCCACCGGCCACGCTGGTGGGCACGGTTTTGCCGACCACCACCTCAATGGCTGACGACAGCGCCGGGTTGGCAGCAAACACCCGTCGGCCGGAAGCCGCCGTGGTTACCGCGCCGCAGCGGGTGACCAAGGTATTACCGCTACCCACAACAAAGTGATTGCGTGCCACACTTTGCGCCGCAAACGCCGCCGCGCTCAAACCCGCCGCACAAGTGCCGCTGCGGCTGACCGCTTCCAGCGCTGCCGTATCCGCCACTCCCTGCAGCCGGCGCTTCTCCAGATAAAGCCGCCCGCTGTCCACCGCCAGCAAAGTAAACGCCAACACCAGCGCCAAAACACCAACGGCCATCAGACCGATAGCGCCACGTTGCTTGCCATGAAATCGGGGAGACATCGAGCACTCCTGTGCCGGCGCGTCGCCGAGCGTTTACGCTCCTGAGGGTATGGATGAGTGTAGACAAGAGTGGCGGCTGGCAAGGGTCAATGTGGAAGGGGGTTGCCCCGATGAACAATATCTACACAACTTCGCAGGCTATAGCCGTCAACGCTAACCACGATGCGAAGCGAGTCGCTCTTGATCTTGATCTGCTTTTGATCTCAAGCGCCCCGTCAAACCATGCTGGCTGAACGCAGGAGCGGATATGCCCCCAGCATCCTGGTCGGCCCAGAGGCCGCCATCGGGGGCGAGCCCCCTCCCACATTATGACCGAGGAGGCCGGGAGGCCTTCACCGGAGCAGATCCCTTTCCACAAGGTCAGCGGGGCGGATAGTTGGCAAGAATCCTGGCCACCGTGCTGCGAATGGCATTACTCCGGTCCTGCGGATTCGGCGAACTGGCCATGATCTGCTCATCACTGCCCCGCCACACCAACTTACCGTCCCTGCCATCGAGCAAATCAATCTGCAGCGTCGCCACCTTGTAAGAGATGCTGCGCGTTTCGTTATACATCGGCGCCCCCCAATACCCATTCCACGGCCCGCCCCAAGCCCCCCCGTAATTAGTGGTGACCTGTTGCTGACGGTCCTCGACGATCAGATAGGCCTGCACAGACAGCTCGGCCTTGCTACCCGGCCCAGCCGGCCGCAGACCGCGCTGGTCAAGCTGCTCGCCCACCGCCTGGCGAATACGCTGCTCGGTGAGGTCGCTCTTGATACGCGGATCATCCGGACGATATTGCAGCGCCGGCTCTTTCCAGGCCCAGTTACGGTAGGCGCCAAAGTCGCGGCTGGCGTCAAAGTCATGGTTGACCTGATTACTCTGGCAACCGCCCAGCAGCAGGACAACGGCAAGCGTAGCGATACGACGAAACATAAGGGTTCTCCGATGATCGGTCCGGCTTCAGTTGAGCATAGCGGTTAACGCGGAGGATACGCCGTCATTGCCTTCTGCACCGCCTGACGCAACGCATCGGCGCGCTCGCTGAGGCTGCCCTGGCTGCCCGTTTCGGCGCTAGCGCTCCACACCGGCTGGCCGCTGCGGGCGTCGAACAGATTGACGCGCACCACCACGACCTGCACTTCATAGGTACGCACCATCGGCACCGAGTTGTACATGCCGTAGCCATTGCCATAGCGGTTGTAGCCGCCATAACCGTAGCCATAATCGTCCTGGACCTGGCGCAGACGCTTCTCCAGGCGCACATCGGCGCTGACCAGCAGGTCCGGCGCACGCGTGTCATGCACCGGACGCAGGCCGCGCTGGTCCAGCGCACCGCTGACGGCTTCGGCCACCTGGGCCGAATCCGCCCAGGCAGTGCCGGCCGGCAACTGGCCGTTGCGCCAGGCCCAATTGCGGTAGGCGCCATAGTCGCGCACCGGCGCCGGGTAAGCGCTGGCATCAAAGGTGGTGGCCGCCTGGGCCGGGGCCGGCGGCATTGGCGCCGACGCGGCCACGTAGGGGTTAGGGCTGGAGCAGGCGCCCAGCCCAAGGGACAACAGGATCAAACAGAGACGACGCATTTCGACCTCCGCAGACTGGGCTGCTTAAACCGGACGGCACACCCAGTGCAAATAACGCCCAAGTCCGGCAAAGCTTGGGTGACGACGGTGAGCGAGTTCCATCTCCAACAGATCCTGCAGCTCGGCGCGCGCCTGGAATTCCACCGGCATATAGTCATGGAACACGCGCACGCCACTTTGGCTTTCGACCTGCCACAGCCCTTCGAGTTGCGCCGCCAATTCCCTTGGGTCCAGTGGCTGTTGCGGCGTGAGGCTCTGCTTTTCGCCGGCCATATCGTTCCTGCGCATCTTGCGAAAGTGGCCCTTGAGCAGGTTGCGGTAGATCAGCGCATCGCGGTTATAGAACGCCAGGGACAACCAACCGCCGGGCAGCGTCAATTGATGCAGCACCGGCAGGATCGCATGGGGCTCGGCCAGCCATTCCAGCACGGCGTGGCACAGCACCAGATCGTAGGGCTCGGTGAGCTGGCCGAGCAAGTCTTGCCAGGGCGCCTGGATGAACGTGGCGCTCTGCCCGGCATCAGCAAAACGCTGGCGCGCGCCGTCGAGCATGGGCGCGGCAGGCTCGGCCAGGGTCACCTGATGGCCACGCTCGGCCAGCCACAACGACATATGCCCCAACCCCGCGCCGATATCCAGCACGCGCAACGGGCGATCCGGCAACGCCTCGGCGAGATCGGCCTGCAACACCGCCAGGCGAATCGCACCCTTGGCACCGCCATAGATTTTCTCGGCGAAGCGCGTGGCCAACTGGTCGAAATGCCGATCACTCATGGGCAAACCGCCGTTCGCTGTCGGCCAGCTTGGCGCGCACCACTTCGTTCATGTCCAGGCCCAGCTCACTGCACAGCAATAGCAGGTACAGCACGATATCGCCGACTTCCTGGCCGGCATGAGCGAGCTTATCGGCCGGCAATTGGCGCGACTGGTCTTCGGTCAGCCATTGGAAAATCTCGACCAGTTCGGCCATTTCCACACTGGCGGCCATGGCCAGGTTTTTCGGGCTGTGGAATTGCTTCCAATCGTTGGTATCGCGGATGCGGTGCAAGCGTTCGGTGAGGTGTTCGAGGTTCATTGGGGGCTCCTGAATGGGTATAGCTTCAGGGGGATGGGGAGTGAAGGCAAGTGAATAGCGGTGTTGCCCCCGATGAGCATAGGTATCTACACAACTCAGCAGCGCCCAACCGTAACCACGATGCGAAGCGAGTCGCTCTTGATCTGCTTTTGATCTTGATCTCAGGCGCCCCGTTAAACCACGCTGGCCGAACG
>NZ_CVTU01000109.1:48444-57764 GCF_900004965.1 Pseudomonas sp. 44 R 15
AGAGCGTTTTGCTTACTTTTGCGCTTTTCAAAAGTGAGCCGCTGTAAAAGCGGAACCCATAGCAGCCGTTACCGCAGAAACGGATATGTACTCGTTCCAATCCAGCATCCTGGCCAGCCCAGAGGCCGCCATCGGGGGCAAGCCCCCTCCCACATTTGAAAAGTGTTCACAGATCAAAATTGTGGGAGGAGCGGTGCGACGATTCGACTTGCCCCCGATGAGGCCCTAATCCACAACACTGAACTCAAGCCTGGCAGTCTGCCCGGCCTCATCCAACACACTGAGCTGATAGCGCCCCAACCGCTCGAAGCTGGCATTGATGCTGTCCTGATTGGCGCTATCCCCCAACGGCGCGCCATTGAGAAACCACCAGCGCCGCCCGCTGCCGCCCAGCGCGGAGATTTTCAGGCGCAGGGCCTGTTGACTGGCAGCGGGCAAACGCAGTTGATCGCCCTCGCGCACGCCCACGATTGACAACGGCGAAGCGGCGGCCAGTGCCGGCGGCGGGCACTCCGGGTCGGCGGCCGGGATGCGTGCTTCACGGCGCTCCACCCTGGGCAGCCAGGGCTCCAGCGGCGCCGGCCACAGGGCGATATGCTTCGGTTCGGCGCCAGGGCAATGGGCGTCCACGCGCAAGCCCTTGGCGTTGACCCAGAGGTTTTCCATCAACCCCACGCTCAGCGGCTGATCCAGTGCCTGCAACGTCGGCGGTGTGGTGTTGTCCAGTGTCCAGGCAAAACGCTGGCGACGACAATTGGGATCGCTGCGACTCATCGGCTGGCCCAGCGGCCAACAGATTGCCGCCACGCCCACATTGGCCGGCACGGCCTTGACGGGCGCGCTGATGCCGCGCTGGCTGTCGCGGTTGGTCAGTACGTCATGCACCTGCAACATCAACGGCGCCGCCGACGCCAGGCCAAACTGCCCCGGCACCGGCGTGCCGTCCGGACGACCGATCCAGACGCCGATCAGATAACGCGGGCCGACACCAATCGCCCAGGCATCACGAAAGCCATAGCTGGTGCCGGTCTTCCAGGCCAGCGTCGGGCGCTGCACCAGTTCGGCCCGTGGGTCGCGGTCGGGGCGCGCCTGGCCGCTGAGGATACGCCGCACGATCCAGGCCGCCCCTGGCGACAGCAATGGCCGTTCGCGCAGCGCGTCATCCGGCTGCAGGCGCAGGGTGGCGCTCTTGCCGTCGCGGGCCAATGCACTGTAGCCGCTGACCAGCTCTTCCAGGCGACTGCCGGCACCGCCCAGGATCAACGCCAGGTTCGGCTCGGCCAGCGCCGGCAACGCCAGCGGCATGCCGCCGATGCGCATCTGCGCGGCAAAGCGTTTCGGCCCGTAGGCTTCCAGCAATTGCACCGCCGGCAGGTTCAGCGAGCTGGACAGCGCCGTACTCGCCGGCACCGCCCCGGTAAAGCCCATGGAGAAATTGCCCGGCCGGTAATCGCCGTAGCGGCGCGGCACGTCCTGCAGCAGGGACTCGGAATGAATCAGGCCGTCGTCCAGGGCCATGCCATAGAGGAAGGGTTTCAAGGTGGAACCGGGCGAGCGCAGCGCGTTGATCATGTCCACATGGCCAAAACGCTTGGCATCATTGATGTCCACCGAGCCGAGGTAGGCGCGCACGGCCATGGTTTCCTCCTCCACCACCAGGATCGCCGCCGAGGTATGTTCGGGCAAACGCGCACGCCAGCCCAGCAGCAGGTCTTCGAGGCGACGTTGCAGGGTGGCGTCCACGGTGGTGCGGATCAAGGGCGGGCTGTCCGGCCGGTTCAGGCGCCGCGCAAGCAAGGGGGCCAGGCTCGGTTCCAGGCGCGGCGCGAGCAGCAGCGGTTCTTCCAGGGCTTCATCGACCGCCGATTGCGGCCATACCTGGAACTCGGCGAGGCGGCGCAGCACTTTGTCCCGCGCCTGCTGCGCGCGTTGCGGGTGACGGTCCGGGCGCAGGCGGCTCGGTGCCTGGGGCAATACCGCGAGCAGGGCGGCTTCGGCGTGGGTCAGTTGCGCCGGGGATTTGCCCAGATAGGCCCAACTGGCCGCCGCCACGCCCTGCAGCGTGCCGCCGAAGGGCGCGCGGTTCAGGTACAGGGTGAGGATTTCGTCCTTGGACAGATGCCATTCCAGCTGTGCGGTACGCCAGAGTTGCCGCAACTTGCCCTGCAGGGTGCGTGAATGCGGATCGAGCAAGCGCGCCACCTGCATCGATAAGGTGCTGCCGCCCGACACCACCCGTGCGCCGGTCAGGTTCTGCCACGTCGCCCGCACCAGCGCCAACGGATTGACCCCGGGGTGGCGATAGAACCAACGGTCTTCGTAGGTCAGCACCGCGTCCAGGTAATACGGTGAGACCTCGCGGGTGTGCACCGGATAGCGCCACACGCCATCGGCATCGGCAAAGCGCCACAATGGCGTGCCATCCTCGGCCAGGACCACCCGGGCCAGGTCGTCCTGGGGCAACGGCAAGGGCCAGATACGGTCGGCCAGCCACAGCAGGGCAATGACCAACAACAGGCTCAACAGTGTCCAGCGAGCAACAAAACGCAAATTCAACCGGGCAAACCTCTATGCTTGCAGGGAACTCGCCTGTCGCAACAACGACCAAAGGCACAGTTACGCCCACCTTCTTAATCAGGACACGCACATGCAGGTAGAAAGCTTTTTCGAATGGTTGGGCCAGGCGCTCGGCTCCGTCATCCGCTTTATCGTCGACGGTCTGAGCGGCTTGTTCGGAGCCTTGACCCACGCCGGCGGCAACTTTATCGATGGCTTATCGCGCACCCTGGGCATGGACACCTCGATCATCAGCATTATCACCCTGATCGTCGGGCTGCTCTTTTTGTACTCGGCGGTACGCGCCTTTATGCGGGCCTCGGTCATTATCGGGATCATCTGGCTGGTGCTGGGCCTGTGGTTGTTGAGCTGGGTTGTGCACTGATCACAATCCCTGTGGGAGGGGGCTTGCCCCCTCCCACATTGGTTTTTCAGCGGCCCTTGATCACCATATCTGCCGGGGTTTCGCCCACCGCCTGCCAGTTCGGCCGATACATCGACTCCACTTGGGGCGGCGGCACGCGGTAAGTGCCCGGTGTCACTGCCCGTGCCAGGTACAGCAAGTGCGTGGTGCCGCCGTAACCGTCCAGGTTCATCGCCGCCACGTAGCGGTCATCACGAAACTCCTGATGCTTGAGCGACGCGTTCTGCATCGACTCGCGCCACTCCTTCACCTGGCTGCTCGCATTCTCCAGGCTGGCCGCGCTTTGGGCCAGGTTCTGGTTTTCCAGTTCCAGGCCGGCGGGCAGCAGGTCGACCACCAGGGCATCCGGCACGCGTTGCTTGGCGCTGACCGCCAAATGCACCAGCACCAGGTCGCCGCTGTTGAGGCTGCGCAGGTTCAGCGGCTGACCGTTCATGCCCAGGTATTCGCGACGGATGCTCAGGTTCTCACCGCCCGCTGCCGGTGGCACTTGTGGGTAACCGGAAATCGTCAGTTGCTGGTACACCGGCGTGTCCCCCTGATTGCTCAGGCTCAAGTCGCTGGTCAGCAGCTTGTCATCCAGTTGCAGGGTTGATTGCTGGTTGTTCAGTTCACGCACACCACCACTGCCGGTCAGCGACACTTGCCAGTTCGCCTCTGGCTGGGCGAGCCCGAGCCGCCCGGCGAGGAACAGCGAATTACGCTCCTGGGTCGACAAATACGGGCTGGCCGCCAACTGGTCCGAGAGCGCGAACAGACGTTCCTCGCGCTTGCCCTTGGCCAGGTCATTTTCTTCCAGCAACGCCAGGATCATCGCCTGATCGCGCAACGGGCTGCCGTAGTCGGCCAGCCATTCCTTGGCGCTGCGCTGCGCGGCCAGGCCGGCGAGCAGCGCCTGGTCCGCACGCGGCTGGTCGCCCATTTTCTGCAGGGCAATGGCCAACTGCACCAGGGGCAAGCCGGAACGCGCATCGCTGCGTCGCTCGAAGATACTGCGCAAGGCCCCCAGCGGCGCCTGCTGACTGCGCGCCAAAACCATGCCGGCATAGGCCTGCACGGCAAAGCGGGTGTGTTCGGCGTTGTCGCTGTAGTCGACTTCGATCAAGTTGCGCTCCTGCACATAGCGCAACAGACGCTCACTGGCTTTCTTCAGCGCCTCGGCCGGCACTGCAAAACCCTGGTCACGGGCGCGCTGCAGGAAGTCGGTGACATAGGCGGTCAGCCAATATTCTTCCTCGCCGTCGGCGCCCCACAAACCGAAGCTGCCGTTGTAGCGCTGCATGCCCAGCAGGCGTTCGATGCCCAACTCGATCTTGCGTTTACGCTCGGTATCCGGCTCGCCCTTGATGCTCAGGCGTTTAAGCAACGCGTCATCGGCGTAGAGCGATGGGTACAAGCCGCTGGCGGTTTGCTCCAGGCAACCGTAGGGGTAGGCCTTGAGCGCGCTGATCTGCGCGCCGAGGTTCAACGGCGGCCGGCTGGACAGGCTCAATAACGCCTCGCTGCCTGCGCTGTCGAACTGCTCCAGCGTGCCCGCAGGCAAGCTCCACGGCTGGTCCTTGAGCACGGCGCGGTAATGCTTGAGCAACGCAGGGTAGGCAGGACGCACGCCCAGGGTCCATTCCCGGCTGAACGGCGGCAGGTTTTCACCGGGCAGATCCAAACCGTTGACCGTCACCTTGACCTTGCCATTGCCCAGGCCGCCCCAGGCTTTCACCGGGATGCGCAGCGTGGTGCGCTGGCCTTGTTTCAACTCGACGCTGTGCGCGCCGCCGTTGACCAGCTGCAACTGCCCTTCGGCGCTCAGTTGTACGTCCAGCTTCTGCGCCTTGCCCGACAGGTTGGACAGGTCCAGCGCCAACGTCGTCTCGTCACCCCCGGCCAGGAAGCGCGGTGCCGACAACTCGGCAATCAGTGGCGCGGCGATCACTGTCTTGGCTTCGGCCATGCCGTAACGGTCATCGCTCCAGGCCTGGGCCATCAGGCGCAGCTCGCCGTTGAAATCCGGAATATCGACGCTGACTTCGCCCTCGCCCTGCTCGTTGAGCGTCACCGGCGCGCTTTGCAGGGCGACGATGGTCACGCTGGTGTCCGGGCGCTTGCCGCCCTTGGCCAGTGCCGCATCGCCCCCGAACGCCAGGCTGGCCAGACGGCCCTGCCCGGCTTCGATCAACTGGCCGTAGATGTCGAACTGGTCCACGCCGTAGGCCTTGCGACCGAACAGGCTGGAGTACGGGTCGGGTGTGGGGTATTCGGTGATATTGAGGATGCCCACGTCCACTGCGGCCACCAGCACATGCACCTGTTTGGGCACACTGCCGTCGGCGTTTTTGGCGGCGATCTTCACCGTCAGCGGCTGTTTGGGGCGCATTTTTTCCGGCGCCGTCAGCGTCAGGCCAAGCTTGCGCTGGGTACGGTCCAACGGCAGATGCAGCAGGCCCACCGCGCGTTTGGGGGTGATATTGGCTTTGCGCTCGCCGGGACGGATCACCAGCGCGCTCACGTACAGATCATGCCGCGACCATTTCGGGTCGAGCTTGACGGCAAAACTCTTGCCTTCGGCCGGCACGTCGATTTCCTGCCACCACAGCGGCCCCTCGGCGGACTCCACCAGCAGGTAGCCTTTACCGGCCGCCGGCGGCGTGACGGTGACGTTGGCGGTGTCGCCATCGGCATAGGCGGGCTTATCCAATGCCAGCTTGACCTGATCGGGGCGCACGGCGCCGCCTTCGGTGTTGTCCTGGGCCTGGTAGCCGGCCCAGAAGCGCAGGCTGCTGATCAAGCCGGTCTGCGGGTCTTCGACCTCGACGCGGTAGGGACCCCATTCCACCTGGAAGCTGACCTTGGCGGTGTCGCCGGCCTTGATGTCGAGGGTTTGTTCGTCAAGGTTGAGGAATTTCTCGTTGTAGTGATAGCTCCAGCCATCATTGTCCGAGTAGTTCCAGTAATAGTCGCGGCGCTCACGCACCAGACGCACCTTGAGGTTCTGCGCGGCAAGTTTCTGGCCGTCCTGGTTGGCCACCAGCACTTCGAATTCCGCCGGGCCGTCGCCGTTGGTTTCAGTGCCATCAAACAGCCCGCGCAGGCCCGGCAACTGCTCGGCCGGCCAGATCGGCTGTACCAGGCGTCGGGTGATCGGCCGCCCGCCCGACTCCTGCAGACTGGCCTGCACGATCAATTGCAGAGGCGACTTGGCCTCGGCCCATTTGCTTTCCAGGGTCAGTTCTTCCTGGCCCTTGGCGTCCAGCGTGCTTTCGTCCAGCTCGAAATCCTGGCTCAGCTCTTCTTCGGTGACCGAGCCGAACTGGTAGCCCGGCAAGCTTTTGACCGCCTCGCGCAGCGGGCGCACATAGACCTGCCCGCTGACCCGATTACCCGAGGCCGGCGCGCCGTACAGATAACGGCCATTGACCTGGATGACCGCGTCATCCGCCGGGCTCAGTGGCGTGTCACTGCCCTTGAGCTCCAGCGCCAGGCGCTCGGGCAGGAAGTCTTCGACGAGGAATTCATACAGCTGCGGCTTGCCATCACCCAGGTCGAATACCAGCTGCCAGCGCCCGGTCGGTGCTTCGCCGGCCAGCTGCAGCGGGTATTGATAGAGACCGGAGGCGTCGGCCTCCCACACGAATTTGCGGCTGACCTGCTCATCGGGGCGGCGCACTTCGACGCTCACCGGCTGCGGCTTGACGGCGTTGCCGTCCTTGTCGCGCAACAGGGCGTTGAGCAGCACGGTTTCACCGGGGCGATACAGGTCACGCGGGCCGAACACAAAGAACTGCAACGGGTGCGACGGCTGCCCACCGATATCGAACTCGGCCAGGTCCAGCGCGGCACTGTCCAGACGCAGCAAACTGGTTTGTTCACCCTGCTTGGCCAGCAACACCTGGGCTTTTTTCGGCAGCGGCAACTCGGCGTGGCCACCGTCTTCGGTCTTGCCCTGGCCGAGTACGCGGCCTTCGGCATCGAGGATTTCCAGCTCGACGCCGTTCAACGCCTTGCCGCCTTCCAGCGCCTGGGTAAACACATCCAGGCGATTGGCGTAGCGGTGCACCGACAGGCCGATATCACTCAAGGTAAACAGCGTGGCCGGTTGCGAATAGTTGTAGGTGCCCGAGGCACGCATCACCGCCAGGTACACACCCGGCTGCTGCAATTGCTTGAGACCGGCGATCGGCAGCAGCAGGGTTTCGCGGGTATTGCGCGCCGGGTTGAGGTCAAAACGGCCGCCGTACACCAGGTCGGCCATCGGCAGCAATTCGCGGGATTCGTAACTTTGCAGGCTGGTGTTGCGCCCCCACTGCGCCAGGAACGCCGGCAGGGACTCGGCCTTGATCCGGAAGAATTCAACGTCGATCTTGTCGACGTTCAGCGCGATCACCGGCAGGCCCTCAGCCAGGCGCGTGGGCAACAGCGTGCCACGGCTGGCGAAGCCGACGGTGGCTTGCAGGTCGCGGGTTTCCAAGCGAGCGGTGTATTCGGCGGCGAGCAGGTTGTCGTTGACCGCCTTCAACCCGGCATCCACCGTCAGCACCAACTTGCGCTGCGGCTCCAGGTGGCGCAGGCGCAATTCCATCAAGTTATCGGAAAGCTCCCAGGCGCCATCGACCTTGCCCGACTTGCTGTCGACCAAATGGACTTTGTCGGCGAACTTCTGATCCGGGTCCAGGGGAATGGAAAAACTCACCGACAGGGTGCTGGCCCCGTCCAACTGCACCTCGGACACATCCACCACGCTTAACTCACGCCCGGCGTACCGCTGCTTCAACGCCGCCACATCCACCGCCGCCTTGGCCGGCTTGGGCGCCACACTCGCCGCCGGAGCAGAGGGCGCAGACGGTTTATCGGAAGAATCGCAGGCGCTCAGCAGGGCCAGCGCACAGGCCAGGAACAATCCTTTGTTAAGCATGGGGCACTCATAGTCAGAGGAAACCGAGGGTGAACTATATATCAGCGCCGACCAAGCTGCTGCGGAGCTGGTCACATTGACCGACGGAGGGTGTGTTGGTTCTGGGTGTCATTGGGGCCAAACCAAATCCCACATAAAATGCAGATCAAAATGTGGGAGGGGGCTTGCCCCCGATAGCGGTACTGAGCTGGTCTAATAGTCCCGGACACCTCAATAGGTGAAACTACACCTATTGAGGAGTATTCCATGACCAAGAAGTACAGAAAATTCGACGCCGCTTTCAAGCTAAGAGTCTGCAAGATGATTGTTGACCAAGGCCTGAGCGTGAACTCCGTTTGTACCGATTTAGACTTGAGTGACACTGCCGTGCGCCGCTGGGTCCAGCAGTACCAAGCCGAGCAGTTAGGTGGTACAGGGATTGGTAAACCGTTAACCAGCGAGCAACAGCGTATTCGTCAGCTTGAGCAGCAGATCCGCGAGCTGAAGACTGACAACGATATATTAAAAAAAGCTACGGCCTTCTTTGCCCGCGAATTGAAGTGATCCACCAATTGGTTCACCAAATGCAATGCAAGGCCTACCCGGTAATACGTATCTGCCGGGTTTTGCGGATCAGCCGTTCGGGGTTCTATGAAGCTCGTCAGCGGTCTTTTAAGCCAAAAGCTGTCTGTCCGGTTGCAGCTCAGGTCAAAGCTACGTTCATGACCAATGAGCACTGTTATGGCAGTCGTCGGGTGATGAAAGCACTGCGTAGCGATGGCGTATCCATTGGGCGGCACAAGGTCCGTCGGCTGATGAAACAACAGGATTTACGCCCGATCTGGAAGCGCAAGTTCGTTCATACCACCAACAGTAATCATAATTTCCCGGTAGCTGAGAACCTGCTCAACCGCCAGTTTAACCCCGAGCAGATCAACCAATCATGGGTTGCTGACATCACTTATATTCGCACTCGAAGCGGCTGGCTGTACTTGGCGGCTGTCATGGATTTGTATTCACGCAAGATCGTAGGCTGGTCCATGGCTCCGCATATGCGCGCAGAGTTGGTGTGCAGTGCTATGCAACTAGCCATCACACAGAGGCAGCCTAAACCGGGTCTGATCGCGCACTCAGATCGGGGCAGCCAGTATGCAGGCGCTACTTACCAAGCCATGCTGACACGACATGGCTTGCGCTGCAGCATGAGCCGCAAGGGCAACTGCTGGGACAACGCAGTCATGGAACGTTTCTTCTTGAACCTGAAGATGGAGCGTGTTTGGAGGAAGGACTATGCCAATCATGATGAAGCAATCAGGGACGTCACGGATTACATTGTGCGGTTCTACAATGAACGACGAATGCATTCATCGTTAGACTATTTGCCGCCCAATCAGTACGAGCGGCAAACAGCCTGAAAACACCGATTGAGGTGTCCGGAAAAAGTTGACCACCTCA